>JALWAP010000164.1 GCA_027016315.1 Anaerolineae bacterium | reverse complement strand
CGCTGTACCTCCCGAGGCCTGCGGCTGCGAAGACCGGCACTACGGCGGACTGGCGCGATAACTGGACGATAGGTTACACGCCGGACCTGGTCGCAGGGGTCTGGGTCGGGAACGCGAACAACGCACCGATGCAGGATGTCAGCGGGATTAGCGGTGCCGGGCCGATCTGGCACGATTTCATGATGCAGGCGTTGCGAAACACGCCCCCAACTCCCTTCACCCGCCCGCCCGGGTTGGTGCGGGTGCGCATCTGCTCCGATTCTGGCTTGCTGGCCACCCCACTTTGCCCGCACCAGCGGATGGAGTGGTTCATCGAAGGCACGGAGCCCAAGAAAAAGGACGACCAGTGGCGTATGATCCCGATCGACATCAGAACCGGCCTCAGGGCGTCGCCCGACACGCCTCCGCAATACGTGGAGGAGAAGCTGTTTCGTGTTCTTCCGCCGGAAGCGAGGCTTTGGGGGGAGAAGCATGGATTCCCTCAGCCGCCTCCGGAGGAGGACACCCGTGCGTCCCTGGTGATCCTTTCCCCGGACGAAGCCGAGAGCTACATCTATTCGCACTCCGCGCCCGCTTCAGAACAGCAGATCAGGCTCCTTGCTTCGACGAACGCGGCGGTCTCGGAGATGCGGTTCTACGTGGACGGGGTGCTCGTTGGAACGGCGCACCGAGAGCCGTGGCAGGCATGGTGGCAGCTCACGGAAGGCCACCACGTCCTGCGGGTGGAAGCCCTGGGCCCTGACGGTGAGGTTCTTGCCAGCGCCCGCCGTGAGTTCGATGTGTACGGTAGATAGCGGTAGTCGGAGGCGCTGGCTCATATCGCCTCCAGGCGCCTCCATGCTTTCTCTAGGACCTATTTGATGACGTGGATATCCAAGAGATCTTCTCAAGCCAGTCGCCGATGATCTTGTCGAGTGAGGGCTGGCCTATCACCTCCAGTTCGTAGCGAACCCTGTCGGACGGCACATTCATATGGATCAGTTTTCTCAGGTCGATGGGAGTGCCGATGATCACCAACTCCGCCGGGGATCGGTTGATGGTCTCCTCCAGCTCCTTTATCTGTTTCTCCCCGTAGCCCATGGCTGGCAGAACCGGGCCTGTGGAGGGGTACTTTTCGTAAGTCGCTTTGATCGAACCGACCGCATATGGCCTCGGATCGATGATCTCGGCCGCTCCGAACCTGCGGGCTGCTACCCATCCCGCCCCATACGCCATTCCGCCGTGGGTCAGCGTCGGGCCGTCTTCCACCACGAGCACTTTCTTCCCCTTGATGGCCGCCGGATTCTCCACGAAAATTGGGGACGCCGCTTCCACGATGGTCGCGTCCGGGTTCACCTTCCGGGCGCTTTCCCTGATTTCCAGCACTGCCTCCGGGGAAGCCGTGTCGACTTTGTTGATGATGATCACGTCCGCCATCCTGAAATTGGTCTCGCCGGGGTAGTAAGTGGTTTCGTGTCCGGGCCTGTGTGGGTCTGCCACGACGATGTGCAGGTCCGGCCTGTAGAACGGCAGATCGTTGTTCCCGCCGTCCCACAATATCACGTCAGCTTCTTCTTCTGCTTGCCGCAGGATCTTTTCGTAATCTACGCCAGCATACACTATCACGCCGCGATCGAGGTGAGGCTCGTATTCCTCCCTTTCCTCGATCGTGCAATCGTACCTGTCCAGGTCCTCGTAGGTGGCGAACCGTTGGACCTCTTGCTTCACCAAGTCGCCGTAGGGCATAGGATGCCTTATGGCAACGACTTTCAGGCCTTTGTTGCGGAGATAGGTGGCGACGTATCTGGAAGTCTGGCTCTTGCCGCTGCCGGTTCTGACGGCGCAAACGGCGAGCACAGGTTTCTTGGATTCGAGCATGGTGGATTTTCCGCCCATCATCATGAAATCCGCTCCGGCAGCCATGGCTTCCGCCCCTTTGTGCATGACGTACTCATGTGAAACGTCAGAGTAGGAGAACACGACCAAATCGACGTCATTTTCTCGGATGATTTTCGTCAGTTCGGATTCGGGGTAGATGGGTATTCCTTCGGGGTAGAGCGGGCCTGCAAGCTGCGGTGGATATAGCCTTCCTTCTATGTTTGGTATCTGCGTTGCCGTAAACGCTACCACGCGGTAGGCTTCGTTGTTACGGAAATAGACATTGAAGTTGTGAAAATCCCGTCCTGCTGCACCCATGATGACAACTTTTCTCGTCGACATCGACAGCACCTCCAAAGAGTTTTCTCGACACATCCCCGTGCCAGGGACAGATTGAGTGTACCACTTCCAAAAATAGGGGACAAGCGTTGGGAGTCAACACGCCGAGGGATGACGGAAGTTAGTGACGTATACTTTTCCATAAGCCAGGTCTGGCATAGCTGACCCTCCTTCCGGTGATTTGCTTCCGATAAATTCTCCAGAGGAGGGTCAGTCTTGTCCAATATACCTTTCACAAGGTGGTAACGATCTCCTGGCGCACTTTCTGGATTCCTTTGACACTTCATTCCCTCGAGAGTATAATAAGTTTCGTCAGTCTGTTGATATCGGGCAAACTAAATCATACGAAATGTGCTTAAAAAAGGAGGTGATATAGCCCTAAAACCTCAGGGGGTTGGGCTCCCAGGTTCCAAAGCAGGGAAAACAAAAATTCATTCCGTGTAGAGGAGGAGACTTATGAAGCGGAATAAGTGGTTGAGTATCCTTATCGTCTCCATCATGTTGCTTAGTGCGTTGGCTGCATGTGGACCAAAGGCAACGCCTACCGCGGTGCCGACCAAGCCGCCGGCTCCAACCAAAGCTCCGGCGCCGACGAAAGCTCCGGCACCAACCAAGGCTCCTGCGCCTACGAAGGCTCAGGCGAAGTTGCCGGACCTCGGTGGAAAAGTCCTCAGGATCGGCAGCGACACTACCTATCCCCCGTTTGAGTATTTCGACAAGAACAAGAACATCGTCGGTTACGACATCGACATGATCAACGCTCTTGCGAAGCTGCTCAACTTCAAGCCCAAGATCATCCCAACGGCATGGGATGGCATCTTTGCGGCATTGCAGGCAGGGCAGTTCGACATGGTGGTTTCGGGCGTTACGATCACGCCAGAGCGCCAGAAGACGATGGACTTCTCCATCCCGTACATGCACTACGGGCAGGTCGTCCTTGTGCGCGCTGACGAAACCAGGATCAAGAGCGTAGATGATCTGAAGAAAGGCGGCTTCAAAGTCGGCGTGCAGACCGGTACCACCAACGACGATACCGCCACGAAGCTCGTCGGCGATAAGAACGTGCAGCGCTACGACACGTTCGATCTGGCCGTGGTGGCTCTGGTCAACGGTGATGTCGATGCGGTAATCATCGACCAACCTGCCGCCGAAGGGTTCATGGCGATCTACAAGGGCAAGCTGAAGATCGCCGGTAAACCGTTCACCAGCGAGGACCTGGGCATCGTCTTCCCGAAGGGAAGCAAGCTGGTGGAGCCCATCAACGCCGGGTTGAAAGTTCTCAAGGAAAACGGGACGCTGGACAAGATCTACGCCAAGTGGTTCAAGGTCAATCCGAAGGAACTGCCTCAGCAGCTCAAGGAGGAAGAGACTCCGGCCGCTGCGGCGCCGAAGGATGAGACCATCATCATTGGCACCACCGACAAGGTCACGGTGCTCGATCCGGCTGACTCCTACGATTTCCACACCTGGGAAATCCATCACAACACCATGGACACCCTGCTGCACTACAAGCCCGGCACCACCGATTTGGAGCCTGGTATCGCGGAGTCAATGCCTGAAGTCAGCGAAGATGGCAAGGTTTACACCTTCAAGCTTCGCAAAGGTCTGAAGTTCCCGGATGGCACCCCTGTAGATGCCAAGGCGGTCAAATGGTCCATCGATCGTGTCATCAGGCTCAAGGGCGATCCTAACTGGCTGGTGACCTCTTTCGTGGATCACGTAGAAGCGGTCGATGATTACACGGTCAAATTCTACCTGAAAGAGCCGGTCAACTACTTCCCACTGTTGGTTGCCACGGCTCCTTACAGCCCGATCAGCCCCAACTGCTACGATGCCGACAAAATCGATCAGGATAGCACTTGCGGTGGCTACGGGCCTTACAAGATCACGAAGTGGGCACGTGATCAGGAGATGGACCTGGAGGCCTACGACGGCTACAAAGGCGACTTCGCTCCGAAAGTCAAGCACATCGTGATCAAGTACTTCTCCGATCCGACCACCATGCGGTTGGCTCTGGAGAACGGCGAAATCGACGTGGCCACCAAGAAGCTGAACCCGTCCGACTACGAGGATCTGAAGAAGAACCCCAAGCTTCAGGTCGTGAACGGGCCTGGCTCCCTGATCCGCTACATCTGCTTCAACGTCAAGACCAAGCCGTTCGACAACGTGAAAGTGCGCCAGGCCATTGCGGCTGCAGTGGATAGGGATGCGATTGCCAATCAGGCGTTCATGGGCACGCATCAGCCGCTCTACTCCATGGTCCCCATGGGCATGTGGAGCCATATCGATGCGTTCAAGGACAAGTACGGCGAGCGGAACCTGGAGCTGGCCAAGAAGCTCCTGAAAGAAGCCGGGTTCAGCGCGAGCAACCCGTTGAAGATGGACCTCTGGTGGACGCCGACGCACTACGGCCCAACGGAATCCGATGTGGCTTCTGTCCTGAAGGATTCCCTGGAGGAGACCGGCATGATCAAGGTCAAGCTCCAGAGCGCCGAGTGGTCGACCTACAAAGAGTACATGAACGCTGGCAGCATGCCAGTCTGGTTGCTCGGGTGGTATCCTGACTATCTGGACCCGGATGACTACACTGCGCCTTTCGCCGAGTCGAGTGCATCCGACGACATGGGCATCTTCTACAGCAATCCGAAGATGGATGAGCTGTTGAAGAAAGGCCGTGCGGCCAAGGATCTCCGCAGCGATGCCCGCAAGGAGATCTACGTCCAGATCCAGAAGCTTTGGGCGGAAGATGTCCCGACCATTCCTCTGACCCAGGGCAAGCTGACGGTAGTGGCGCAGAAGAACATCAAGGGCATCGTCCTCGATCCCAACATGCTCTTCCACTACTTCTTGCTCGACAAGTAAGCTTTACGCACAGGGGCGGCCTTAATGGTCGCCCCTGTAGCAACATCCGGGGGTAAAAGCTCTTATGTCGCTTCGCTCATACATCATCACCAGAGTTTTGCTGACGATCCCCATGCTTTTCATCCTGGTAACTCTGGTTTTCCTGATCCTTCGCGTGATGCCCGGCGACCCCGTATTGGCCATGATGAGACCGGGCACGCCGAAAGCTTACCTCGATCAGCTCCGCCATGAGATGGGGCTTGACAAACCTCTCATTGTCCAGTACGTGGATTACATAGCCGACCTGGCCCAGGGGCACCTGGGAACCTCCCTTGCCCCGGTCAAGGGCAGGCCGGTAGCCGAGGACTTGAAAGAGAAGTTTCCCGCAACCCTGGAGCTTTCCATTGTTTCTATGCTCATAACAGCTCTGGTAGGCATATCCACAGGGGCTTACGCCGCGTACAAACGTAGAAGCGCCATCGATTATACTTTCAGGCTTTATAGCATCATAATCTACGCAATTCCAGTCTTCTGGCTCGGCCTCATGCTCCAGCTTGTTTTCGGAGTTTACCTGCATTGGTTGCCTGTGGCCGGTAGGGTCGACGACCTTTCTTTCGTGCCCAAGCACATTACTGGGATGTACCTGTTCGACGCCGCCGTAACTGGTAACTGGCGGAGCTTTTGGAACGCGCTGAAACACATCATCCTGCCATCGGTGACTCTGGGGCTTTACCTATCCGGCATTTTCACCCGGTTGACCCGATCGAACATGCTCGATGCCCTGCGGCAGGATTTCGTCACCGCTGCGAGGGCACGCGGCATTCCGGAAAGGCAGGTGGTCGTGAAGCACGCCTTGAAGAACGCTTTCATCCCGATTCTCACGATGATGGGATTGCAGTTCGCCCTGCTGCTGGCCGGAGCCGTACTGACTGAGTCTACGTTCTCCTGGCCCGGGCTCGGGCGATTCCTGGTAGACCGCATCGGCTACAGGGATTTCCCATCCATCCAGGGTACGGTGGCGTTCTTCGCTTTGCTTGTGGCGCTGGTGAGCCTGTCGGTGGACATCCTGTACTCGTACCTCGATCCTCGAATCCGATACTGACGAAGGGACAATCGCACCTATGAACGATTTCGAACAGGTAGGGCTCCTTGCGGCATTTCTGCGCGGAAGGAAATGGTACGGGAGCGAGTGGTACATCACCGTCGCCGGTGGGATAATCCTTTTCGTGGTTATAATGGGGACGATCCTGGCGCCGCTCCTTTCTCCGTACGACCCGACGAAGCCTGCAGGTGGGGCTTTCGTCCCCCCCGGAGGCGGCAAGGTTCTGCTCGTGACCAGACCGGATAGCACGATTCGGTCGCCGGAGGAGCTAAAAGGGAAAAAGGTTTCTGCGCTGGCGCGCTCCACCGCTGCTTTCCGTGGCAAGAAGCTCAAAGCGAAAGTTTACTACTACCCCAGCGTGGAGAAAGCGTTGAAAGCCCTTGTCTCCGGCAGGGTTGCGGCGGCGCTTGTGGACGTGAAGGACAAGAAAGAACTGGCTCAGTTCGATGGGAAGATCAAGGTCGTCGGAAAGCCTTTCGGGAAGACCTACCTGATGGGCACGGACAACCTTGGGCGAGACATTTGGAGCCGGATCGTCTGGGGCGCAAGGGGAATACTGCTGGTGGCGATCCTTTCCGCGCTTTTCTCCATGGCAGTTGGGGTTCCGCTTGGCCTTGTTTCGGGATACACGGGCGGCATCCTCGATCGGACGCTTTCGCTGATTATGGACAGCGTCTACTCCTTCCCCGGCCTGATCCTTGCCATCGCGATGGCGGCCATGTTGGGACCTGGGATTTTGAACATCGCCATTGCAATTTCGGTGGTGTACATCCCGACGTACTTCAGGATCACCCGAGGGCAGGTGCTTTCGGTCAAGGAAGAGCTCTACGTGGAGGCTGCCAAGAGCCTTGGAGCGGTGGGGTGGATGATCTTGAAGGATTACATCTTCCCCAACGTGGTTCCTTCCATCGTGGTGGTGTTCTCGCTGAACATAGCGGACTCGATTCTGACGGAGGCCGGTTTGAGCTTCCTGGGACTGGGGCTTCCGCCGCCCACGCCGGATTGGGGGTTCGATTTGAACAAGGGCAGGGCGTATCTGCCCAGAGGATACTGGTGGCCGATCACGTTCCCGGGCATGATGATAGCCATCGTGGCTTTGGGCTTCAGCCTGCTCGGTGAAGGGCTTGGCGAGATAATGAACCCGAGATTGAGAGAACTTTGATGAGACTGGGGCACGAGCGTCGCGCCCCAGCCCCACATCCGAACGGTACCGAGGGACAATGCAAACGAAATCGAACAGAGAACCTTTGTTGAGTGTGAAGAACCTGGAGGTAACCTACTACACCCGCGCCGGGGAAGTGCGGGCGGTGGAGGACGTCAGCCTCGACATCTTCGAAGGGGAAGTGGTTGGGCTGGTGGGCGAGTCCGGCTGCGGCAAGTCCACATTGGGGGTGGCACTCCTCCGCCTGGTGAGAAGCCCGGGCAAGATCACCGGAGGGCAGATCATCTTCCACGGCCAGGACATCCTGAAGATTTCGGAAAACGAAATGCGTGAGCTGCGCGGGGCGCACATCTCCATGATCTTCCAGGATCCGATGACCTCCCTCGACCCGCTGCAGCGGATCGACGACCATTTCGTCGAGAGCATAAAAGCGCACGAGAAGCACGTTTCCAGGGAAGAAGCGGTCGAAAGGGCTGCGGAGCTGTTCGACCTGCTGGGGATAGCCAGGGACAGGCTCCACGATTACCCCCACCAGCTCAGCGGCGGGATGCGCCAGCGGGTGATGATCGGGCTTGCGCTGGCCCTCAACGCCGAACTGATTGTTGCGGACGAGCCTACCACGTCTCTCGACGTGCTCGTGGAGGCGCAGTTCCTGGACTTGTTGAAGGATCTGCGCCACAAGTACAACATGACTTTGATCCTGATAACCCACAACATCGGCATCGTCGCCGAGCTTGCGGACAGAGTTGCCGTGATGTACGCCGGTAAGCTGGTCGAGCTTGCCGATGTGATGAAGTTATTCGAGGAGCCGTTGCATCCATACACGGAAGCTCTGCTCAGTTCTGTGCCGAACATAAAGCTCGACAAAGAACTCAAGATCATGGAAGGCCAGCCTCCGGACCTCTTGCACCCACCGACCGGGTGCAGGTTCCACCCGCGTTGTCCGTACGCCATGGATATCTGCAGCCAGAAAGAGCCTCCGTTGGTGGAAGTGGAGCCGGGAAGGTGGACGGCCTGCTGGCTCCATGCCGAGAAAGAAACCTCCCAGGAGACGAGAGAGGGAGCTTATGCCTGACAACCTCGTGGAAGTCAAAGACCTCAAGAAATGGTTCCCGGTCCAGACGAACTTTCTCGATGCTTTGTTCACCAAGCAGAAAGATTACGTCAGGGCTGTCGATGGCGTTAGCTTCGAGATCAAGCGGGGAGAGGTTTTCGGCCTTGCCGGTGAAAGCGGGAGCGGCAAGACCACCACGGGCAGGCTCGTCCTGAGGCTGATAGAGCCCACCGACGGGCAGATAGTTTTCGACGGGGAGGATATAACCCATCTCCCGGCCAAGGAGATGCGAAAGCTCCGTCGGAGGATGCAGATAATCTTCCAGGATCCGTATGCGTCCCTGAACCCGAGGATGACCATTGGAAAATCGGTCGGGCACGCGCTGGAGATCCACAAGATCGCCAGCGGCAATGAGCTGAGGGATCGGGTGCTGGACATCCTCGAGAAGGTTGGGCTTACGCCTCCGGAGCGCTACTACAACCTGTACCCGCACCAGATAAGCGGAGG
>JALWAP010000163.1:1603-2710 GCA_027016315.1 Anaerolineae bacterium | reverse complement strand
ACTTCGTGGAAGCAGCCGGTGCTCACAGGGGAATTCACAGCCCTGGGCGTGACGAGGGTGTTGGAGGCCGTCCGCATGGTCGATCCGGAAATCCGGTTCTACCAGGCCTCCAGCAGCGAGATGTTCGGTAAGGTCAGGGAAGTCCCGCAAAAAGAAACGACGCCATTCTACCCTCGCAGCCCTTACGGGGTCGCAAAGGTGTACGGGCACTGGATCACTGTCAATTACAGGGAAAGCTACGGGCTTTTTGCGGTCTCCGGCATCCTGTTCAACCACGAGTCTCCCCGCCGGGGACTGGAATTCGTCACACACAAAGTCACCTACGGGGCAGCGAAGATCAAACTCGGACTTGCCAACGAACTCCGTCTGGGGAACCTGGAAGCCAAACGGGACTGGGGATACGCTGGCGACTACGTCCGGGCCATGTGGATGATGCTCCAGCAGGATCACCCGGAGGATTACGTCATCGCTACAGGCCATACCCATTCCGTCAGGGAACTGTGCGAAGTGGCGTTCGGCTACCTCGGGCTCGACTACAAGAAGTACGTCGTTACCGACCCCAAATTCTACCGCCCGGCGGAAGTCGACCAGCTCGTTGGAGACTCCAGCAAAGCGCGCAGGATACTCGGCTGGGAGCCAAAGGTCAGTTTCGAAGAGCTGATCCAGATGATGGTCGACGCCGATATGGAAACCTTGAAGAAAAAGTACAAGCTGTGACACCAACATCGAACTGCAGTCCAATACTACTCGACATGGAGGAACGCATATGAGCGACATCAAATTCGGAACCGATGGATGGAGAGGCAAAATCGCTGAGGATTACACCTTCGCCAGCGTGCGCAGGTGTGCGCAAGGCTTCGCCGAATATCTGAAGAAACACGAGGGCTCGGGGAAGAGAGTCGTGGTCGGGCACGATAGAAGATTCGCATCGGAAGACTTCGCTGCTGCAGCGGCGGAGGTGCTTGCCGGAAACGGCTTCCACGTCCTGCTGACCGACGGCCCTACCCCAACGCCTGTCATCTCCTACAGCGTGGTCGCGTACGACGCCGTGGGAGCGGTAAACATCACCGCAAGCCACAACCCACCCTCCGACAACGGGTTCAAGGT
>JALWAP010000163.1:0-1593 GCA_027016315.1 Anaerolineae bacterium | reverse complement strand
ATTCCACCCGACCCGAAAGACGTGAAACGCATCCCCCTGCAGGAGGGACTCGAAAGCGGCGCGATCGAATATTTCGACGCCGCCCCCAGGTACGTGGAGCACCTGAAAGACTTAGTCGACCTGGAAAAGCTCCGAAATGCTGGGCTGAAGATCGTGCTCGACCCGATGTGGGGGAACGGGATCGGATGGTTCGATCAGAAAACCATCGGCGGGGGCACGAACCAGTTCTTCCCAATCCACTACGAGCGCAACCCTATCTTCCCGGACATGAAGCGCCCCGAACCGATCCCGCCCAACATCAACTCGGCGATGGCTAAAGTCAAGGAAGTTGGAGCGGATATTGGCATCGTCAACGACGGAGATGCCGACAGGATCGGGATCATCGACGAAAACGGCGAATTCGTCGACCAGCTCAGGGTCTACGGGCTGCTTGCCTACTACATGCTCGAAATCCGCGGAGAACGCGGCCCCATCGTGAAGACCCTCTCCACCACCTCCATGCTCAACAAGCTCGGCGAAATCTACGGCGTGCCGGTCTACGAAACCGGCGTCGGGTTCAAATACGTGGCACCGAAAATGGAAGAAGTCGACGCCATGATCGGCGGGGAGGAAAGCGGAGGATTCGCTTTCCGCGGCAACGTACCGGAGCGTGACGGCATACTTGCGGGCCTCTACATGCTCGATTTCATGCTTTCGACCGGAAAGAGCGTCTCCCAGTTGGTGGAGAAACTCTTCGAGCTCGTCGGGCCCCACTACTACAGCAGGATAGATATCCGGTTCCCCAACGAAAGGCGCCCGGAAGTGAAAGCACGCATGGACGCCGCGAGGCCGGAGAAAATCGCAGGCCTGAAAGTCACCGGCATAGAAACGCTGGATGGATACAAATTCCTCATGGAAGACGGCGGCTGGCTCCTGGTGCGGTTCTCCGGGACCGAGCCGATCATCCGGATCTACACTGAAACCACCAGAAAAGATCTGGTACAGGAAATCCTCCACGAGGGGTTGAAGCTGGCCGGGCTCGAGAACTACGCCAAATGAACCAACCGGTTCTCGCCGATACCCACTGCCACCTCTATTTCGACTGGTTCGACGAGGACAGGGAAGAGGTCATCGAAAGGGCAATCCAGGCCGGGGTCAGGCTCATAGTGACCCCGGCCATCGATGTGCCAACCTCCAGACAGGCTATAGCTCTCTCCCGATCCCACGCCGAAATCTACGCCGCCGTCGGAGTCCACCCGAACGACTGCAGCCAGTGCGACCAATCCATGTGGGACGAACTCCGCACATTGGCATCCGAGCCGAAAGTCGTCGCCATCGGCGAAATCGGCCTCGACTACTACCGGGACAGAGTAGATCACAAAACGCAGATAGCCGCTCTGGAAGAACAACTGGGGATAGCCTCGGAGCTCGGTCGCCCCGTGATACTGCACAACCGTGAGTCGGAAGACGACCTCTACAGCGTGCTGAGGAACTGGATCGAATCCGGCATGGCACCAAATCCTCCAGGCGTATGGCACGCATTCAACTTAAGCCTCGATTGGGCGGAAAAGGTGCTCCAACTCGGGTTTTATCTGGGCATCGGCGGCGTAGTGA
>JALWAP010000162.1 GCA_027016315.1 Anaerolineae bacterium | reverse complement strand
AAGTGCTGGCAGACCGACTTGTCCCGCTCTGGAAAGAGATGTCAGGCGTTCCCAGGCACGAGATCCTGAAGGCGATGGCGGAAATCGAAAGCGTTTACGTTCCAGCTTTGCACACAGATGGTCGGGTTCGGCGGGCATGGATACGTGACCTGACCCGCTTCCCGACCATGACTTCGATTTACACAGCGGACACGGAGTTCGGCGGACTGCACCAGGTGGAGATCTCCAGGGGGTGCGGGCGTGGGTGCAGGTACTGCATGGCGGGATACATCTACAGGCCACCCAGAAGGCTCGCGCTGGCGGACGCCTTGGATCGTGCGCTGGCCGGGCTCGGCCACCGGAAGCGGATTGGGCTCGTGGCTGCCGCCGTCTCCGACTACCCACAGATCGAGGAGTTGATGGAAAGAATAGTCGATGCAGGCGGCAGTGTCTCCGTTTCGTCCTTGCGTGCAGATTCGGTCACCAGGAGAATGGTGGAACTTTTGGCGAAAAGCGGCGCCAGAACCATAACCATCGCTCCGGAGGCGGGCACCTGGCGGCTCAGGCAGGTCATCAACAAGCCACAGACCGACGAGCAGCTCTTCAGGGTGATCGAGTGGGTCAGCGAATTCAGGTTCCAATCTCTCAAGCTCTATTTCATGATCGGGCATCCTACGGAAACCGAGGAGGACGTGGAAGCCATCGTCGATTTCGTGCGGGAGGCGAGGGAGATCTTCAGAAGGAACATCAGCATCAATGCCACCCCGTTCGTACCGAAGCCACACACGCCCTTCCAGCGTTCCCGGATGGTGGACGAAAGCACGCTGGAAAGGCGGCAGAAAATGCTCCGCAGGGCATTGAAGCCGCTCAAAGCCAGGGTGAAAGGTGAAAGGCCGTTTCTCTCCGCCGTGCAAGGTGTGCTCGCCCGGGGCGATAGGAGGCTTGCGGAAGTACTGGCATCTATGCGGAAGCCATCGCCCAGAGAATTCGTCAGGAAGCTGGAGGAACACGGCCTCAGCCGAGAGGAATTCCTCCGGGAAATGGCACCGGATGAACCGCTGCCGTGGGAGAAGGTGGAAAGCGGGATACGGCGGAGTTTCCTGGAGCACGAACTGAAGAAGTCGCTGGAGAACTCGCCGGGGTATCAGTGCCCGCCGGATGCCCGCGGGTGCCTGCGTTGCGGCGTGTGCCCGTCGGATTGGGCGTTCCCGGACAAGAGGGTCTAGGGGCAACCTATCTAGGAGAATCCCGCCAATCAATCTGGGAAGTGGTGACGATCTCTTTCCACGGTCCATCCGGCACGTCTCCCGGAGCAACGAACTGCCAATCCACCTTGTCGACATCAGACAGACCGAGGTAATCCCTGACCGCCGGGGACACGTCCAGCCCGGCGTGATCGTTTATCGTGTTCTTTGGCATGGAACTGCCGAAGACGTAGTCGGCGTCGTCTGTCTCGAAAGGACCAACGTCCTCCCACTGAGCGTAAACAACTTTTTCACCTTTTACGATCCTTATCCATCTGTTCTTGCACATCGACTCCGACTCCCGCCAGCGTCTTTCCTTCGCCCAGTACACCACGTCGAATGCGGACTTCTTGCGGTGGCCGTCCTGGTCGAAATCGTTGTAGGGGAGTGCAAAATAGAACGGGTTTTCCTTCGGAACGAACCCTGCCGGGCGGTAGCCGATCCTGTGAGCCGGATCATCTACGCCGCCATAGTGCTTTTCCCATTCGTCGTCCCAGGCGCTTTGGGCGTTTGGGATGTAGCCGTTGTCTTTACTACTCTCTTCTCCCACCCAGAACACGGTGACAGAGACGCCTCTATGGAGCGGATAAGCGCCGGTTTTGTGCATTCCGATCCCTTCTCCGGCGCATCCGGAGAAGGCGAGGATGGCAACGATAGCGATTAAAAATTTGGACATGGCTCACCCTACCAGGATTTCCCTCAACCGATCTTATCACATCTTGTTGTTCGCAGGCCAAATCTATGTATGGATAGAATTCCTTTTTCTGGATGTAACCTTTCCGCGCCCCGATGCATCTCATATGGTGAAAGCGAAAAACACGGGCAAACGCCCGAAACTTTAAAACACTTTTGAGGAGGAATTTTAAAATGAAAACCAAATTCTACATCGCCATTCTTGCCGTGATCGCCTTTTCGATGATCGCATTTGCTCTTCCGGGGCACACTTTTGCAGCAGCCCCATCTGCAAACGACTCGATCGTTGCGCTGGCTTCTCAAACCGAAAGCGACGCTGCTTCCAAGGTGGTGAATCCCGATCAGGCCAACCAGCGTGTGGACAACTCCGAGGGCACCACGCTGAGGCTCTCCGACGACATCGGAACGATGGCGGACAGGATTGTGGTGACAGAAGAGCAGATCGGAGTGATGGCTGACAGGATCATTGTAAGCGAGGGAATGATCAAGGACGGAACCATCCAGACGCAGGACAATGCGACCGGGATGAGCCAGAAGTAACAATACACGATGCTAACCCCCTTAAAGCGCCCGCACTTGTAAGGAAGTGCGGGCGCTTTATCACCAGCGAAAGTTCGGATAACCAAAACACGCTCTCTCCATAAATAAGTCAAATGACGCTTCCACTTCCACCGATAGCAGGATTGCCTACAGGCGCAGCGCACGTTCCACCTTTCGTTGCGCCAATTGACTTTTCGTTGTACCATTCCATGACAAAAAGCCAAACGGGGGATACCGGTATGAAAAGAAGGGCGA
>JALWAP010000161.1 GCA_027016315.1 Anaerolineae bacterium | reverse complement strand
ATCTCCCATCTTGCCTGTTCTATGGGGGGAATGGAGACCTTTCCGATGATGGACACTTCGGCGCTCACTCTCCCAGGTACTTGCTGATGAGAAGTGACAGCTTGCGCTTCACCGCTGGAGGTATGGAATCCGGGTTCGTGATGATGGCATCCTTCAGCGAGTCCGCGTATGGCGTCGGAGGGGCGTCTTTCAGCGCCAGGATTGCATTCCTGAGGGCTTCTTTAGCCACGCCTATGTTGTGCGCCAGGGTCTGCACGACTTTCTCGGCGGTCACAGGGCCTTCCACCTCATGCCACACGTCGTAATCGGTCACGTGCGCCATCGCCGCGTAGCTCATGCCAGCTTCCCTCGCAAGCGAGACCTCCGGCACCGCTGTCATGCCGATGATGTCCACGCCCCACTGGCGGAATATCCTGCTTTCGGCTTTCGTGCTGAACCTGGGGCCTTCTATCACCAGGAAAGTCCCTCCCATATGCACAGGGTTGCCTGTTTTCTCCACGGCTTCGTAAAGGATTTTGCTGAGGTACGGGCAGAACGGTTCCGCCATGCTTACGTGGACGACTATCCCGTCGCCGAAGAAAGTCTGCTGCCGCTTAGTGGTCCGATCGAAAATCTGGTCCGGGATCACCACGTGGCCTGGTGCGTATTCCTCCTTCATGCTGCCGCACGCTGTGACCGAGATCAGGTATTCGACCCCGAGGCGCTTGAATCCCCAGATGTTTGCCCGACTGTTCACCTCCGTCGGCATGATCCGATGCCCGCGTCCGTGACGCGGCAGGAAAGCCACTTTCACGCCTTCCAGCTCCCCGACCACGTACGAATCGGATGGATCGCCGAAAGGCGTTTTCAGCCGGACCTCTCGCACGTTTTCCAGCCCTTCCAGCTCGTACAGCCCGCTGCCGCCGATGACTCCAATCCGAACCTGTTCTTCCATCTCGTTTCACCTCCTTCCGATGTCGCTCACCATTTCCCGCCGGGGAAAGTATCCACTCCAGCGTGATGGCCTATTTTCTTGATCATCCTGACCCGCTGCCATGGTTCGTCCAGGATTCCATCGTGGATCGCCCAGCTGCGCCCCCGCACGGTGTTGGCCATCTCCGGCATCCTGAACGGCGTAGACCCATCGAGCCTGCGGTAGAGGACGCCGCCGGGCTGAAACTCTCTGTTTATCCACCTCATCCTCGATTCGCCTTCCAGGTAAGAAAACCCATGCCGTTCGAAGATGATGGCCGAATGATACGCCAGCGGCTCGGCCACGTAGAATTCGTGGTTCAGGCACGCCAGCAGCGTCTCCATCCTGCCGAGCATCTGCCCGAACATCCTCAACCCGCGGCGAACCTGCCCCGGCGCAAGCCCTGCTTTCATGGCGGCAATCTCCGCCTTGATGTTCCTGGTGACCGTGCCGAAATAAGTTGGGTTGCCGTTTTCGTCCACGTCTATGGGGAAGCGTGGGGCATTTGGGTCGTTCGAGGAAACCCATACCACTTCGATCGACCCGAAGGCCGTGTCCGATATCTCCATTTCCACCAGCGGGTCTTCGGCGTTTGGCGCGTGTCGGACTTCGAAATGGTACGCGTGTCCATCTTCGCCGCGGACTACCCGCACCAGCAGGTTGCCTTCCTTGTCCCTCAGGTTGATCGGGTCGATCCCGAACCGCACGAGCAAGTCCGTGGGAAGCATTATCCTGAGGAGGCTCCGCTGCATTTCGATGGGCAATTCGCTCAGTTTGTAGAGCGGCACCGGGTCAGGGGATTCCGGGAACAAAGCGTGAGCGATCCTTTCGCCTTTGAGCGGGTGAACCGCCCGTCCGGTTTTCGCAAGGATGTACCTGGAGCTTTCTACCATTCTCCACTCCTGCCGCAGTGCCCAACCGGGGCACTGCCCTGGGTCAATTGGAATCCGCCAGCGCTTTTCCGCACACCTCGGAGGTCACCCGCACGACTTTGTCGTGCAAGATACCGTTGGTGGCGACCACGCCTTTCAGGTGGTAGACGTTCGGCTTGTTGTATTGCAAAGGCTCTCCCCAGCAATCGGACATCTTGCCGCCTGCGGCTATCAAGATTGCCTCCGGGCCGCAGGTGTCCCATTCCTTGATCCCGATCCCAAGCGTGGGATGTACGTAAAGGTCTACTTCTTGGGTCACGATCAGCCCCACTTTCACACCGACGCTTCCGGAGATCACCTCCCGTGCCACGCGCAGCTTTTGCTCCACTTCACCAATGAGCGGGCTGCGATGGGAGCGGCTAACCGTTATCGCCGCTTTGGAGAGATCGCCGTTTCGAGAGACGTGGAGCCGCGTGCGCTTGCCGTCCGACTCCAGCCACGCCCCTTCTCCAACCACGCCGTAGAAAAGCTTCCCCGCCGCCACCTGATTCACGACCCCGAGCACCGGTCTGCCGTTGACGGCGAGTCCAATCATGGCAGCGAACTGGGGAACGCCGTCGATGAAATCCCTGGTGCCGTCCAGAGGATCCACGATCCACACGCGTTCTTTCTTTAGCCTTTCCCTGTCGTCGCTGGATTCCTCGGCCAGAAAACCGTAATCCGGGAACTCGCCCCGAAGTTTTTCCAAAATGAATTCGTTTACGGCTCGATCGGCGGATGTAACCGGGTCGTTTTCACCTTTCCAATCGGTCGAATAGTCGGAGCGATAGTACCGCATCAAGATGTCGCCAGCTTCACGTGCCACCTCTATGGCAAAACGGAGTTCGTCGTCCATCACAGCGCTCCTTTGACGAACCCGCCGTCCACCTGGATGGCGACCCCGGTCACGTAGGATGCCCTGTCGGAAGCGAGAAAAGCCACCACATCGGCCAGTTCTTCCGGTCTGCCCATGCGTCCCATCGGGACCTGCTCTTCTATTTCCGCCGCCTCATCCACCGAGACGCCTTTCCTCTTTGCCATTGCGTGCAGCAGTTCTTCCACCCGCTCCGTCCTTGTCCATCCGGGCAGCACGGCGTTCACCCTGATTCCCAATGGAGCCAGTTCGTTGGAAAGCGTCTTCACGAGCCCGATCACTCCAAGACGCATGGTGTTGGAAAGCACCAGGTTCTGGAGCGGTTGCTTGGCCGAAACGGAGGTTATCGCCACGATTCTGCCATCGCCCTGCTTTTGCATATGCGGTATGACGGATCGGCAGAGCCGCACGACGCTCATCAGGTTGAGGTGGAAGGAGCGTTCCCATTCTTCGTCACCAAGCTCCATGAAAGGAGCCGAAGGAGGGCCGCCTGCATTCGCCACGAGGATGTCGACCCGTCCGAACTTCTCGAGCGTTTCTCCGACGAACTTTTCCACGCCTTCGGGCGTGCTCACATCTGCTTCCACCGGGAACACTTCTGCGCCGGTCTCCGAGGCTATCTCCTGAGCCGCTTTCCCAATGCGCTCGGCGTCCCGGGAGCAGATGGCCACTTTCGCGCCTTCCTCGGCCAGCCTTCTGGCGACTGCATTTCCGAGCCCCTTGCTCGAACCGGCCACCATCGCTACTTTCCCACAGAGTCCAAGGTCCATGTATTTCCCTCCAAGCAGGCTTCTCGCTCGACATTATACCCCACCGACCGGATTACCTCAACGAACCACCGGGTGTTTGGAGAAATTCGTTCCTCTGCCATAGAATAAAGGCGTTCGTGCCGGAATTCGGTGAGGAGGGAGGAACGATGGAGTTCATTTCGACGGAGAAAGTAGGCGGTAGGGTGGGCCTGATAAAGTTCGAGGCGCCAAAGTATCCGGTGCTCAACAGCAAAATGCTCGGGGAGATAGCGGCGGCCCTTTCCGACTTCGACCGGGACGACGAGGTCGGGGCTATTGTGATCACGGGCACGGAAAGCGCGTTTGCAGCGGGAGCCGATATCCGGGAGATGTCGGAGAAATCGGCTGCGGAGATGCTGAAGGAGGCTTTCATCGACCTGTTCGATGCGATCAGGAACGTTCGGAAGCCGGTGATCGCCGCGGTTTCTGGGTATGTGCTTGGGGGCGGGAACGAGCTTGCGATGGCTTGACATGATCGTTGCGAGCGAAACCGCCCAGTTCGGCCAGCCCGAGATCAACCTCGGGATCATCCCCGGCGCTGGCGGCACCCAGAGGCTCACCAGGGCTGTGGGAAAGGCTATTGCGATGGAGATGGTGCTGAACGACCGCAGGCTCACCGCCGAGGAAGCACTGAGATTCGGGCTGGTCAACCGGGTCGTGCCGGTTGAGAAATACCTGAAGGAGGCGATAAACCTGGCGGCCAGCATTGCTTCCAGGGCGCCGGTGGCGGTCCGACTCGGCAAAGAGGCGGTCAACAGAGCGTTCGAGACGAGCCTCTCCGAAGGGCTGCTCTACGAACGGCGGCTGTTCTATTTCCTGTTCGCCACGGAGGATCAGAAAGAGGGAATGGCCGCTTTCCTGCAAAAACGCAAGCCACAATGGCGGGGAAGGTGAAAGAGGAAACATGCAGGCGGAAGAACTGGAAGAGATCATAGGCGTGCGGTTCGAGGACAAGAACCTGCTCCGGACCGCCTTGACCCACAGTTCGTACCTGAACGAAGCACCTACCCACGTTTCCATCGAGGACAACGAGAGGCTCGAGTACCTGGGAGACGCCTTGCTGGATTTCGTCGTCGGCGAGATGCTCTACCGCAGGTTCCCGGATTTCAAAGAGGGGATGCTCACCGACGTGCGCGCTGCTCTGGTCAGGGAATCGACGCTGGCGGATTTCGCCCGGCGCATACGGCTCGGTGAAGCGCTCTACATGGGACACGGCGAGGTCGCCAGCGGGGGACGCGATCGGGATACGATCCTCTGTGCCGCGTTCGAGGCGTTGGTCGGTGCGATCTACCTGGACCAGGGGCTCGAGACGGTGAAAGAATTCGTCCTGCCGATGGTGGAATCCGCTCTGCCGGAGGCGGTGGAGATGGCTGCTCGCAAAGACCCGAAGACCCGTCTCCAGGAAATCACCCAGGCCAGGGGCATGGGCACGCCGAGTTACGAACAGGTGGAGGAAAAAGGGCCAGAGCATCGACGCACCTTCGTGATGGCGGTTTACGTCGGGGGCGAGAAGCTGGGCGAAGGTGAAGGGCGCAGCAAGCAGGCTGCAAGCCGAGAAGCTGCGATGGCCGCCCTCGCCAGGCTCGAGAGGGGAGAGGGTTGAGTTCACGTTGCGACGTGTGCGTAGTCGGCGCGAGCGGCTACGCTGGCAGTGCGATTTCCGGGGCGTTCAGGGAAGCCGATGTCTCCGTTTGTGGCACTTTCTTCCGCCACCGTGTCCCTGGAGAAAGGCTTCGTCGGCTAGATGTGAGCGACGGCGAGGCCGTGGAGAACCTTCTCCGGAGCTGGTCCCCGCGGATCGTGATCAACGCCGCGGCGGATTGGTCGACTAAATCGGCCATGGAGGCTACCATCGTCCAAGGGGCAAGGAATCTCGCTGCAGCGTGCGCCGACGTGGGGTGCAGGTTGATCCACATTTCCACTGACGTGGTATTCGACGGGCGCAAAGGTTGCTACACGGAATCGGATGCCCCCAGACCGGTTCACGACTATGGGAAAGCAAAAGCACGTGCAGAAGTCGAAATTTCCACCCTCCGAGACTACCTCATAATCCGCACATCGCTTATAATTGGGCACGATGGTGCCGACGCACAAAGCCGCTGGATCAGGAGTGCTCTTTCTCGGGGAAGCCAAATCGTCCTTTTCACGGACGAGTACCGTTCTCCCATCTGGGTCGAAGACCTTGCTGGGGGGATCGTCCGGCTTGCTGAAGCGGAGGTCGGCGGCGTGGTACACCTTGCGGGCACGCAAGGGTTGAGCCGGTATCAGTTGGGTGTGTTCCTGGCCGAAAGGCTCGGGCTCGATCCGGCTGGCATAACGCCGGGGCTTCAGGAGGAAAGCGGGCTCGTGAGGCCGAAGGATTGCACTTTGAACGTGAACAAAGCGACCGGGCTGGGCGTCAGGTTGAGACCACTGGCCCCACAGATGGAGGGTAAGTATTGCGTTTAAGGAAACTCGAGCTTCAGGGATTCAAGACTTTTGCAACCAGGACCGACCTGGTATTCGATGGAGGCGTCACGGCAATCGTAGGGCCGAATGGCAGCGGTAAATCCAACATCGCCGATGCCATCAGGTGGGCGCTCGGCGAGCAAAGCCACCGAATGCTCCGTTCCAAGCGAGCCGAGGATTTGATCTTCTCCGGTAGCGAGCTGCGTCCCCGGGTCGGGATGGCAACGGTATCGCTCGTCCTCGACAACTCGCAGAAATGGCTCCCCGTGGAGTTCGAAGAGGTCAAGATAACCAGGCGTATCTACCGTTCCGGGGAATCCGAATACCGGCTCAACGGGAAGCGTACCAGGCTGAGGGACATCCTGGAACTTCTCGCGGAAAGTGGCCTTTCCAGGAGAACCTACACGGTGATCGGGCAGGGATTGGTGGACAGAGCGCTGTCGCTGCGGGCGGAGGAAAGACGCATTCTCTTCGAGGAGGCCGCAGGCATAACACCCTACCAGCAGAAACGGAACCTCGCCCTTAACCGGCTCGAAGAAACCAAAGCGAACCTGGTTCGCATCCACGACATCATCCGGGAGACGGAGCCGAGGCTCCGGTACCTGGAAAGGCAGGCAAAGAAAGCCCAGGAGTCGAAGGACGTTCTCGACGAGCTGAAATCCCTGTTGCTGAAGTGGTACGGGTATCTCTGGACGAAAGCGCAGGCCGAGAAGGAATCGGCCGAGCAGGCGGAATCGAAGGAACACGGCAAGTTGCAGTCGTTGGAAGAGGATCTCCGTTCCCTGGAGGAAACCCGTGGTGAACTGGAGGAGCGGAGACGCTCCCTCCGGGCAAGTATCCGGGAATGGGAGCAGGATATCAAGAACATCTCCCACCAGATGGAACGACTGGAACGGTCCAGGGCTGTGGGCGAGGAGCGGATCCGGTTGCTGGAAACCCAGCGTTCTGAGCTGGAAGCGGAGATAGCGGAGCTTCGCGAGCGACTGAAGGACGAGTCGACAGGCGTCGAAGAGCTGGAGCGGAAAGTCCAGTCCCTGGAAGCCGAAAAGGCCGAAATCGAAGCGGAGGTAAGGGAGGCGGAAAAGGCCCTCGGGCTCAGGAGGAAGGCTCTGGCAGACTTGGAGTCGAAACGAGAGACAGCCCGCCAGAACGCGTCCAGGCTGGCTGCGGAGCTCCAGCAAATCGAGGAGCGGTTAGAGGAGATCGAAACCCGTCGGGAGGAGATACTCCGGGAGAAAGAGGAAATCGGAGAGTCCCTGCGTTCGGCGGCCGAAGAGCTCGAGCGGCGAAAGGAGGAAGTGAGTGCCGCTGCAAAGGCTTTGGAGGACGCCAAGAAAGCCCTCGAATCGGCACATGCATCGCTTGCTTCTCTCCAGAAGCAGCAGGAGAGCCTGAGGAACGAAATCTCGACACAGCAGGAGAAGCTCGGCAAGGCGATTCAGTCCGTGCGGGAGCTGGAAGCCCGAAAGGAAATGCTGGAGAGGTTGCAGGAGGAAGGGGCAGGACTTTACAACGGCGTCAGGGCTGTGATGAAAGCCCGCAATCGGCTCTCGGGTATCCTTGGGATCGTTGCGGACCTGATTTCGGTGCCAAAAGAGCTGGAACTCGCCATTGAGGTGGCGCTGGGCGGGCATCAGCAGGATGTGGTGGTGCGCTCCTGGTCGGATGCGGAAAAAGCCGTCGAGTTCCTCAAGCGAGAACGCGCAGGCCGGGCCACGTTCCTCCCGCTAGATACGTTGAAACCGCGCCGCCCGATCGAAGCTCCCAGATTGCCGGGCGTGATGGGCACGGCATCCTTCCTTGTCAAAGCACCGCCTGACCACGAAAAGGTTGTCCACTACCTGCTGGGGCGGACCATCGTGGTCGAAAACCTGAAAGTGGCGCGGGAAGTTCTGCGGAAACTCTCCGGAGGGTACCAGGTGGTGACGCCGGAAGGCGAGGTGGTGCAATCCAGCGGAACCGTCACGGGGGGAAGCAGACGCAAGCAAAGCGCAGGCATCATCGCTCGTTCAAGGGAGCTAAAGAGCCTACCCGCGCTCATCGCTAAGGCAAAAGAGAAGGCAGACGCGGAGGCTGAAAAGCTTGCGGATATGCAGTCCCGGCTCGAGAGCTTGAGTGCGGAGATCGCCGAGGCGCAGAGAAAGGTCCGATCGGCCGAGGAGGAGGTCGCCAGGGCTCAGGAACGGTGGCTGGAGGCCAGAGGGGGCGAGCAGGCAGCGTACCAGAAGGTCCAATGGCAAAAGGAGAAGCTGGAGAGGCTCGAGAAGGAGATTGGGAGTCTCGATGAATCCGAGCGCGTGCTGAAGATGAGGCGGGCGGAAGCTTCCAGGCGCAGAGGAGAGCTCGAGGTGGAGGTGGCGGATCTATCTGCCAGGCTCCTGGAGGCGCAGGAGGAAACGCTGCAAAGCGAATCGGCCAGGCTGGCAGAAGCGAAGGCAAAGCTCGCCGGGTTCTTGAGCCGTTGGGAGCAACAGAGGAACGATCTGACGGTGCAGCGCCGCAGGCTCGAGCAGGCGATGAGGCAATTGCAGGCAAAAGAGGAACGGCTCCATCGGCTGGAGGAAGAGCTCGAAGCCACACGCCAGAAGGATTTGCAAGAGGAGAAGCTGCTTCAGGAACTGGCCGAGAAACGGGAAGAGCTTACGGCGGCATTGCAACCGGCAATGGACGAGCTCCAGGAAATCGAATCCAGGTTGGAAGCGCTCAGGGACGAGAGGGACGCGTTGGAAAAGGCGATGCGGGAGCAGGAAGAAGCCTATCGCCGGGCGTTGATCGAGAAGGAAAGGGCTATCGACGCATTGCGCCGGCTACGCAGCGAGATCGAAGAAGCAACCCTGGACTACGACCTGTTCCCCGAGCTGCCGGACGATCCGACCCAGGAGCTTCCGGTGGTGCTGGAGTTGGAGGAAGGGACGAGCGATCGGATTTCGGAGTTGAAAGGCAGGCTCAGGCGGCTTGGAGGCGTAAATCCGGAAGTTCTGGCCGAGTACGAGTCGGTCAAGAGCCATTACGACTTCCTGCAGAGCCAGGCCGAAGACCTGGAGCAGGGAATCGAGTCGCTCAAGGAACTGGTCGCCGAGCTGGACAGGAAGATGGAAAAGGCGTTCATGAGCACCTACCGGGAAGTCGCGAAGGAGTTCAAAGAATATTTCACCCGGCTTTTCGGTGGCGGTCAGGCAAGGCTGGAACTGACCGATCCGGACAATCCAAGCGAGACCGGCGTGGAAATCCACGTGAGACCTCCCGGAAAGCGCCCGCTGGGGCTTGCGCTCCTTTCAGGAGGGGAGAGGACGCTCACCGCCGCAGCTTTGCTGTTCAGCATCCTCAAGGTGACGAAGCCTCCTTTCGTTGTCTTGGACGAAGTGGACGCCGCGCTGGACGAAGCGAACGTCGGCAGGTTCCGGGAGGCTCTGCAGGAGCTGAGCAAAGATACCCAGTTCGTGGTGATCACCCATAACAGAGGCACCATAGAAGCAGCGCACTACGTCTACGGTGTTTCCATGCAGCCGGATGGCACCTCTCAGGTTTTGTCCCTGAAGCTCGAAGAGATGAAGGAAGCAGCGTAACGCAGGAGGTAAACCACCGCCACGAAGAACGCTATGGTCTTCTTGATGCCGAGCACCAGGCCGCTGCTTCGTGGAAGCGTCTTCCTCCCCAAGGGCCTCGGTTGCTCGGGAATAGATTCGGTGGTGCTTTCGATTCGTTCCTCGCGCTTCAGGCGGGCGTGCTCCGCAACTTCCGTCGCCTCTTCTGCCGGGGAAAGTTGTGGCTCCTGCTCGGAGAAAATCCGCTCCAGGACTTCGACTATCTCGTATGGCCCAAACGGTTTCAGGATGTAGCCTTCGATCCCCTGCGGAAACTGCTTGGCGATGGCCTCTTCCGGCTGCTTTTTCGCCGTTATCACCACAATGGGGATGTTTTCTGTGGCCGATTCCCATTTCAGTTCACGGTACACCTGCCATCCATCAACCTCCGGCATGAGCAGGTCGAGCAGCACGGCATCGGGCAAAACCCGCTTCACGAGCTCCATCCCTTCCCTGCCACCATTTGCGCTGAGGATGTGGTACCCGTAGCTCTCAAGGGCGATCCGAACCATGTCGATCATTTCAGGCTCATCCTCGATGTACACCACGACCTTTTCGCCGGGTTCTCTGTCTTTCCCCATGGTCGAGCCGTCCATTGATGTCATGCCATTCCCCACCAGGTAGTACTGTCGAACTGTGCTTGTTTCTCGTTTTTACAGTCTCGAAGTCGGTAAACTCTGTGGAGTTACTCGACCCTTACATTATAGACGATGCAATGAGGAATAGCAAAAAGGGTAGAAAGTGCGCCAGGAGATCGTTGCCACCTTGCGAAGGGTATATTGGACAAGACTGACCCTCCTTTGGAGAATTTATCGGAAGCAAGTCACCAAAAAGGGAGGAAGACATCGCGAGAGGTTGAAGCGAAAGCGATGGCTTGAGGAGGAAATATCGATATGGCAGGAGGAGGATATCAGAACTACTAAGGCTTGAGGGTATAGAGGTGTCAGAGCATACAGTGCGACACATCCTCAGGCGGAATCTGACCGAGGAAGAGGGGCGTAGGAGATTGCTCTGTTCTCTGTGGTTCTATTGGATGATATTGCAGCAGACTTGTTGATCTTCATAAACGATTCACTGGTAACGATCTGTTGATCTATCACATCTCACCGATCACTGGGCGTACACACAACCCTTGCAAGGAACATCGGAAAGCAACATAGGGCATCTCTTTCTTGGAGTCCCTTGCCTCACCAACAGTAGGCCCTTAGCCCCCAAGATATTTGGAGAGGAGATCGCGGTTGTCCTGAACCCATCGAAGAAGCCTCTCGACTCCTTCGTCAGGGCAGATGGTGGGTTTCCATCCCAGCATCTTCTTCGCTTTTCGGACGTCGGCGATGAAAACTTTCTGGTCGCCAGGGCGCCAATCTGCGTAGGAAACGGGTATCTTCTTCCCAAGGAGTTTCTCCAGTTTTCCGAGCAGCCTCAGCAAAGATAGGGTATTTTCGGGGCCTCCGCCCACGTTGAAAGCTTCTCCTTTGACCGTATCGATGCTCGCGATCGCTTTTTCGTACAGGTCGATCAGGTCTTCCACGAACAGAACGTCCCTGACCTGCTTGCCGTCGCCGTAGATGGTTATTGGATGGCCCAAAACCGCGGCGATGGAGAACCATGCCACCCACCCCTGATCTTCGACCCCGAACTGCCTTGTTCCGTAGATGCACGATTGCCGAAACACCACGGTTGGCAGGTCGTATATCCTGGCGTAGTCCAGCACGTATTGATCGGCAGCACCTTTGGAGCATCCGTATGGCGAATGGAAGTCGAGCTGTCTCGATTCGTCGACGCCAAAAGGCAGGTCGGAGTAGGCGTATTCTCCGTTCCTCTCGACGATCTCGATGTCTTCCATGGCCCCGTAGACCTTGTTCGTCGAAGCGAAGAGGATCGCCGGGCGCTTACCGCTCGTGCGCACGGCCTCCAGAAGGTTGAAAGTGCCAAGGGCGTTGACCTCGAAATCGGTCCTGGGGTCTTCCACGGACGTCGTGACAGCTACCTGGGCAGCAAGGTGGATCACGGCGTGGGGATTGTATTTCTCCATCAATTGACTGAGGAACTCGAAATCCCTGACGTCCCCTTTCTCGAACCTTAGATCGCCTCCGAGCCCTTCGAGCCATTTCAGGTTCGAATCCGCCCCTTTGCGGGACAGATTGTCGACCACCACCACGCGATGGCCTTTGCGGAGGAATCTCCCCGCAGCATTGCATCCGATGAAGCCTGCTCCTCCGGTTATCAATATCTCTGCCATCAGCGGTCCTCCCGTCCGCTCACCATATCCACTGTTTTCGTTCGTGAACTTTCGTCAGGTGCAATACCGAATCCGCAATGGCGCTCCACAGAAACGGCACGTACACCAGCGCCAATGCCAGCGGCAGCCAGTCACCTCCGTGAAGCGCTCCGGCAAGCATCTTGCCCAGTTCCGGCTCCGTGTTCGGAAGCCCGAACCCAAGGAATCCAGGCACGGAGATGGCAAACACTCCCATTCCTGCCGTCCATGCCATCAGAGCGACCAGCATGATCGCCGCGTGTTGCCAGCCATACATCCTGGAACCGCTGCGGTGCGGGCGTTTCCCCCACGCCTCTGAACTTACCGCGGCAAGACGTGGAAGCAGGTAGAGCGCTGCCACGGCGCTCAGCACGTCGAACCTATGTCCTTCCCCGGCCAGCGCAACGAGCACCCAGTAGAACCCCGGTACCGCGAAGAAAATGTACAGGGGCCATCCGAGGATGCCAGCGACCGTCTCGCGAGCTTTCCCTCCTTTGTGCCTGAGTTCGCCCATCAGCACCCCCCACGCAAGCGCGGGTACGAACAGAAGCGGGGCAAGGATCAGGAACGCCCCGGACGTCCTCATTGCCGCTTGTGCCCAGTTCGTCCTGACGATTGCAGCGGCCACCAGCGCGGCCGCGCCTACCGCAATCGATGTCCAGTGACCGTATGGCAAATCCGGCCAGCCATCGTCCTTCCGGAGCGGTGACTTGTCGGCTCCGATCCAGGCCAGATCGCCCAGGATGTGCAATGCCAGCGCCACAGCGCCAACCAGGAACACGATCCAGAACCCGTCGCTCCATCGGGACGCCTTCATGTCTGTGACGAACCTGCGTCCTATGCCATCGATCCCGAGGATGCTTTCGGTCACCAGAAGCCCGCCGATTGCGTTCGGCAAGGAATGGAAGACCGAAGCGACCAGATCCCAGGCCTCTCCCGATCTCGACGCTGCCAAGGCAGAGACCCCCGCCGGGTAAAGCGATATCAACAATGCGGATGCGACGACGGGGAGCGTGAAAGTCCCTGCTCCGTTGGCCCAGATCACTGCGATCGCCACAATCGGGGCAAGGAAGAACGGCAGGATCGTCCATCGAAGGGCAAAGGATGCCCATGGTCGCTCCCGAAGCTTAAGGAAGGCGAGCCGGAGCAGAATCGCCAGGATCAGCGAGAAAAGAGCAGCGATGACAACCGAAGCGAGGGATTCCCAAAACGCGCTCGCAAGGCCAGGGTGACTCGGCGCCCATTTCCCGGAAAAGAGCCACCAGCCAAGGCGGAAAGCCGACTTCCCCTGGTCGAAGTTTCCATTGACCAGCGAAACGCCCCAGGGTATGAGCAGGAAAGCGAGCACGCGGCCGATAAGCCGCCAGGAAAAGTTCCAGTAAGGATGAACAGTGCTATCGTCCATGCTGCCTCGAAATTTAAATGCCCCGGCTCTCGTTCGCCAGGGCGGGAATTGGCGGAGGGGGAGGGATTCGAACCCTCGAGGGCGGTAAGCCCTACGCGTTTTCGAGACGCGCGCACTAGGCCAGACTATGCGACCCCTCCACGACCGGGGTAAATTATACTTGCAATCGCACCCGAAATCAAATCGATTCCGCAATGCGAACAGGCATGACCCCGGTGCAGGCTCGACGTGTCCGAATTACACTTTGGCAGTCCAAAAATTTGGCATTTGCGTCTCTGTGTGCGTTGTGCTATAATTTTTGGTGGTTGGAAGATCGGATTATTAAAACCAAAAACGTGTTATTTTCCCAAAAAGGCGGCAGACGAAGATGTGCTGCAACGGGCTTTTCCTTCATTTACTGAAGAACTCTGAAGCGAGAGGTGACGCGGGTAGCATATGCCCGCGTTTTTTGTTTCATTTGGCATAACCACTTTGTGAGGAGGGAGAGAAATGCCTGCTGAGTCCCCTTGGGTGAAATACTATGACGAAGGTGTCCCCGCACACCTGGAGTACCCGGACAAGCCCCTGCCCTGGTTCGTCGAGAATTCTGCTGACAAGTTCCCAAACAACACGGCGGTCGAGTTGATCCTGAAGTACCTTCCCCTGGGGCTGAAAATCGGGTACAAGATGACCTACGCGCAGCTCAACGACATGTCCAACCGATTCGCAGCCGCCCTTCAGAAAATCGGCGTCAAGAAAGGCGACAAAATCTCCATCATGCTCCCGAACCTGCCCCAGTACGTCATCGCCTACTTTGGAGCGCTGAAAACCGGAGCGATCGTAGTCAACACCAACCCGACCTACACCGCAAGGGAGTTGATCCACCAGATGCAAGACGCCGAAGCAACCACCATCATCACTCTGAATTCTTTTCTGCCGAAGGTGGAGGAAGCAAGGCGGGAGACCGGCATCGAGCACGTCATCGTGACCACCGTCCCTGAATTCGTCTCTGCGCCCTGGGGTGGGTTGGTGAAAAACACCATCAAAAAGAGCGGCGATTGGGTCGAACTGACCGGGAAGGATGTGTTATTGTTCAAGGAGATGATCTTGAATGCTCCACCTTCGCCGGAGCCGGTGGATGTGAAGCCCGACGACCTGGCATTGTTCCAGTACACCGGAGGCACCACGGGCGTGCCGAAGGCGGCCATGCTCACCCATCGAAATCTGGTGGCGAATGCGAAGCAAGTGTGCGCCTGGCTGCCAGATACGAAATACGGCGGCGAGGTGTCCCTTGGGGCGCTCCCGTTCTTCCACGTGTACGGGATGACCGTGGCAATGAACATGACAATGTGCGCCGGAGGCAGGCTCATCGTTGTTCCGGACCCAAGGCAGGTGGACCTGATTCTGGAGATCATCCACCGGGAGAAAGTCACGCTGTACCCCGGCGTCCCGGCAATGTACATCGCCATAAACCACCATCCGAGGGTAAGCCAGTACAACCTGAAGAGCCTCAAAGCCTGCATCAGCGGTGCCGCTCCGCTGCCGGTGGAGGTCCAGACCGAGTTCGAGCGGATAACCGGCGCAAGGTTGGTGGAAGGATACGGCCTGTCCGAGGCATCGCCCGTCACCCATTCGAACCCGGTTTACGGGGAGAGGAAGAAAGGCAGCATCGGCGTGCCTTTCCCGGATACCGAAGCCAGGATCGTTTCCCTCGACGAGAAACGGGAGGAAATGCCGGTCGGCGAATCCGGCGAACTGGCCGTGCGAGGGCCACAGGTGATGAAAGGCTACTGGAACAGGCCGGACGAGACGGCTTTGGTCCTCGATTCCGATGGGTGGCTCTACACCGGGGACATCGCCAGGATGGACGAAGATGGCTTCTTCTACATCGTGGACCGGAAGAAAGACATCATCATCGCTTCCGGGTACAACATCGTTCCGAGAGAGGTAGAGGAAGTGCTTTACGCCTATCCGAAAGTCCAGGAGGCGGTGGTTGCTGGCGTGCCGGACCCGTACCGCGGCGAGACTGTGAAAGCTTACATCGTGCTGAAGCAAGGGGAGACCGCCACGGCGGAGGAGATCATCGCTTTCTGCAAGGAAAGGCTGGCGCCCTACAAAGTGCCGAAGCTCGTCGAGTTCCGATCCGAGCTACCCAAGTCGGCCGTGGGCAAATTCCTGCGCAGGGTGCTCGTGGAGGAGGAAAAGCGCAAGCTCGCCGAAAGACAGGCCAAGGGGGAGTGATTCGCCCCGCTGAAAGGCGGATGGGGGATCGAGGGTCTGGAGCGAGGGACCGTTCCAGACCCTCATTCTTGGCAGCCGAAGTTCCCCTCGCTGATGCTCGTTCAAAGGTTGTAGGCGGGAAAAGAAATGGCGGGGAGCTCATCCCCGCCACTTTTACTTGATGCTCTTTGCATGCGGCTCAAGGCCGATAGTAATCGATCAGCTCGCGCATCAGGGTCACACGATCCCGTTGCTCTGGCCTCACAGAGTTCAACCTTTCGTGGAACGGGATGGTGTCCTCTTTCTTGTAGAACACGCCCAGGTAGAGCTTGCTTTCGTCCAAAGCCAGCTCGAAAGCCTTTACCTGGTCGGTGTAATCGTGCCCCTCGGGAACTGGCGTTGCAATTGCCCGGAATTGCCGGTAGGTGTCGTAGAAAGTGACGCAAGGGCTGAGAACGTGCACGAAGGAAAATCCTTTGTGCTGGATCGCTTCTTCGATCACCTTGGTCATCTCTTTGGGCTTACCGGAGAACGCCTGAGCCACGAATGTTGCCCCGTAAGCGATCATCATCGCCATTGGGTTGAGCGGTGTTTCCACGGTGCCGTAAGGGGAAGCCTTCCTCTTGGTGCCCACCGGGCTGGTCGGCGAAGGCTGGCCTTTGGTGAGGCTGTAGAGCCTGTTGTCCATGACGATGTAGGTCAGGTCAACATCGCGGCGTGCTGCGTGGGGCAGGTGGCCTGCTCCAATGCTGAATCCGTCGCCGTCGCCGCCAACTGCGAACACGGTGAGTTCCGGGTTGGCCATCTTCATTCCGGTGGCCAGCGGGAGCGGCCTGCCGTGTACCCCGTGGAAACCATATGCCGACGTGAACGCCGGGAATCGGCCGGAGCATCCGATGCCCGATGCAATGGCGACCATCTCCGGGGGTATTTCCAGTTCGGCGAGCGCCGTGGTCAGGCTGTTCAGGACGGCGTAGTCGCCGCAGCCAGGGCACCAGATAGGTTTGACGTCACTTCGATATGTCTTGGCTCTTTCCTTGATATTCATCTTCCACAAACCTCCTTATGCTTTAGCCCCGGTCAAACCGGCGTGAATCTCTTCGATCTTCGCGAATATCTCGCCCGCTGTGAACGTCAGCCCGTCGTAGCGATGCACTATTTCCGGCTTGATGCCGAGTTCGGATCGAAGCAGGCTGGCGTATTGCCCTGTGTAGTTCAGCTCGGGCACCAGGATGACCTGTGCGCTGTCGGCGAACTCTTTGAGCTGCTGCACCGGCAGTGGCGAAAGCAGTTTGGTGTAGAACACCGCTGCTTTGATGCCTTTTGCCCTTGCCCTTTCCACCGCTTCCTTGGCGGCTCCGTAGGTCGTGCCCCACCCCATGACGCCGATTTCAGGGTTCTCGTCTCCGTACCTGACGAATATCCTGGGCCATTCGACCATCTCTTTCCTGGCGGTTTCGACTTTGCGGAACCTCTTGTTGACCTGAACGATCCGGTTGTCGGCTTCGTGGCTCGGAGCGCCGGTGATCTTGTGTTCCAGGCTCTCCGCAGTGTACTGGCCGCCTTTCTGCCCTGGTACGGACATCGGAGAAATGCCGCTTTCCGTAACCTGATACCGGTAGTACCTCCCCTCCAGGTGCTCGAGGTCGGGCCTGACCCTGTCAAGGATCTCCACTTTCTCCGGGAACACGTCCACGGCCTCGACCTGGGCGGAAAGCCCCTGATCGGTGAGGACGAGTACCGGGACCTGGTACCTTTCGGCGGCGTTGAAGGCGTTGACCATCTGGTAGAAGGTGTCTTCCACGTTGATCGGTGCGAAGACGAACCGAGGGCCTTCGCCGTGGGAGCCGTAGAGCGCCAGGTTCAGGTCGCCCTGGTCGGTCTTGGTGGGCATGCCGGTGCTCGGGCCTACGCGCTGGACGTCCAGCACCACCACCGGGATTTCCGCCATGGAGGCCATGCCGAGCGCTTCCGCCATCAGGCTCACGCCGGGGCCGGAAGTGGCGGTCATGGAGCGTGCACCGGCAAAACTGCCGCCGATCGCCATGTTGATGGCAGCGATCTCGTCTTCCACCTGAACCATGTAGCCGCCGATCTTCGGCAGATGAGCGGCGATGAATTCCATGACTGAACTGGCCGGGGTGATCGGGTAGCCGGAGTAGAACTGAAGCCCGCCAGCGATCGCTCCCATCCCGGCAGCCTCGTTCCCGTTCAGGATCAGCCGATCCCTTTCGGGGGAGACCTCCGGCAGCTCGAATTCCTCGGACCCGGTGGTCAGCATGTGCTCTTCCACGTACTTGTACCCGAGCTCCAGGGATTTCAGGTTGTTCTCCAGGAGTTCGACTTTCTTGCCGAGCCTCCGTTTGACGATCTCCTGAGCCCGGTCGAACGGGAGTTGCATCAGCCTCGTCATCGCCCCGATGGCAACCAGGTTCTTCCCTCTGAGGAACTTGATGCTCTTTGCCAGGTCTGTGAACGGGATTGCGTAGAGCACGTGGTCATTGTCTTCGGGGATCTGGACGACGGATTCGTCGAAAACGACAATGCCGCCCTTTCGAAGCTCGCCGTGATGCCTGTCGTACCCTTCCTGATTCATTGCAAGCAGGATATCGAGGGCATCTCCTCTGGAACCTACAGGATGGGTGGACACGCGCATCTGGTACATCACGTGGCCGCCCAGGATCTCTGCGGGGTAAGTCCTGAAGGTGAAGATCTCATAGCCGGAGAAAGCCGCTATTCTCGAGAGGATCTCTCCTGTGGTGACTATACCTTCGCCGGACTCTCCGCCTATGCGGATAACCAAATCGTCTACTGCCATCTCTTCCTCCCAACATAAAATAAAAGCGCACGCGGGGCGGCGCTCCGACGCTGCCCCTCCTTGGGCTTGGTTACGGCTGGTATTATATGAACGCGCGTGCTTTCTTGTCAAAAGGGCGGTCAAAAAATCGACGCACGAGCCCAAAAACGCTCCGACAGATTGGACCCACCTCGAGATACTCAGCACTCTGCCCTCCGCAAGTAGTCTGAAGCCGGTCCCAGCAAAGGAACTCCTCCCATTCACCGTGGGAAACACCGACTACGCGTGCCCACTGCTGCACGAACTCAGGCTCAGTCAAAAGTTGGCCACCAAAAACTGTGGGAACCTCTCGGACGGAAGAACTTTAGGCGTTCTACTACCAAACGACCTTCATGTCAGCACCCAGTGTAGCATCTGCTGGAACTTCCCCTCTGGCTCAATACAACGCGAAGCCGGATATCCGTGAAGAGTAACGCAAACCACGCCCGCCCGATTCTATACCACGAATCTGATTTCTGTACATTTTCCTTGCAAGAGGCAGTCTGTTATAATGAAAGACGGCAAATCGCTTGCTGCCGACAGTTGGAATTAGGTTGGATATCCCAAAATATATCCCAAACCGCTTGGGATATACTGCGAGTCGAGAATGGGGGGAGCCATGGAAGACGAAATTCGACCTCCTGAGCCTGAACCGAGAGAGCCTACCCCGCTTTGGCTGAAAGTGGCTGTGGGGATCGCAGTGGCACTTGTGTTGTATATTGTGGGGATCACAACCTGGGTGATTTTCGGCAATAGGGCGACCGCTCGCCCACTCCCAACGCACACCCCACTCCCGACTTTCACCCCATACGTCGAGCCGAAAGTCGTGGTACCGGCGGCCAACACTCCCGCATACAACCCGACGCCCACGCCTCAGCCGAAGCCTACGCCGACACCCCCTCCGACCCCCACTCCCAAATCCGAGAGCGGCCAGAAAGTCACCAAGTATACCGTGCAGCCTGGCGACACGCTTTCTTCCATTTCCCAGAAGTTCGGTGTCTCCATGGAAGCTATTATAGCGGCCAACGGCCTGAAGAACCCCAACGCGATTTACGTGGGTCAGGTGTTGACCATACCGAGCCAGGGGGCAGTCAAGGTACACATCGTTAAGCCCGGCGAAACTCTGCTTGGCATCGCGGCGAAGTACGGGGTCGACTACAAGGAATTGATGAAAGCCAACGGAATCACCGATCCGAACACCATTTACGCCGGTCAGAAGCTCATCATCCCATGACCCAACAGCCCACGATGAACGAAGCTCAGCGAGAGAGGTATTCGCGCCAGATTCTCTTCTCCGGGATTGGCGAGGAAGGGCAGGAAGCGTTGCTGTCTTCCAGCACTGTCGTCGTAGGCGTTGGAGCTCTGGGGTCCCACGCAGCGGAGCTGCTCGTCCGATCCGGCCTCGGGCGTGTGCGCCTCATCGACCCTGACGAGGTAGAACTGAGCAACCTGCAACGTCAGGCGCTTTTTGACGAAGACGATGTCCGGGAAAACCGGAAGAAGGCAGTCGCGGCGGCGCGCAAGTTGAGGTCGATAAACAGCACGGTGGAAGTGGAGCCTATCGTTGCGCGGATGGAGCCTTCGAACGCCGTGGCGCTCCTGGAAGGCTTCGATTTGGTGCTGGACTGCACGGATAACTTCGAGGCGAGGTACATTTTGAACGACGCCTGCTTCAAACTTGGTATCCCGTGGGTTTACACCGGGGTAGCCGGGGCATATGGCATGTCCGCCACTTTCGTCCCTGGCAGAACCCCATGCCTGCAATGCGTGCTCGGGCGAGAGCCTCCTAAAGGGAAAGCGCTGACGGCGGAGACGTCGGGCATAATCGCTCCAATAGTGAGGTTCATGTCGGCGTTTGCCGTAGCTGAGGGGCTGAAGATCCTCACCGGAAAAGGCAAACTCAACGACGGATTGCTCTACGTGGATCTATGGAACGATTCGTGGGAGAAGCTGTCGTTCCCCCAGAAAGATCCGGATTGTCCCGTGTGTAAGGGGATCTACCGGTTTCTGGAAGGGGAGAACTGAATTCTGGGATGAATTTTTGACACAACCGGGCGCTTTGTGTAAAATGTCCCTCGCGATGCGGGCCGTTAGCTCAATTGGTAGAGCAGCTGACTCTTAATCAGCGGGTTGCAGGTTCGAGTCCTGCACGGCTCACTCGGTTTTGCACGATGCCCGGACAGACCGAGAAGAGTCTGCTGGGCTTTTTTTGTGAGCAGTGATCCTGGGAGGACAATTTGAGCTACGAGATAACTTTCGCCGTCCTCTTTGCGTCTTCGTTGCTTCTTTCGTTTTTGCTGACCCCGGCGGCGGCCAGGCTCGGAGAAAGCGTTGGCCTTGTCGACGTTCCAGGGGGAAGAAGGAAGCATTCAGGCAGGATTCCCAGGACCGGCGGAGTGGCTATATTCCTGGGGTTCACCATCCCGGCCGCATTGTTGTTCGTGATTCCGCAGGCATGGCTGCCGCCCAGGTTCGATCCAAAAGAACCGACCCGCCTGCTCGGTCTGATCCTTTGCGGCGCTTTAATTTTCGCCGCAGGTATGGCCGATGACGTGTACGATCTGAGTCCGAAAATTCAGCTTGCAGCACAGGTCGCTGTTGGAGCGCTGTCAGTTCCGTTTTTGATAATAATCCAGCGCATTAACAATCCACTCACGAACCGCCAAGTGGTGTTCCCGTGGCCGGTGGTGGTGATCCTGACCGTGTTCTGGATAGTCGGGATGGTGAACACGGTGAATTTCCTGGACGGGTTGGATGGGCTTGCCGCAGGGGTTGGAGCAATTCTCTGCGCCATCCTGACAATCCATATGCTGCGTCAGGGTCAAACCAGCGTGGCGATCGTGACGCTGATAATGCTCGGGGCGACGCTCGGATTCTTGCCGCACAATTTTCACCCGGCGAAAGTGTTTCTGGGGAGCAACGGATCGTATTTCCTGGGCTACTCGCTGGGGGCGCTTGGGATCATAGCGGGGGCAAAAGTTGCCACGGTTCTGGCAGTGATGAGCCTGCCGATCCTCGATGTGGCATGGCTTATCTGGCGACGCTGGCGCGCCCGGCGGTCACCCATGAGTGCAGACCGATGGCACTTTCACTATAGATTACAAGACCTGGGATTTTCCCAAAGACAAATCGTCCTGGGGTACTACCTTTACTCGGCGGCGGCGGGGGCGCTTGCGCTCGGCATAAGCACCAGGCTGTACAAGCTGCTTGCCCTGTTGATTCTTGGCGGAATGGTTTCTTTTGCTATACTCTGGGCTGAACGCGTTCGAAGATAGCATCGGGAAGAAAGCAGAAAACACATGGAAATTACACAGGAGACAATCGAGCTCCAGAAACGACAAATAGAAGAAGCGCTGGATCAGGGGCGGATCCACGAGGCGATCGCTTTGTGGCTCAAGCTCCATCCTGCGGACAGGGCAGAGGTGTTCGACGAGTTGGACGACGAACACCAGAGGATATTGCTTACTCACCTGGACGTTTCGACCCTGGCCGATTTGCTCGAGGAACTGGACGACGAGGAGGCACTGGAAGCGGCAGAAGAGATAAGCACCGACCGCCTAGCCGACGTTTTGGACGAAATGGAGCCGGACGAAGCCGCTGACCTGCTCGGGGATATGCCTCCGGAGAGGGCTTCGGAGGCACTGGCTGAGATGGAGGATGCCGACGAGGTCCTGCCGTTGCTGGGGTATCCGGACGAGACGGCAGGCGGCTTGATGACCACAACCTACATTGCCCTCCGGAGGTATACCACCGTCGCTCAGGCAATCGATTTCCTGCGTCAGGTGAGCGACGTCACCGAGATACCGTATTACCTGTACGTCGTCGATGGAGCGAGAAGGCTGATTGGGGTCGTAGACCTCCGGGATCTGATCAAAGCCGATCCGGACACGGTGATGGAAGACCTGATGGACCCGGAAGTAATCTCCGTGGAAGCCGGGACGGATCAGGAAGAGGTCGCACGGATCATGGCGAAATATGATCTGGCGGCTATACCGGTAGTCGATTCCAAGGGAAGGCTCATCGGTGTCATCACGTACGACGACATCGTGGATGTGCTGGAATCGGAGGCCACGGAGGACATCTACCACCTGGCGAACGTATCCGACGAAGACCTGGACCCGGAGAGTCCACTTACCGAGCAACTGAAAGGCAGGCTCCCCTGGCTTTACCTGAACACGGTCACCGCGCTCTTTGCCTCTTGGGTGATCAGCAGGTTCGAGAGCATCATCGCGCAGGCTGCCGTGCTCGCGCTGTTCCAATCGGTGGTAGCCGGGCAGGGCGGGAACGCCGCCAGCCAGAACGTGGCTATGACCGTGCGCGCTCTTGCGCTTGGGAAACTGACGCCGAAAGCGCTGCTCAGGGTTCTGGCGCGTCAGTTCGTCATTGGTTTATCCCTCGGCATAGCCGTTGGGAGCGTGGTGGGAATCAGCGTCTATTTCTGGCGCGGCAACCTCTACTTGAGCCTTGTCCTTGGGCTGGCGCTCCTGGGCAACCTGAGCGTTGGATCGGTGGTGGGAGTGTTGGTGCCGCTGGTTCTGCAATCGCTCGGTGTGGATCCTGCGCTGGCCTCCTCCATCCTTGTGACGGCGGTTACCGATTCCAGCGGCTTTTTCATTTTCCTCTCGCTGGCCGCCCATTTCCTGAAGTTCATCAGAGCAGGTTGACCACTTCACCAATTGGACATCAGAATCCCTCCCAGGCATCCTCTACCTGAATCGTGGCAAGAAGCGCCACGGATCCCAAACGATAGCCCAGACTTAAACCAACCCACTCGACTCCCGGCAGACCATCGACAGACGATTTCTACCCTTTTTGCCCTTCACGATGTTCTCCGGTATAATTCTACGAAGGGTAGTAGTCGTAACCATCCGGCAGATTTAAAATCTGGAGGTACACGATGGACGAAAAAGGCTGGCCCTTGCAGGTGGCGGCGGCTTTGTGCGTTGCTCTGCTGCTTGGCATAGCCTTTTTTCTTTTCCTCGACACTCATGAAGCAAGCGCCAAAAGCGCAGGAGAAAGTTATGCACCAGGACGCGTGGTAGTTCAGTTCCGACCGATGGTAGACCTCGGTCGGGCACGCGACTTCCTGGAGGAAAAAGGCTATAAGGTGCTGGACGAGATCCCGGAATGGAACACTTTGCTCCTGGAAGTCCAGCCGGAAAAGGAACAAGAAACAATTGAAGCACTGGCGCAAAGCCCGCTTGTCGGGTTCGCCGAAAGGGATTGCAATCTCGCCCTGATCACGAGCGGCGACATAGCGCTGGTCGGAGGGGAAGTCAACCTCTCAGGGCAATGGTTCGTGTCCAGGATAGGACTCGATCAGGCGATCACGCGTGCCGCACAATTCCCGAAAGTTCAGGTTGGGCTGATAGACACAGGTATTGACCGTGCGTCCGGGCTGCTCAAGGGCAAAGTTCTCGCATCGGACGATTTCACCAACACCGCGCCGGAGGATCACGGGACCTTCGTTGCCGGAGTAATCGCCGCCTCAGCGCCAAATGCCGTGATCAGGGACTATGGCATCGATTCTCCCAACGGTAACATCGATTGTTTCCGCCTCGCCAAAGCGATACAGGCGGCCGTGAAGGACCACGTGCGTGTCCTGGAGATCGACTACGGAACGGAGACGCCGACCGGCCTGCTCGGATACGCCGTGAGCCAGGCATACGATGCAGGAATCTTCCTGGTTGCGCCGGTGGGCAGCGACGGCGTCAGCGGAGTGCTGTACCCGGCGGCATACCCGGAAGTGATGGCCGTATCCGCCCTGGGCGAAGAAGACGACCTGGCTTCCTACAGCAATTACGGCCCGGACGTCGATGTGGCCGCTCCTGGCGGTGACGAGGATGCGCAGATCATAAGCACCCTGCCCGACGACAGACTTGGAGCTTCCTACGGCACATCGATTGCTGCGGCGCAGGTCGCCGGGGCAGCAGCCATCGCAATCGGCGACGCGCCAGGAATAACCACCCACCAGTTGGCAAACGCCATTTACGGAAGCTGCGACAAAGTCGGGACCTACGCCTACGTAAGCAACAGGAACAGCTACCTCGGATTCGGCAGGATCAACGTGGCCGCCATGCTGCAACTCATAGATGCCGCCGAAGCAAATGTCACCCCGACAAAGGTGCGCGTTTCCACGCGCGATGGAGGAAACATTCCCGGGCAGGTGGTCATTCACAACTCGAGCCTGGTGAGGCACGTGTCGTGGCATGCATCGCTCCGTGGAAGCGGCGGTTGGGTCGAATTGGAAGGACCGTTCAGCGGCGACATACCCCCGGGAGGCTCTGCCGCGCTTTCCCTGATGATAAAAGCAGGGACCGTGGAAACCGGCGACTACACGGCGACTCTCCTGGTAACAAGCGACGAGCCGGTGGTCGGGCTGCCAACCGAGGTTCCCATCGTGCTCCACATCGAGCCCAGGAACACGCCGACGCCCGAGCCGACGCCAACTCCGACGGCGGAGCCTACTCCTACCCCGACAGCAGTTCCATCGATTAGCTACTCGCTGTTCCTCGGAGATGATACATACCAGGAAATCGACCTGATGAAGCCGTTCCACTTCCCCGGCTCTGATCGGCAATACACAAAGCTTTGGGTGGCTTCCAACGGATTCGTGACGTTCCAGGACCCGGGAGGCCCGATAGCGCCCTACGACATCTCTTGCGACGACGCACCATACTACCCCGCGAGCGTCTTTGCCTGGGGCAAAGACCTGAACCCCGCCGAAGGAGGGACGGTCTCCGTGGACGAAGACGAAAGCGGATTCACCGTTCGATGGTCGAACGTGCCGCTTTACATGTGGGAAGGCGTCTATGCCAGCTTCCAGGCCAGGTTCCAGTACGATGGGAAGATCACCGTCACCTACCAATCGATTCCCCTGTTCCTGGATGGAATGGTGGCACTCGTCGAGCCGGACGGCGAATTCTCCGGGCAACACATCTGCCCGTCCCGTGGACAACCCGGCCCCGTCAGCGGAGACGTGATCTCGTGGAAATGACGGGCAAATCGATAGATCGCTGGGGCATCATCGGCCACGAAAGGGTCGTGCGTCTGCTCCAGAGGTTCGTGGAAAGGGATTCGATCCCACATGCGATACTCCTCCTCGGGCCACAGGGGATCGGGAAATCTACCGTCGCACGGGAATGGGCTGCCGCTGTCAACTGCCTGGCCGAAGACCCGGCGGAGCGTCCATGCGGGGCGTGCAGGTCATGCGCCCTCGTGGCTGCCAACCGACACCCGGATCTGATCTGGATGCAACCGAAAAAGGGCGTATGGCGGATCGATCAGGTCAGGGAACTGGAGCGCAACCTCATGCTCTCGCCGGTGGAAGGAAGGTACAGGATCGCCATTCTCGAAAACTTCGACCTGGCGACCCAGGCTGCCGCCAACGCCCTCCTGAAGACGCTGGAAGAGCCCGCGCCGCACGCGCTGCTCGTGCTCACCGCATCCGACGAGTCTAATCTGCTGCCCACGATCGTTTCCAGGTGCCATGTCCTGAAACTACGCCCGGCGCCCGAAGACGAGATCGAGCGCGGATTGGTCGCCTCCGGGGTCGATGCAGGGAAAGCCAGGCTCTACGCCCGCATCTCCGGAGGCCGTCCCGGGCTTGCCTTTAGAATGCACCAGGAGCCGGAGATCCTGGCGAAACGAGAATCCTTCTGGCAGGATTTCCTCGAGATGCTCCGCTCCGGATATGCAGAAAGGACGCTGTACGCTTCCAAACTCTCCGAAGACCAAGCGCTCCTCCAGTTGTGGTTCGACCACTGGATCGGATGGTGGAGGGATTTGACCCTGATCCAGGAAGGAACGCCCGAATCCATCGTGAACGTGGACCTGATGCAGGACCTGGAGCGGATAGCGAGAGGCATCCCCACCGGAGCCGCCGCTTCCTACCTCCAGCGCCTGCAAAGGGGGTTTTCGATGTGGCGTAGCAACGTGAACACCAGGCTCTTGTTGGAAGACCTGTTATTGCAAATGCCCGTGATTTCGGTGTAAACTGGATACATCGGAGGCTGGGATCGGCCTCCGGATCGAAATCGCTGAAAATGCCGGCTTCGAAAGTTTTGAGGCCGGTTTTCTCGAAGAGGGTGAAATATGCCGGTAGTAGTTGGCGTTACTTTCAGGAAAGTGAACAGGATATACTACTTCTCCCCCGGAGAAGTGAAAGACTTGCAGAAAGGGGATCTCGTCATCGTCAAGACCGTGAGAGCAATGGAGATGGGGACGGTGGTCTACCCCCCCAGAGAGATCCCGGAAGAGGAAATCGACGTGGCGCTGAAGCCGGTCATCCGGAGGGCTACGCCGCTCGATATAATCAAGAGAGACGAGTTCATAAAGAAAGAACCGGAAGCCATGGAGATTTGCAAGAAGAAAGTGGCGGAATCCGGACTGAACATGAAGCTCAGCTCCGTCGAGTACAATTTCGACGGTAGCTTGCTAACCGTTTACTTCACCGCCGAAAAACGGGTAGACTTCAGAGCACTCGTGCGGGAGCTTTCGAAAGCGCTCAACACCCGCATCTTGATGCGACAGATAGGCGTAAGGGACGAAGCCAAGCTGATCGGCGGAATCGGGAAATGCGGCAGGCCGCTTTGCTGCACCACCTGGATGCGCGATTTCACGCCGGTTTCGATCAAACTCGCAAAGCTCCAGGACCTCCCGCTGGATCCGGATAGCATCTCCGGGGTCTGCGGAAAGCTCATGTGCTGTCTTGCGTTCGAATCGCCGA
>JALWAP010000160.1 GCA_027016315.1 Anaerolineae bacterium | reverse complement strand
TGGCTCAAGCGACAGTGGCCATGGTGGGTTGCCGGTGCGCTCACAGGGACCGCTGAGGTAATCAATTACCTCTTCGTCCCGCTGGGGCATCCAAAGCATAAGTTCGTTGGTGTGACCAGCGGAATGGCGCGGATGCTGGCGGATGTGGAATCGACCCTGTTTGGGCACAGCCTCATCGCCACAAGGCCGGACTACCAGCCCTCGATCCAGTGGGTTATCATCGGGGCACTCATCGCGGCACTGGTGCTCGCGTGGCTCGAAGGGGAAACAAAAGCCTGGACGAAATATCCGAAAGCCATGCTGGTTTCGACGGCATTCGGAGCGTTCTTCTTCGCCTGGGGTACACGCGTCGCCGGTGGATGTACACTGCACCACTTGCTCGGCGGATTCGCTGCCATGAACTTGAAAAGCTGGGTCGTCATGATATCAGCGACGGTCGGAGCCCTCGTAGGGTTTGTAATCCTGCGTGCGCTGAACCTCAGCCAGTACTTCAAGAGCCAGGAAACGGAATGGTTCGTGACTCAAGCCAGGAAACTCAAATGGGCTGACGGGCTGACAGTTGACGAAGGCGACTCCTGGAATGATGGATGGATAAGGATATTCCTCTATGTCTTCATGCTGGTAGTCCTCGTGGTGGTGCTCTACACTGCGTTCGTCGGGAACAGCTACGCCCTGAAGATGGGATGGGCGGATAGCCTGCAGAAGACCAAAATCGCCAAAGCCATGATTACAGCCCACAATTTGGGCAACCTGCTCGTGCTGCTGGTGATAGGCACCCTCCTGGGTGCTGCCGTCGCAAAGACGGGGTTCGGCACAGAATGCGGCCTGATCAATCCAGAACTGGGCTTGCAGGCGGAAAAAGGTGAACGGAAAGGCGCCGCTTTCCTTCGAATGCCGTTCTCCATAAGGACGGTTTTCGTCTCCTACCAGCCTTTCGCTGCCTTGAGCCTGCACCTCTTGATCGCCGGACTGGTTATGTTCATCGGCTTCGCTTTCTTCGGCATCATGGAAGGGCATGAATGGGCAACGAAAGCATTTGCGGAGAACTATGCAGCGGCGACCGGAATACATTTCCACCACACCGGGGTTTCCATCCGTGAGATGACGAGCCTGCCGATGGACCTGTTCGGTGGATTCCTGCTGGGACTTGGCACGTTCCTGATGATCGGATGCGAATTCAGGAACTACGGCAGGACAGGTTTGCTCTACATAACCGGCCTGTTGATATGGCCTTTCTTCTACGTTGGATACCTTCCGTACACGCTGTCCCGCGGATTCTGGGATCATCTGATGGGAAGCTATCCTTACACTTCCACAACTTTCTTCCCGGCTCTGGTTGCTCCGGGAAGCAAAGGGCTGCAAGTGCTGATCTACGCTCTCTACCTTCTCTTCTGGGCATTGGCGTTCGTATGGGCCGTCAGGCGTGGGGCAAAGAACATTGGAGTTGCTCCTTCCAAGCTCCTCCGCATGAGCTCTGAAGATATGTACCTTGCGCGCATCGAGAAGCTAAAGAAAGAAGGGAAGTTGGATGAGCTGATGGACGTGGAGAGGGAACTGTTTGAGGCTGCCCAAAAGACCTGAACCAGCAGGTCATCGGCCTCGGTTCCCGATGCCAGGAATTAGGAAAACGCTCAAGATGTCGCATGGCCTGAATCTTGCCTATCGGCACCCGGTCATTGCGGTCAGATTGCGGTTTTCCAGGTCAAGGCAAGGGAGGAGCGCCCACTTCTCCCTTGCCGTTCCACTAAGGGAGTTATCCGCCAGGTAGTGTGTGGAAAGTCCTTTAACTCAGGGCCAGGTCAGGGGTGTGTACGGCCGAGAATAGATTATCCCGAGATACACGCTCTCGTCGTTCTGAGTAAGGCCACAGCACGGGGTGCTGCTCAAACGGAAATGACAGGTTTCCGTTTTCGTCCGGCGGGGGGCAGCACGCTGCGCCTCTACTGGATCTGTCAAGGGTCCTTTGGCCTGGCATAAGATTGTCAAAGGATCTTCACCAATATCTCTGTCAATCAACTCAAAGGAAACGGCTTTTATGACAAAACTCGATAGAAAAGGGTTCGCTGGATGTACGAGAATCCTCGCGTACGTTCTGGGGATTTCGGCCTTTTATCCCATCTTTCTGCTCGGGGCCTCCATCGGTATGGAACTGCCCATGAAGCCAATCGCTTTGTTCTGGGGAATTGTGAAGCTGGCGATGGCATACGCCGTCATTTGCATGTACAGATCAACGAAAGAAGTCAAAACCGCTCTGGTCGGGGTCTTGCTGGCCTCGAGCGGCATATTTTCCTTCCTCTCTGTACCTCTTTTCCTGGCGAGTGCGACGGAGGCGCTGGCGATCACGGGGCTCAGCCTGGTATTGTTTGATCTGGGCAAAGTCTTACCGACCCTTGGGATGGACATCCCGGCGGGGTTGATATTCCTTGGCGTGGTGTTCTCGATTCTGAATTCACCTACGATGAACTTCGTGGGTCTCGTGGCATTGTTGGCCGGCTTGCTGCTATCAAGCGTACGGGTCAGGAAGATCAAAGCCGTCGGAACCGGGTGACCCGGATGGCCTCGAGAGAGAGGCCGTTCCAACATCTACCACCAAGAAGCCGGTCCGAGCTCTTGCCTGATCCTCGGCGAGCCCTGGCATTTGGACATGTCGTGGGCTGTAGCTGCAGGAGTTCGAAATGGGATGCTCAAGATTCTTCGTCGTTTGCGTTCCTCTC
>JALWAP010000159.1 GCA_027016315.1 Anaerolineae bacterium | reverse complement strand
ACCTACCGGGTGGAAGAAATGGTCTCCGGATTCAGGGAGTGGGCGATGGATTTCCAGCGGCCGTCGGGCGATTACAACGATTGGGATGTGTTCGGTGCCGTGTCCGGTGAGCGGTTGAGTGGCCGGGGTCGGTGGGAAGATGTAGAAGGCAGGCTGCTGGAGTCGCTTCTGACCCGGACGATGCCATGGTTGGGGCTGGCGGCGAGCTGTGATGGTTGTTTCTCATGGACGGCCGAAGGGCGGCGGATAGTGGGGGCTCTGCTGTCTGGGCAGGAGACGGCCTCGGTGCAGGAGGATCACGAGCCGACGTTGCAGCTTGCGGGTGAGTCGAGTTTCGTCCTGGCGTGGCACGCTGCTCCCCGGCAGGTGTTCAGAGCGTGTCGGGTGGCGGATTGGTTGGGGCGAAAGCAGGATGGAGTGGTGTTCGCGTTCACTCGGGCAAGTTTGAAGCGGGCTCTTTCCCGCGGGATAACGTTGCAGCAGGTGCTCGATTTCCTCGAAGATGCTGGCGGTCATGACGCGGCGTCAAGGCTCGAGGGTGCTTTGAGGGGACTACTGGGACGGTAGTAGTTTTGATCCTTTTGCTCGCCAAGGAGAGAATCCCCGGATGTCGGCTCGCCACATTTTTGACGGTCGGAGAGAAAGGGGCGGCCCATCGGACCGCCCCTCGATCGTTCACGCCGCTACTTTCTTGCCGAAGTAGGTCTTCATCAGCAGGTCGTAGAAGATGATCGCCCCGCCCAGTAGCATCAAGCCGTCTGGGATGAGGCGGATCCACATCCAGAAGCTCATGCTCTGCACGGCTGCGCGGGTTCGGGCGAAGAAGTAGCCGCTCTGCATCGCTATCCTCGTCTGTTCCGCACCGATCAGGTACGTCGGGATGGCGAAGAGCAGCACGCCGATGGTCAGCGACCAGAAGCCGAGCTTGCTGATTCTGTCGTCCCAGTGGTACCCGTTGGCCAGAGCGTTCGCCCTGGATGCGAGGTAGATGAAGGCAAGGGAGATGTATCCGAAGGCTCCCAGTAGCGCCACGTGACCATGCGGCATGATCAGATAGGTTCCGTGGGAGTAGTAGCTTATGGTCGGGGTGTTGATGACCATGCCCAGGAATCCGGCTCCGACCCAGTTCAGGATGGCGGAACCAGCGATCCACATGAACGGGGTACCGAAGGCGAATCCCTCGCCGCTGTGGATCTTCTCCCGTTGGTTCTTCAGAGCTTCGACGATCATCAAAGCCAGGGGGAGCGGCTCCAGAGCGGAGAAGATGCCGCCGATGGCGATCCAGTGCTCGTCGAGCCCCTGCCAGAAGTAGTGGTGTCCAACGCCCAGGGTGCCGCTCATCATGATGAGGAAGAGCTCGAAGAACATCACGCGCACGGCGGTCTTGTGGGAGATCAGTCCCAGCGAGACCGTGAAGAAGGCCAGGACGCCGGCTGCGAAGAGCTCGAAGGTCAGCTCGACCCAGAGGTGGATCACCCACCATCGATAGTAGTCGTCCACTGTGAAGTTCGGCATGATCTTGGTGAGCGGCATCATCCCGGCGATGTAGAGCGTGGCGATAGCAAATGCCGACCAGATGATCGTGCCGACCAGGGGGTTGTTAGTGGCGGCTTTCCGGACGAGGGATACGATCAACGCGAACCAGAAGACCAGCCCTATCACCAGCCCAATGTCCCAGAACCGACCAAGGTTGATCAGTTCACGGCCCTCGTTGCCGAACCAGAACCAGGTGCTGTGCAGATGCCCTGTGGCGCCAAGGTATAGCCCTGCGACGGACCCAAGGCCGACGACCACCAGCGCCCACCACAGCACGTCCACGAGCCACGGGTACTTGTGATCCTCGTTGGCGACCCACGGCGCAATCAACAGCCCGCCGACCAGCCAGCCGATAGCCACCCAGAGGATGGCGATCTGCGTGTGCAGCGAGCGTATCACGTTGAACGGCAGAAGCTTCTGTGGGAAGATCAGGTTGGCCGTGGGGTCGGCATACAGATGCGCCAGGTAGCCGCCAATGACGAGCTGGAGCAAGAAGAAGCCGCTGACGATCGGGATGTACTTCATCAGCTTCTTCTGGGAGGGGAACAGAGACGTGACTTTGAGTGTGGGCTCAAGTTTTTCCTCGCCCCTCTTGGCGAACAGGTATTCGTAGGAAAGGTAGATCACCACGATGGTGAGTGCCCACAACAGCAGGAACTCCCAGAGGGAGACGAAGTGGCTGTACCAGGTGGTGTTCTGGTCGATGAGAGGTTCGTGGGGCCAGTTGTTGGACCATGTGCGATTCGTCCCGGGGCGCAGTGTGGAAGCCACAAGCTGGGACCAATCTACGAAAGCGGCGATTTTCTTTGCCTCGGCCGGGGTGATCACGCCGCCTGTGAACGCCCGCTGGGGGTCGCCTTTCACGAGCATGTTCACCAAGTCTTTCTCGTTCTTGCGGAAGGCCTCGGCGGAAGCCTTGGTGTACTTCACAGTGTTGGCGGAGAGCGCCGTCTGGGCGCGCACGTCCTGTTTTACCCGCTCCTTGACGGCTCCCCGCTCGATGTCAGTGAGCTTGTCCGCCGGTTTGCCGAACATCTTTTGGCCGTAGTAGTTGTAGAGGTACTCGACCCTGTTGTGCAGGAAGTTCGTGGTGAAGTCCGGCCCTATGTACGCTCCCATGCCGAGCATGGTGCCCCAGTCCATGAGGTCGAATTCCTGGAAGAATCCTTTACCTTGCACGAC
>JALWAP010000158.1 GCA_027016315.1 Anaerolineae bacterium | reverse complement strand
GTTCGCGAGCATACCTCGCGGCCCGGACCTTGCCCTCGATACCCCTGTACCCGAACCCTCCCGGCACGAGGATGCCGTCCACGTCGTCGAAGACTCCGTCGATCTCTTCGTGCTCGAGCGATTCCGAGTCGACCCATTTTATCTCCACGTCCCTGCCGATGGCGATCCCTGCGTGTAGCAGGGCCTCCCGCACGCTGATGTAGGCGTCCTTGAGCGAAACGTACTTGCCCACCAGAGCGATCTTGACCTTAGGCTTGGGAGACTTCACTTTCTCGACGAATTCTTTCCAGTCTCTCAGGTCTGGTTCCCTTGGCTCCAGCCGAAGCCTTTCCTCGAGGAATTTCCCGAAGCCGCGTTCTTCGAGCTCCAGAGGGACTTCGTAGATCGTCTCGGCGTCCACCAGCGGGATCACCGCTTCTGGCTCCACATCGCAGAAAAGGGCGATCTTCTCTATGAGTTCGCTGCTGACCGGATGCTCCGATCTGGCCATGATCGCGTCTGGTTGGATGCCGATGCTGCGGAGTTCCCGCACGCTGTGTTGGGTCGGCTTGGTTTTCAGCTCGGATGTGGCGGAGATGTAGGGGAGGAGAGTGACATGGATGTAGAAGACGTTTTCCTCGCCCACGTCCTTCCGCATCTGCCGGATCGCCTCTAAGAACGGCAGCCCCTCGATGTCGCCAACGGTTCCTCCGACTTCCACGATCACCACGTCCGATCTCTCGTCGCCATGACGCCCAGCCAGGACGATCCTTCGTTTGATCTCGGTGGTAACGTGGGGGATTACCTGGATCGTGCCGCCCAGGAAATCACCCCGTCGTTCTTTCGATATGATGGACTCGTAGACCTGGCCGGTGGTTACGTTGCTGTTCCTGGTCAGGTTCTCGTCGATGAACCTTTCGTAGTGCCCAAGGTCGAGGTCGGTTTCCGCCCCGTCCTCCGTCACGAAGACCTCTCCGTGCTGATAAGGCGACATCGTGCCAGGGTCTACGTTCAGGTAAGGGTCGAGCTTTTGGATGGAGACCTTGTATCCCCTGGCCTTGAGCAGGCGGCCTATGGACGCGGCGGTAACCCCTTTGCCGAGCCCGCTGACGACTCCTCCGGTAACGAAGATGTACTTGCTCAATGTAGGTGCAGCCTCCCAAACGTTTAGCATGATTATCATAACACACCGGGGAACCCTCGTCAATGGGAGGCTGTTGGTCAAGCGGCTAAGCCCGACCGGGCGAGCCAGACGGCTCGCCTCTACAGGACGCGTAGGTTAGGTCGTCCGGCTCGACCAAAGCGTGCGAGGACAAGCCTTGCCGCTACGAAGCTGCGGGCAGGATCGTTTGGCTCTATCGGGCGGATCAATTGGAGCACCCCCGCTACGCCGATGAATACGCCTGAGTGCGGTCAGTCAGCTTATCCTCCCAGGATTGGTCTACAGCAGGATTTTTGACTTTGTTTGAGATGTGTGGTATAAGCGGGCTATGTTTTTGGAACTGAATGGGCGTCTGTAAATAGTTTCATTAATTCGGATTAACGTCTCGCAGCACTTGCAGCCAAATTATATTTAAAGCCAATGGGGGTTTTGCTTATGGGAAAACCGATCGTACAGTTTGAAAACGTGAACAAGTGGTTTGGCTCTCTCCACGTCCTCAAAGACATCAACCTCACCGTAGAAGAAGGAGAAGTCGTAGTAGTAGCAGGCCCCAGCGGTTCAGGCAAGAGTACTATGATCCGCTGCATCAACCAGCTGGAAGAAATCGATAGCGGTCGACTTATCGTGGACGGCGTGGACGTCAGCGACGGTCGCATTCATTACGACCTGCTTCAGCGGGTTGGCATGGTGTTCCAGCACTTCAATCTTTTCCCGCACATGACCGCTTTGGAAAACATCACCCTGGCTCCTATCAAAGTCAAAGGGATGAAAAAGGAAGAAGCGGAAAAGCTTGCCATGGATCTTCTGGAGCGCGTTGGCATCCCGGAGAAGGCGCACGCGTACCCCGGACAGCTTTCCGGTGGTCAGAAGCAGCGTGTCGCCATTGCCCGGGGGCTTGCCATGAACCCCAAGCTGATGCTTTTCGACGAACCCACTTCCGCGCTCGACCCGGAGATGATCCGCGAGGTGCTCGACGTTATGCGCGATCTGGCCCGGCAGGGTATGACCATGATCGTGGTCACCCATGAGATGGGGTTCGCCAGGGAAGTCGGCGACAGGTTGGTTTTCGTGGATGCGGGAGAAATCATCGAAGTCGCCACACCGGAAGAATTCTTCCAGCATCCCAAGCACGAGAGGGCCAAGCTGTTCCTCAGTCAGATTCTCCATCATTGATTTCATCGAAAACTCACAACAGAAAGGGGGTGATGAAGCTCAAAAGGTGAACGGTCTACCACAAATTCTGTTAGTCCCTATGGATTGGTGTACCTTAATCGAACGAAAATTCTTTGAGGAGGAGGATTATGAGACGTAAGATTTGGTTGGTTATCTCGATTCTGCTGGTGCTTGCGATGGTGTTGACTGCGTGTGGCAAGAAAGCAACACCGACAAAAGCACCCGCCCCTACGAAGGCCCCGGCAGCCACTAAAGCTCCGGCCCCCACGAAGGCCCCGGCGGCGACAAAAGCGCCTGCCCCGACGAAGGCTCCGGCGCCCACCAAGAAGCCGGCTGAAAAGCCCTCTGCTGGTGAATCTACAGTTGCCAAGATTCTGAAGCGCGGCAAGATCGTTGCTGGTGTGAAGTACGACTTCCCGCCGTTTGGCTTCGTGGACAAGAA
>JALWAP010000157.1 GCA_027016315.1 Anaerolineae bacterium | reverse complement strand
CAGCTCCGTAAAACTGTAGTTCCCGCTGCTGTCTGTGGTAGCCGTCATCACCGCACTGCCAGAACACGAATCCCCACTGTACAGCTCCACCGTGACACCAGCTATGCCGCTCTCACCAGATTCCTGGATACCGTCCCCATCCGCATCGTCCCAGACAAAATCCCCTAAGCTAGCGGGTTCCGGCGTAGGAGTAGGCGTAGGAGCGTTGATCGTAGTGCTGCCAGAACCGGTATTGGAGGGGCAAGACGTGCCATCGGTGGAATCGACATAGGAGTTGTTCACCATAAAGTTCCGCACGTCCACCGTGCCGGTCCCAGGAGCATTGCCACGCAGGGTCACCCAAACATATGAACCACCCCAATCGTAATCATTACGGGCACAGTGAACGTGATCAGCACTGGATTGACAATCCCATGCCCCTTCTTCGTTGCTAACGTAGTTTAGGTTGGAAGTCCAATATATATCAAAAGATACGTATTTAGGGCTACAATCTACATCATCCTTATCTATTTCTATCCTGAATTGTACTGTATCCCCTACATTGATAGAAGAATTGTCCGGATCCACACCGCCCACCGAGAAATCGTCACACTGACAACAACTGGGCGTTGGCGTAGGAGTTGGACACGTGGTAGCATCACTTCGAGTTCTAATTTCCTTGTCCGCCGAAACACGAGTGGCTTTGGTCGCATATACAAGGGAGACTAAAGCCACCAACAAAATTACAAACGGCAACAAATTGAACAGTTTAGACTTCCTCATTTCACCCTCCTTGGCGGATAACAATCTCCTCCGGACAACTTCAGATTATTCCGGTTTTTCTTAAAAATGCACCATGGACTTTGATGGAGCGGGAAGAGTACAAGAGCGTAACCGCGTTTTTTGCCAAAACGCGGCTGTGCGAAGTGGCCAGAAAGAGTTTGTAGCAACGGAAAAGAAATAGAAAGATGGAAGTTGGGGAACCTTAATGCAAAAGGAAAATCGGACACGCTGACCGCGCTGTATTGCAGCCGCGCATGCCCTATTGAAGCACCAGTAAAGGTACAACGCTCTGTCATCTTAACACTTACCTATTCACACTCACAGAACAACGCCCATCACTTGGGCCACCAACACATCACGTCCTTAACTCAAAAAACACTATACCACCAATTTTCTACGGATTGCAAATCCGAATAGTCCGATTGAACGCAATTAAGATTTAGAGCGCCAAAGAGCGAGAAAACGCTGATCAGACGTCGATATGGCCCTCGCCAAACACACCTGCATCACGTGCGGGCAGGGAAAATTCTGCCTCGGAAATACTCTATCGTGAGCTCCAAGCCCTCCTTCAGGGAAATCACCGGCTCCCAGCCCAGAATCCTTTTGGCCTTGGAGATATCCGGCTTGCGCCGCCTTGGGTCATCCTTGGGTAACGGCTTGAAAACGATACCTGCGTCGTTGCCGGTCATCTCGTTTACCAGCCTGGCAAATTCGAGGATGGATATCTCGTTGGGATTCCCAAGGTTCACCGGCTCGACCTCGTCGGAGTTGAAAAGGCGGTAGATACCTTCCACCAGGTCAGAAACGTAGCAGAAAGACCTGGTCTGGCTTCCATCTCCGTAGACGGTCAGCGGCTGTCCCTGCAAAGCCTGTGGCACGAAATTCGGTATCACCCTGCCATCGTTCAGGCGCATCCTGGGGCCATACGTGTTGAAAATCCGGACGATTCTGGTTTCGAGCCCATGCTTGCGGTGGTAGGCCATCGTCAGCGCCTCCGCGAACCGCTTGGCCTCGTCGTACACGCTCCTTGGGCCGATCGGATTGACGTTTCCCCAATACGTCTCCGGCTGGGGATGGATCAGCGGATCGCCGTAGACCTCGCTGGTGGAAGCGAGCAGGAACCTTGCCCCTTTCGCTTTCGCCAGGCCAAGGGCCTTGTGCGTTCCCAGCGATCCGACTTTCATCGTTTTGATCGGGTACTTGAGGTAGTCCACCGGGCTGGCAGGCGAGGCAAAATGTAGCACCGCATCAACATGGCCTTCTATGTAGATGTAGTTCGTCACATCGTGGTGTATGAATTTGAAACCGGGCTTTCCTGCTAGGTGGGCTATGTTGTCCGTGTTGCCGGTGACCAGATTGTCGAGCACGATGACTTCATGACCTTCGGAAAGAAACCTATCCGCGAGATGGGAGCCGATGAATCCGGCTCCCCCTGTTATGACTACCCTCATTCGTCCCTCCGTACGATGCCTCTCTCCGAGAACAGCATCTCACTCCGGTTTTGCTTCCCGTTTTCGGCCTTTCCTGCGCAGAAGCCGTTTCACCAAGTAAACCACCAACGCCAGCGGTATTGCAAGTATTGCCAACACCGGAATGACGTAGATTACCGTCCAGATGAAAGCGTCGGCGATCCATCGCAGGGAGACGATCAGAGCGTGCACTGCAGCTCTGACGGTTCGACCAGGCTGCCATCCGGTTCCCGGCAGCGGCTTCACCGCCTGAGTAAGGGTCAGGTGCACGGTGGAATACGCCACCAGTTTCTCCAGCACCTTGAGCTGTCCTTTCACCGAATCGATCTGGCCGCGTATCTTGACGAGCTGATCGTAGACATCCAATATGTCCTTTGCGCTGGCGTTCGGTCGTTTCCTAACGTCCTCCAGCATCGCACGGAGCTCTTTCTCGGCGGCCTCCAGGTTCTCGAGGCGCGCTTTGTAATCTACGTATTGGGCGGTGACGTCCTTCGTATTCCTGCTGTAGCGTTCGACTTCGGTGGCCGTACCGGAGATTTCCTTTAGGGCATCGTCGAGGTTCGCAGCAGGAATGCGCAAGGTCATGCTGCCGCTTTTCTCCTCTTCTTCTCCGGAAAGCGAAGTGCTTGCGACATAACCGCCGTATTTGGAAGTGATTTTCTCCACCCGCTCCTCGGCTTTGGCCACATCTTCCACGACGATGTCCATGTTCACATCTACGATGAGTTTTCGCTCGGTGAGATCACTCACGGTTTTGCCGTTTTCTGTAGAGACCGCACTTCTCGCGCCTACAGGCGCTCCAGATTCCGACAGAGGTGGCGGTTCCGCGGGGATCGGTGCCGTGCCAGGCTTGGCATGCCCACCACATCCGGAGAGTATCAGGGCAAGCAGCAGCACTGGGATCAAGAACACAACCCTTTTCTTCATCGGTCTCCTCCTTATTCAATGGATTCTACAAGTCAGACGAACCGCCGATCCGGGAAGTTCCGTTACCATCCAAAGTTCAGCCTGGCGATCAGCTTTTCCGGGAGCCCAGCTTCCTTCATTTTAGACTGCGTCTTCTCCACCGGGTAGCTGATCCGGACGATCTCCCACAGACGCCTTTCGGTGTCCAGCCTGCCATAGCTTGCCTTGGGGTCCCAATCCCTTGGCTGCCCGACGCTCCCCGGATTCAAGATCCATCTGTATCCTTCCAGGGGCAGCTCGTTCCCGGGCGAGAGTGCTCCTCCCGCGCACGTGCCATCCTCCTGTAACTGGAACACCAACGGGATATGGGAATGCCCCACGAGGCAGTACTCCGTATCGAAATGCTGAAAACTGGCGCACGCCACGCTGTGGCTCAGCACGTACTCCCAGATCGGATGCCGAGGGCTGCCGTGCACCAGGGTGAAGTCCCCTTTCACAAGCTTCTTCGGGAGGGATTCCAGGTATCGGATGTCCTCGGGCGCAAGGTGATCCCGGCTCCAGATGGCCGCTTTCCTGGCCTCCGAGTTGAAATCGTCCAGGGGAATTTCCCCGACCACGGCCGCGTCGTGGTTCCCCATGACCACCGCGCTTGCAACCCCGCGAACGGTGCGGACGCATTCGGCGGGGTTCGGGCCGTACCCGACTATGTCGCCGAGGCACCACACCTCCTCCGCTCCCCACGATTCCGCATCCCTCAGAACCTTCTCCAGAGCCTCCAGGTTCCCGTGGATGTCGGACAAAACGGCTACTTTCATCTCGCCCCCTCGACGATGCTCTTGTAGAGTTCGACCGTGGCTTCTGCCACCATCGAATGGGTAAATCGCTCCAGCACGCGCTTGCGCCCTCTTTCGGAAAGCTCCTTTCGCAAAGCGGCATCCCCGGCAATTCGCCTGACCGCCTGACGCAGCGCCTCGACGTCGCCTTCCGGGAACACGATCCCGGCGTCACCGATCACCTCCGGTATCGCTCCGCTGGAAGACCCGATCACCGGAATGCCGCACGACATGGCCTCCACCAGGACTCTGCCGAATTGCTCTTTCCAGCTTTTCGTGGTCAGCGAAGGCAACACGAACAGATCGAGCCCTCTGTAGAAATCCGGCATCTGTTCCGATGGAACTCGCGGCATGAAGACAACCCTCTCTTCGATCTCCAGTTCTCGCGCAAGCGCCTCGAGCCGCTGCCTTTCCTCTCCCGCACCGAGAAGCTCCAGCTTCCAATCCAGATCGATCCCGGCCACAGCCCGCAGCAGCAGATCGAGCCCTTTCTCCGGAAGCAGTCCTCCGGCGTATCCTATGGTGAACGGCCTGCTCGCATCGCCTTTTTCCCCTGGGGAGAACCGCTCCGGATCCACCCCGAACTGCGGGATCACTTCGACCCGTCCCCCGTATCCCTTTTCCCGAAGTATATCGGCGGCCTGTTCCGTCCCCGCGATCGCCGCGGCTGCGTGCTCGTAGGCGTACCTCTCGAACCAGGAGAACGGCAGCGGATACCTGCGCAGGATGTTCTGCCAGGTGAAGAAAACGGTCGGTACGCGCTTCCTGTTCGCCCATCGCATCGGCAACCAGGTAGCGAAGTTGTACGGTTCCTCATCCACGTGGAGCAAATCCGGCCCGACGGAATCGAGCAGCTTACCAAGCCCAACGAAATGGTACAGGTGATAATTTCCCTGAAACCTGATCGGCAATACCTGCAGGGAATAGCCGCTGAGGTGCGTTCGCTCCAACTCGATCCGCCCGCGCCTGTCCTCCCATGCAGGCGGCACAACCACGGTCAGCTCGATTCCCCTGGCAGCGATCTCTTCCAGCTTCCGCTGGTAAATGCCGACGACGCAGGCCTTGCACAGCATCACGACTCGCATTTTCAACCTTCCACCGGGGAGATCACCCCGCCCGTGACGTGATATCTGGCCGAGGTCTCGAGGAAATCTGGCGTGAAAGGCGACCAGTCGGTGGTGGTCACTATCGCCTGTTGCACGCTTTCAAGGACGTCGAGCACAGCGCCGCGCCGATCGGCGTCCAGTTCGGACATGACATCGTCGAGGAGCAGCAGGGGTGCTGTATCGAGTTCGTCCGTCATCACTTCGACCTGGGAGAGGCGAAGCGCCAACGCGGCGGTTCGCTGTTGTCCCCTGGAGCCGTATGTCCTCAAATCCCTCCCGGAGACCAGAAAACGGAAATCGTCCCTGTGAGGGCCGAAAAGGCTCATTCCGGCAGCGATCTCCCTTCCCCTGTTTTCCTCCAGCAGAGCGCGAAACGTCGATTCTGCACCGCCGGATTCATCCCATCGATCGATCCCGGGCAGGTACTCGAGCGTGAGAAGTTCGTCCCCTGCCGATAGAGCGAAGTGCATGGCTCGCGCGATTGGTGCGAGAGAGCGGATGAACCTTTCCCGGCGTTCCAGGATCGTGCTTCCATGCTCCACCAGCCATTCGTCCCAGGGGAAAAGCTCGTCCTGGTGGCTTTCGCCTTCACGAATGGCGCGCAAGAGGGCATTCCGCTGAGCCATCACCTTGTTGTATCGGCTCAACGCCCGGCAATACAGGTGATCGATCTGGCAGATGGCGACGTCCAGGAACCTCCTGCGTTCCGAAGGCGCTCCGCGCACCAGGTTTATGTCCTGTGGCAGGAACAAAACAGTCGCAATCGTGCCTACCACGTCCATTGCCCTTCGGGGAACTCCGTTCAGCCGAACCTGTTTTCTGACGTTCTGGTTGCCGTTAGAAAGGAGCAGGGTTATGGAGACCTCTTTCTCCTGCCCATCCGCCTGGATCGTCCCGACGGCTCTGGCGAACGGCATTGGTTCGGAGAGGACGAGCCAGTTGATGAGCTCTTTTTCGGTTCCGGCTCGTATAGAGCGTGTGGTGGAAAGGTAGGAAATCGCCTCCAGCAGGTTGGTCTTTCCCTGGGCATTCTCCCCTTGCAGCACGGTAACGCCTGCCCCGAAATCCATTTCGAGGCGCACGTAGTTTCGGAAGTTCTGCAGGGAAAGGTGCTTCAGGTACATCGGGATATCCTCTCCAGGGGCCTCGAGGCGATTGATCCGAGCCAATGGATCGTTAAGAGCAGTGCCTGTCGCTAAACTGCGCGGGTCGGGCTGAACGCCCGACCCGCAACAACCGTCAGTTGGTATCGAAATCCACCACGGCCTGCTGGCACTTGCCCGGGCCGGCGGTGCTATCGGTGTGGACGTGGGCGATCTTGGATATCCGCTTGCCGTTGGAGTCCACGATCCAGAAGTACCAGTCGCCGCCTCTGGCGCCGTGTGCGTCGATTATGTGCGAGTAGTACCCGTGGTTCCAGTTTGGGTACCCGGGGTGCGGGCCTGTGGGCATCGGCGGCACCACGAACGGCCCATCCGGTGCATAGCTGAAGACAACGAGCACGCCATCGACCGGTTGGTGGTTCCTATAGACCGTGCCGTTCACGTAAGTGACGCCGGCGTTCGGTTCGCATTTCTGCACCACCGCGACGTTGTACTCGTATCTCGGTGCCGGTGTAGGAGTTGGCGGCGCCGGAGTAGGCGTGGGCCTCGGCGTTGGCGTCGGCGCCGGGGGCGCGGACGCAACCGCCACCTGCTTCAGATTGCCGCTCGCCTCCACCAACTCGGCGTAAACCCATCCGGTTTTGCCGTTCGGCAGTTTCACTTTCCACCAGGTACCCTGGTTGTTCTTCCCGATGATATCAAGCCTGTCTCCCTTGGCCACCTTGCCAACGATCGGATGGCGGGTGGTAGGGCCGGAGCGCACGTTCAAAGTCTCTGCCTTGACCACCGCAAAAGGCGAAGGTATTGGGGTAGGCGTTGGCGGAACGGGAGTTGCCGTAGGCGCGCTTGGAACTGGGGTAGACTGATTGCCTGCCGTCGCTGCCGGGGCTTTGGTCGATCCTGCCGTAGGCAGTTGAACCGCTGCCGATTTCGGCGTTGGTGTGAACGTAGGCTTGGGTGTCCTCGTGGGAGTAGGGGTGAACGGTGCTTTTCCACCGCCACAAGCTCCTGCGAACAGGCTCAGTATTACCAATATGCTTATGAGATATGTCAGTTTCTTTTTATTCGGTCTCTTCACCAGAATACTCACCTCCTCGAAACTCTTGATCCACAGCTTCATACCCTGAACTCGTAGCATTATACCATCAAACACCTCTGAGGCAACTACATGATTATGCTTGACTAAGGACAGTTGATATTGTATAATGGTAATGCGTTTCACGGAAGTTGTATTGCCCTACTGAGGGCCTCTTGTAGGAGCCACATTCCACCGTAGTACAGAACTCAGGTAGGGGAAGAAACAGTGTACCGAAAGCCTTCACGAAACGTGTGAAAGGAGTTCCCTGCTATCAAGGAGGACATTATGTCACGCGGAAAGCACGCTCTCAAAAGCCTTTTCAACTCATTGTCCGTGACCCCAGCGCCACACAAAGTCAAAGGAAAGAATCATGGATACAGAGCCTTGATGGCCTTTGTCGTCATCCTGGCAATGATCGGAATGAACCTACGTACCTACTCCCTGGCATCGTCCGCGCCGGACTCCGGGCCGGGGAACTCAGAAACCAGTGCAGCCCAGCCCGAATCGGTAGCAGCGGTTTGGAGCAACGTGCTGGAGCAGCTTCCCCCTGAAAGCCCCACAGCCGCAAGCGGTCCCAGTCTGACAGTGGACAAGAAAGGCCACGACGAAACCACCGGAAGCTCCGATGCAGATACAGTGCTCGCCGGTTCCGGCGATACTGTAGTATGGGATATCACCCTGGGCAACTCCGGAGATACCGCCGTCAGCTCGCTTCGGGTAACAGACACCCTCCCTTCGAATTTCTCCGCGACCTCGGCCAGCCACGGAGGCGTCATCACCGATGGCAAAGTCATATGGGTGACCGGACCGCCCACGGTCACGCTGAATCCCGGAGACTCGGTCACCCTCATGGTGACAGGAACAGTCACCAATTGCGAAAGCGTCACCACTAACTTGGTCGAGGCGAGTTACAGCGCCACCTCCACGGTCACAGACACTGCATCTCTAAAGACGCAGCCGGATTTCACCACGCTGAACTCCACAGGCAGCCTGAGCATGTGTGGCGGCGACATAACCATAAGCATGGTGAATGATGGCCCTCCGGCGAAGAACGTGGTGCTGACGGACACATTGCCCACAGGATTCGAATACGTGGAAACGGTGATTTCCTCCACCGCTCCCATAACCGAGCCTACTGCGGGTGACACGACCCCTGTCTGGCACTGGAGTGAACTCCCGACCGGGACCACAACGCTCACTTTCCGCGTGCGAACCCAGAGCACCTCGGGAACTTGCGCCGACCCAGGGAGCACCGTGACGAACGCACTTGACCTGAAGTTCGAGGACACTTGTACGAACACCTTCACGGCCACCGACACCAGTACCATTTCGATCGCTCACCCGTCCCTTGTCGCAACCCTATCTCCGTCCACACGCAGCGCTGATTCGGGAGACAGCATCCAGTGGACGGCAACGGTAACCAACACCGGAGACGTCACGGCCACGAACGTGGTAATCACAGACGTTCTCGGAAGTGGGTTCAGCGGGATCAGTGCAGGGAATGGAAGCGTTGGTGCTGAAACCAATTCGCCGGTGGTGAGCAGCAACGTAATCACCTGGACCCCAGCCATAACGATCCCGGCAGGCGCTTCCTGGCACGCCGTGGTGACCGCCACGGTAGGCTCCTCCGGATCGCACACCAGCACCCTGCAGGCAAGCGGCACCTGCGAAGCGGGATGCACGTACTCATCTGGAACAGGCGACGCACACGTGACGTTGCTCCACGAATTCTCGAAAGCACCGGCCAGCCAGTCCCATACCGTGGGCGAAACTGTCACGTTTACCATCACGCTCTCCCTTTCCGACCAGGACGCCGTCTACGGCTCCACCACTATGACCGACTCGCTACCGACAGGCATTGGCTACGCCGGTGCGTCGATGAATCTGGTCACCGACGGAGACGGAGGACAAGGAGGGCCGATCACCACCACGGTAGCACCATCCAATGCCCCGGCCAGCGGCTCCAGCGGCGACATAGTCTGGTCGCTGGGAGACATCAGCGGCACGGTTTCAGCAACGGCCGTGGTAACCGGGGTGGTGCAGGATGTATCGCAAAATCAGAATGGCATCACCGACACCAACGTGGTAACCCTCACGTACACGGACGACGGCCATCTCTATTCTTTCGACAGGTCGGCGGACGTGAGCATCGTGGAGCCTCGGCTCCAGCTATCGAAATCGGCATCGCCGAGCTCCAATGTTGACGCTGCCGATACCGTAACCTTCACGCTCACGCTTACCCACGCGGCCAACAGCACCGGCAACGCCAACGACATCGTCCTGACCGACACCCTCCCATCCGGGTTGACGTTCATCACCCAAACCAACACCCTCAGCGCAACCTTTACCAGGACAGGGCAGGTGATGACCTGGACGCTGAGTTCGCTTCCGGTCGGTAGCGGAGGGATTTTCACAATCGAGACGAGCCTTGACAATGACGTCAATCCGTCCAGTGATTACATCAACAACGCCGCGGTCAGTTGGACATCGCTACCTGGCAATGTCTCCGGCGAGCGGAGCTACAGAACAGCCGTCTCCTCGACCGTCAGAACCAAACCTCTGACCGTGCAAAAAGACCGGATCGGCACACAGGATACCCGGAACATCGGCGACACGGTCAGCTACACGATAACCATCGGACTGCCGGAAGGCACCGTGGACGACCTGGTGGTGACGGACACGCTGGACGCCGGGCTGGTATACGTGAGCAGCAACAAAGTCAGCGGGCCAGGCAGTTCGCCTACCGCCGCGGTCAGCTCGCCTAACGATGGCTCCTCGCCGGTATCCATTACCTGGAACTTCGGGACCGTTGCCAACCCACCCACTGGCAGCAACATCGTAATGACCCTGACGGCGCAGATCGCCAACGCGTCCACGGTGCACGACAACGAACCGCTGGACAACGACGTAACCCTCACATACACTGACAAAGACGACAACGTGGAGAGCGCTTCCGATACCGGCAACGACGAGGCCGTCACAGTGACGATCCCGGCGCTGGTGGTCTCCAAAGACGCCAGCGTGGACAAGATAGCGCCGCAAGATGTGTTCACGTACTCGGTGACGGTCAGAAACGTAGGGCACGCCCCGGCGAGCAATCTGGTCATCACCGACACGTTACCCTCGGATCAGTTCGAATATCAGAGCGGCAGCAGCAAGCTGAACGGAGTTTCGGTTTCCGATCCCACGACCGGGACCAACTCTCTCACCTGGAACCTGGGAAGCACCATCACAGGGACCACTGCTGTCACCCTGACGTTCCAGGTCAAAGCCACTGGGACGATAACGAAAGGGGAGAACTTCGTCAATACCGCCGTCGCTACGGCCAAAGGCCCTGACGGGAACACCATCCCGGCCGACAACAGTTCTCACGTTCCCGCCGATACCGACAACGACGACACCGATACCGCAACCGTGCAGGGAGCGCCCGGAGAGATCGGCGACTTCGTCTGGGAAGACATGAACGGCAACGGCATACAGGACAGCGGAGAAAACGGCGTCTCGGGCGTCCTCGTCTCCCTGTACAACCCGGGATCTGACCACGTGCCGGGCGGCGGAGACGATACGCTTCTTTACACCACCACGACCAACTCCAGCGGGCAATACAAGTTCTCCAACCTGGCACAAGGCTACTATTACGTCAAGGTTACGCTCCCGAGCGGCTACCACTTCACGGTACAAAACGCTGGGAACGACACCCTTGATAGCGACGCTGATCCGTCGACTGGGAACATGGAAGTGGCGCAAATCACCAGCGACGCCCCAGAACAGGCATGGTGGGATGCAGGATTGTACCGCTCGGCCACGCTTGGCGATCTAATGTGGGAAGACTCGGACGCTGACGGCTACCAGGACTCCGACGAAAGCGGCGCTCCCGGGGTACAGGTGGAGTTGTACAACGGGAACGACTGCACTGGAACGGCGACGATGACCACCACAACCGATAGCTCCGGCCATTACACTTTCACAAACCTTGCACCGGGGACCTACTCAATCAAGTTTCTGAAACCTTCTGGCTATACCTTTAGCCCAGCAAACCAAGGGTATGACGACGCAAAAGACAGCGACGCAGACCCATCGTCCGGGTGCGCGTCGGGTATATCCATTGTCTCAGGAGCCACCGATATGACGTGGGACGCCGGAATACACGAATCTGCGTCTCATCTGTTCGACCCTCCGTTCGGAACCAAGGTGGCAAGAGGCGTCGAAAGCGACGTATACGAATGGACGCAGGTCTGGATAAACTTTGGGAACGACGCTGCAAATAACGTGATCGTGGTGGATCCCATACCATCCCACTCCACCTACGTCCCAGGTTCCCTTACCTGCAATGCACAAGGTTCGTCCACAACCACGTTCTGTGGATACGACACAGCTCACGATCGGGTGATGTGGCAGGGCACCATCGCCCCAGACTTAGGAGCAACTAATGCCGAGGAAGCGCAAAACGAGGTCGTAATCACCTTTAGGACCAAGACCGATATCGGATACGCTTCAAACCAGTCCGTGGCATACTGGGACGAAAACGGCGATGGTGTACTGGACTCCAACGACCCCAACGTCAACGACGATACCCCGGTATTCTCGGACGACCCTACCACGTCCGAAAGCGGAGATGCCACCGTAATCCCGGAGCCACCGACAATGATCGCAGTTCTGCTCGGACTGGTTACCATGGCGTGGCTTGCCACCAAGAAGAGGAAATTGCAAAGGAGCTAAAGCTCACTCAATAAAACAACGGAAAAGGAGCGGCGGGACCGCGTCGCCGCTCCTTTTTTAGGAGCTCCAGGAACACGCATAAGTCCGCTGCTACCAGATCTCAAACGAGCCGAAGGTTCGGAACCACGTCCAGGTCCAACCCGGAGGTCTGACCCGCGAGGAATCGCTGGTAACCGGCGGAGGCTATCATCGCTCCGTTGTCGGTGCAGAGGTAAAGGGGCGGCATGATCACTTCCGCGGTGACCGCGGCGTGCAGCGCTTCTCTCAGCGCTTTGTTGGCGCTGACTCCTCCGCAGACGCACACGTACTTCACCCCGGTGCGTTCGACGGCCTTCTGGGTCTTTTCCACAAGCGCCCTGACCACGGCCCGCTGGAAACTGGCAGCCAAATCTGCGACGACCTGCTCCGGCAGCGGTGATCCTTCCCCTGGCTTGAGCCTGCGGGCGTCGCCGCCGTTCGATATGCCGTACTCGGCTTCCAGCTTCTGCACCTGGCGAAGCACCGCTGTTTTCAGGCCGCTGAAACTGAAATCGAATTCTCCGGCCATCCTGAGCTTTGCTTTCGGGAAGTGGAAGGCCTTTGGGTTCCCTTTCTCGGCTGCCTTTTGGATCGCTGGCCCCCCAGGATAGCCGAGCCCTAGCACGCGCGCCACTTTGTCGAACGCTTCCCCGGCCGCGTCGTCTATGGTCCCCCCAAGCCGCTTGTATCGTAGGTGCCTTTCGACGAGGATCAGTTCCGTGTGGCCTCCGGATACCAGCAGTGCCAGAAATGGGAACGGATGCCGGGGCTTTTCCGGGGCTTCCGGAGTCTCGAGCCAGCTCGAATAGATGTGGCCTTCCAGATGGTTGACCCCTACCAGCGGCAGGTTGCTGCTCCACGCGATCCCTTTTGCCATGTTGACCCCGACCAGGAGCGAACCGGGCAGGCCTGGGCCGTATGTGACCGCCACCGCGTCGATCTCCTGCCACGAAACGCCTGCATCTTCCATCGCGTCCCGGAGCACGGGCAGGATCGAAATCACGTGCTGTCGGGACGCAACTTCTGGGAAGACCCCGCCGTACCTCCGATGCAGGGCTATCTGGGTCGCCACTTTGTTGCTCAGAATTTTCCTGCCTCCGGCGACCAGGGCTATTCCCGTTTCGTCGCACGACGTTTCTATGCCGAGGATGATCGTTTCTTTCATGGCTATTTCTTCGGGATCACGCCGATGACCGGAATGCCAATCGCCTCCAGGTCAGCCGCGTCCCTGACGGAATCGTCCAGGTACTCCCAGAGGAGGACGAGGATCAGGCCAGCGATGAACGCCAGCGTCAGGCGCACCGGGAGTTCCAGCTTCTGCCTCAACCCGGGGCCACGAACGCCGATGGAGGGCGGGTCGATGAGGAACGCCCTGGCGTTGGTCCCGCCGAGCGATGGAAGGAAATTCGCGTTTTCGTCCTGGAGCGTGGCTGCCGCCGCCTCGGCGATTTTTCGCAGTTGGTTCCTATCGCTCCAGGCTATGGACACCGTAAGTATGCGGTGCAGGCGTCCGGTTTGGGTGCTTGCCTGGATGGCGCCAGGCGGCACTGTGAGCCCGCTCCTTTTCGCGACCTCTTTGGCGAACACGCTGCTCCTCACAACCTCAGCGAGGTCGTCCACCAGATATTCGGATGTGAGCCAGGTGTAGTAGCGGTCGTAGGTGTAGTATTCCCCGTTCTTCGGCTCCGGCACCACGCCGACGGAGAACTTCATGGTGGCGACGTAAAAGGTCGGCGTCGGCTTTGCCGTTGCAAAATGGATTGCGCCGACGAGCACGACCACCAGTGCGATAAGCCACCACCGCTTGATGACGATCTTCAGAGCACGCCTTGCTTCCATCACGCCCTCCCGTTACCCACCGACGACCTGCTCGAGGAACTCCATGAACTCTCTCCTGAAAATCGATGCGTCGAATTTCTCAGCTTGTTTACGGCATTCCATTGGATTGTATGCCAAAGGGTCGAATTTGGAAAGAACCTCGGCCAGCGTTTCTGCGGTTTGCGGATAGAAGAATTCGCCAGTCACGCCGGGAACGACCGTGTCCAGAGCGCCGCCGCCTCTGTATGCGATGACTGGACGCCCTGAAGCCATCGCTTCCACCGGTGCTATGCCGAAATCCTCCAGACCGGGGAAGACGAAAGCCGAGCATCTGCTCAGCAGCGACCTCAACTCTACCTTCGAGACCCGCCCGAGGAACCGAACCGTCGGCCCTGCCATCGCTTCCAGCTTTTTCCGATCCCTCCCATCGCCGACCACGACCAGCTTCAGCCCAAGCCGGTTCGCCGCCTTGATCGCCAGGTCGATCCGCTTGTACGGTATCAGCCGGGACGCCACCAGGAAGAAGTCCTCCGGCGGCGATTCCGAGACCTGAAAGCTTTGGGTGTCCACCGGCGGGAAGATGACTTTGCTCTCGCGCCCGTATATCCGCTTGATGCGCACCTGGATTTCGGTGGAGATTGCGATGAAGTGATCCACCCTTTTCCTGGCAGCCATCAGATCCCATCTTCGCAGGAGCGCCAGCAGCGGCCTGAGCGCCAGATCGGCGGCCTTGCCGATTGATTCGCGCTCCCGGTACGAGTCGTACATCCAGAGGAAGCGCGTGGGAGTGAGGCAGTAGGAAATGTGGACGGCGTTGCTTCCTTTCTTCACGCCGTGGCAGAACCCGCTCTTGTTGCTGATGATCACGTCGAAATCGTCGAGCCGGAACGTCTCGAACGCCAGCGGGTAGAACGGCAGGTACATCTGGTGATGGCTCGTCACCCCCGGGAAGTGCTGCATGAAGGATGTCCGGATGTCCCAGGATCTGTACTCGGGCGGCATCGAATCCGGATCGTATATGCTGGTGTAAACAGGCGAGCCCGGGAACATGTCCACCAGGGTTTCAAGGACGTTTTCCGCCCCGCCCATCTGGTTCAACCAGTCGTGTACGATAGCTACTTTCATGCTTTCCACCACCAAACGTTTGGCAGAAGTATAGCAGTTCCGTGGATGGAGCGACAACAAGCCGCCCCGGAAGAAAATCGTCGTAGAGCCATCGGATCACCGGGTCGGCGGTTTCTTCGCCACCATGGAGCTGACCGAATCCCACCCTGAAGCGCCTTCCCTGTAGTCGAGGATTTCGAGTTCGCTGAAGGATCGGCACAACTCGCCCGGCTCAAGCAGGTACACCCGGTCGATGTCCGGTTTTACATCCAGAAAGTGGACGTTGAAAGTCTCGTAGATCAGCACGCCACCCGGTTTCAGCGCATCCACGATCGCCGGGAAGAGGGGACGGCTGAGGAAGTAGAAAACCATCACCAGATCGTAGCGGGATTTCGGCAGTGGAAAGGTGTCGAGGTCAGCCAGGATCGGGTTCACGGGCACGTCAAGCATGGACGCTTTTTTACGCAGCCTCGAAAGGGCTTCCGCGCTGATGTCGATGGCGTCGACCGTGTAACCCTGCTGGGCTACGAAGAGGGAGTTCCGCCCGGTTCCGCAGGCGATGTCGAGCGCCCTGCCGGAGGTGAGCACGTCGGAATGATCCACGAGCCATGCCCTTGGGCCTGGGACGTCGTAAATCGGCCTCGATCCGTAGCGGCTGTCCCACTTCCTCCGGTCTTCTTCTGTCATTTTTGGATCGAATAGGTCTGGATGAACTGCCAGAGTTCCGCTGCCCACTTGCCGATCACGGGCAGTATCTGCATCTGGCTAAGGAAGTGCTGCAACAGGACCAGAACGACGCCGACGACGATCGTGGCTCCTATTGCGCTTCCGACTCCGTTCGCTATGCCGCCGAGGAGTTTGTACCAAAGGTACTTGCGCATACTGCTCGTAGCGAGCAGGCAATGCTCCTTCTCCATACGGTCGACGATCTCGGCGAGCCTGCGCGACGACTCCGCGAGGGATGCCAGCGGGTCGGCATCCTTGCCGGGCGAGCCTCGCTTACCGGGACTTGACTTACTGGGCATTCACTATCTCCACCTGGTCTGGGCTTCTAACCACGATCTCCGGGAACTCGTTGTAGATCTTCAGAACTCCCCGGACTTTGATGGTTTTGTCCTTGTAGAGTTTATCCGGCGGTTCCGGGAATTTCTTCGCGTCTTCGTTGAAGATGACGACCAGGAAATCACCTTCCCCGACGTGGATGAAATACCCGATTTTGTTCTTGAAAATGCTGACCACTTTGCCCTGGACGATAACTTCCTCGCCGATGTGCTGACCAACTTCTTCCGCCGAGATCTTCTTGATATTTTGATGGCTTTGTTTGGCGGCTTTCTCCCAATCCCAATCGAAGAATTGGGCAAGCTGGGCTACGTCCCCTGGCCTCGTGATCAGCACCGAAAGCTCTCGGTTCAAGTCGAGGGAACCGGGCGAGAGGTTGGTGGAACCGACCATTGCCGTCGTGCCGTCCACCAGTATGAGCTTGGCGTGCACGAACGGTTCTCTCATTCCCCGCACTTCTGCGCCGGAGTTGCGTAGTTCGTCGACGAACGTCTCCGATTGCGGGCGCTCCACTTCCCTCTCCGGCAGGATAATCTTGACCTCGATCCCTTTCCTGCGTGCGGCTTTGATTCGCTCCAGGATTTCCCTGTCCTGGAACTCTTCTTCCTCCATGTAGATGGACTTGCTTGCGGATTCCAGGAGCGCTTCGATTTTCTCCCGGGCGTTTTCAGGGCTCCAGACGAGGCTCTGGACGGTTGGCGTGTATGCCACTCTGTGCCAGTCGGCGGAGAAGACTTTCTCGATTTCCTTCACTTCGGCCGGGTCCGTGATGTGGACCAGGTACTCCCTGTTCCGCTCGAAAGAGCTCTTAGTGAGATTGCAGGTCATAACCCATGCTTCCGACCCGTCCACAACCATGGCTTTTTCGTGGGTGTACCTGAAAACTGGATTGCCCGGTTTCACCTGTATTCCGACGGTATCGAGTTTCTTCTTGACGGCTTCGAAGTTGGAGCCGCCGTAGGGGTTCTTTTCCAGGATCACGCGAATCCTGACGCCGCGGATGGCGGCGTCGGTGAGCGCGTCCATGATCTTTTCGTCTGTGAGCAGGTAGACCACCAAGTCTATGGATACTTTGGCGCTTTCGATCGACGTGAGGATAGGTTCACGCCCGGCGTCCGGTTCTTCGTATATCTCGGTGGCCTCTGGCGTGGCCGTCTCCGAAGTGAAAACTGACACGAGGTTGTGCAGCCACGGAAATCTGTTCGAAAACGTTGCGGCGAGCACGATCAAGATCACTACGATTATGGACGAGATTTCGCCGATCGTCGCCTTTTTCCTGTTCGACATGCCTGCATCACCTCTTTTTCAGACCAGTTTTTCCCTCACAATGGCGCTGGCATAGTCAAGAGCCCACACCACCAAAGTGATAGCCCAGATGGCTGCCGCCGCCTGCCGGAACTGCATGAGGTTGATCCACTGGATCAGCAGGAAGCCGATGCCGCCGCCTCCCACTAGGCCGATCACCGTGGACATACGCACGTTGATGTCCCATCGGTAGAGCGTGAACGCTATGAACGGAGGGATCATCTGCGGTATGACGCCGTAGACGATCACCTGCAGCTTGTTTGCTCCAGTGGCTGTGATTGCTTCGATCGGCCCCGGATCGATGCTTTCGATAGCTTCGGAATAGAGTTTCCCAAGCGCGGCAATGGAGTGCACGGTGAGAGCCAGCACGCCTGCAAACGGCCCGATGCCTACCCAGACCACGAAGATCAGGCCCCAGATCAGTGGCTCGATCGACCTGAAGATGTTCAGGAAGGTTCGGGTGATGTAATAGACGATTCTCCCTACCAGGCTACCGCTCATCAGGTTGCGCGCTGCCAGGAAGCTTATCGGGATGGCGATGAAAATCGCCAGAGTCGTGGCCATCAGTGCCAGGAAAATCGTTTCGATTATCTTGTTGAGGACGAGCTTAGCGGTTTTCGTGAAATGGAAGCCCCTTCCAGGCCATTTCAGTTCCAGCACGATGTGGCTGATCTCACCTTCGCCGCTGCGGACTTCCGGTATCTTGAACGTGGCTTCGAAGTTGCCGTTTGCATCGCTCTGGGCTTCCATGATGAGATCGCGCTGCCCGATCGGATCTTCCCACCACAGCCTGCCTTTGGTGTTGGGGCGCAGCCCAGAAGCCTTGACGGTGAGTTCGTCTCCCACTTTCCCGCATGTCTTGGAAACGATCATCACCGGCTTGCCAGGTTGGGGCGTGGCGTTCTTGGGTGGGTTGCTGGTGCACGGCATCTGGAAATCCGCTTTCACCTGCTGCATGTTCATGTTGCGGGCGATGAAATCTGGCCGCAGGAGATCAGAAACGAGCGGCCTTACCAGATGGGCGTCTTTAACCAGGGTCTTCAGATTGATTTGGGTCACGTGCCACCCGTAGACATAAACCAACAAAACGATTATAGCTGAAAGCCAGAATTTCCAGGAGGCATACGTAGGACGGCGACGGATGAGTTCTCTCGTCCTGTCAGTGATCTTCTCTTTGCCTTGTTGATTGCTTCGGTTGGCGCTCATTCTATCTCTACCTCCTTGGCTTCCTCACCGTAGATGGAGATGAACCTCTCGTGATCTATCTCGCTCGGCTTCCCGTCGAACACCAGTTTCCCGTCTTTCAGGGCGATGATCCTGCTCCCGTACTCACGGGCGAGGCTGAGGAAGTGCAGGCTGCACAGCACCGTGATCCCTTCGTTGTTGAGCGCTTTGAGGTACTTGAGCACCGAATGGGAAGTAGCCGGATCTAGGCTGGAGACCGGTTCATCTGCCAGCATGAGTTTGGGTTCCTGCATCATCGCTCTCGCGATGCCGACCCGTTGCTGCTGGCCACCGGACAGAGCATCAGCCCTGTTCCACGCTTTGTCCGCGATGCCCACCCTTTGGAGGTTAAGCATGGCTCTTTCCATTTCCGACTTGGGCCACCATCCGATCAAACTCCGCCATGACTGGTAGTAACCCAACCGACCGGATAGAACGTTCGTCATTACGGAAGACCTCTTCACCAGGTTGAACTGCTGGAATATCATGCCGATGTGCTTCCGAATCTCCCGCAATTCCTTCTTGGAAGCCGCCGTGATGTCGACGCCGTTCCACAGGATTTGCCCTTCAGTCGGCTCGATGAGCCGGTTTATGCACCTCAGCAAGGTGGATTTCCCTGAGCCGCTAAGGCCGATAAGCACAAGGAATTCCCCATCTTCAACCGTGAAGCTTACGTCCTCGAGCGCCACGGTTCCGTCCTCGTACACTTTCGTCAGGTGTCGGATTTCGAGCATGGTTGCCTCCGCAAGTTCTCGTTCCTGAACAGGCTTTCAAAGACAAAGTCCTGGGAAATATTACATCAGAAAACCCCGCAGGGCAAAGCAGGAAGCGAGAAAATCGGACAAGGAGCACCTCGATTGTGGCCGTTTCATTGATCCATAACAGGAAAAATGTATAATTAGATATGGAAAAGAGACCAGCATGAATACAGACTTGGTTATCCGAAACGCTCGAATCTACACCCAGTGGCAGCCGATGCCGTGGGTGGAAGCCATTGCTGTCTGGCGTGGGCGTGTCATGGCGCTTGGAAACGACGCGGATGCTTTGTCCTGGATTGGGAACGGCACGAAAGTGATCGATTTGCACGGGGCGTTGGTGTTGCCGGGGTTCGCCGACGCCCACATTCATTTCTACGACCTAGCTCTGCGCCGATCTCAGGTGTCTTTGCAGCAGGTGTCGAGCCTCGAGAACCTGCTGAGCACCCTCCACTCCTATGCGGTTGATCTTCCTCCAGGGGCGTGGCTGCTGGGCTATGGGTGGGACGAGAGCCGATGGCCGGAGCCCCGGTTCCCGACCCGGTACGATCTGGACTCCGCCGTCGGCGATCGGCCTGCGCTCATATGGCGGGCCGATCTGCACGCCGCCGTGGCCGACAGCGCAGCCCTCAGTGCGGCAGGGATTGGGCCAGGGACCAGGGATCCGGAATCCGGTGTGATCGATAGGGACGAACGAGGCGTTCCCACCGGCGTGCTCCGGGAGGCCGCCATCACCCTGGTGAAGAAAGCGGTGCCGCCCCATGATGGGACCAAGATGGCGTCGAACCTGCGGGCGGTTGCGTCGGAGTTGCACGAACTTGGCATCGTCTCGGTCCACGACCAGAGGCTCGGTGACACGGTTTCAGAAGGGGCAGAAGCGCTCCGACTCTATACCGATCTGAGCAAAAGCGGGAAGCTCCTGATGCGTGTTAGCTGCAATTTCGAGCCTGCCAGGTTGGACGACCTGATCGGAGCCGGAATCAGGAGCGGTTTCGGTGACGAGTGGGTGCGGGTTGGGCATGTCAAGCTGTTTGCGGACGGCTCGCTCGGAGCGCATACGGCCTGGATGATGGAGCCTTACGATGACGACCCAGGCGATTATGGCGTTTCCGTGTCCTCGCCAGAGGAGTTGGCCGAGATCATTCGCGAAGCACATCAACATGGGATATCGGCTTCGGTGCACGCGATAGGCGATCGAGCCGTCCGGGAGGTACTGGACATCTTCGAAACGGTCTTCGAATCCGGCAGTCCTCGCCCGCCATCGGCTCCCCACAGGATCGAGCACGTGATGGCCGTGCAGCCGGAGGACATCCCGCGTTTGGGGAAGCTTGGGATCGTGGCGTCTATCCAGCCTATCCACTGCGTGGATGATATGGTCAAAGTCGAGCGGTTGTGGGGAAAGCGAGGAGCGAACACCTACCGGTTCAAAAGCTTGAAAGAGGCTGGTGCGGTCTTGGCTTCCGGATCCGATGCACCTGTTGCCGATCCTGATCCGCTCCTTGGGATACACGCAGCAGTGACGAGGCAGGATAAGGATGGTTATCCGCACGGGGGCTGGTATCCGGACGAGCGGCTAACCGTGGCGGAAGCGGTGGGATCATACACCCTGGGGCCTGCGTTCGCCGTTGGCGAAGCAAATCATCGCGGCCGCCTGACTCCTGGCTACCTCGCGGACTTCGTGGCGCTCGATCGGAATATCTTCACCATACCGCCCCAGGAGATCGCGGACGCGCGTGTTACCATGACTGTGATTGGGGGAGAGGTGGTATTCCGCGATGGCGTCTGAGAAGTGTTTTTAGCGCCCTGAGCAGCATCAGCGACATGTACCCTTCGATTTGCGAACTTAGGGCGTCGCTCTCCCCATCTGTACGAGTACCATGCACATAGTACCCCCTCTCGTGGGATTTGACTCTCCCGAGGTTTTGTAGTATAATTACTCCAAAGAGAACTGATGTGGTAGTAGCGTTAATCGTCGCAAGGGGGCATCGTTGGGGGAGAAAACGCTGGCGAAGATCAGGGCGATGTACGAAGGACTGTCGGCTTCTGAGAAAAAAGTGGCTGATTACGTGTTGTCGCATCCGTCCGAGGTTGTGCAGATGCCGGTTGCCCAGCTTGCCCAGAACGCAGGAGTCAGCGATCCCACTGTTATCCGCTTCTGCCGATCCATCGGCTACCACGGGTACCTGGAGTTCAAGATCGCCCTTGCCAGGGATACGGCGTCCCCCGTCCGTTTGATCCAGGAGTCCGTAACCGAGGAAGACGATCTCCCCACGATAGCCAACAAGGTCTTCACCGCAGGAATCCATGCACTGCACGACACCCTGGGAGTGCTCGACAGCAAAGTCTTTGCAGAAGCAGTCGATACGATTTCCAAGGCCAGGCGTGTTCTAATAACTGGCGTCGGTACTTCTGGCCCGATAGCCCACATAATGTACAACCGGTTCTTCAGGATAGGCATCAACTGCATAGTGGAAACCGACTCATACCTTCAGCTCATGCAGGCGTCCCTGGTTAAGCCGGACGAAGTGGTCGTTGCCATTTCCCAGACCGGATCGTCCGAAGACCCGGTGCTCACGTTGAGAGAGGCCAGAAAACACGGCGCCAAGACCATAGCGATTTGTGGTACGGCTTCCTCGCCGCTGACCCAGGAGGCGGACATCGTGCTTCTGAGCGTATCGAGGGAGATTCGACCGGAGGCTGTGGCATCCCGAATTGCTCAGATTGCAATAATCGAGGCGTTGTACGTAGCCCTTGCCATGAGGGAGATCGAAAAGACTGCGGAAAACGAGCGCAAGATATGGGATGCCGTTGTGGAGAAAACCCTCTAAGGGTTGGGAAAGGAGGTGGTATCCGGAGAACCAGACTTTTGACAGGTTTCGAGGAGAATCGTCTCAAAAAAACAAATTCATTTTAGGAGGAGGTTAATTTCAAATGAGTGACGAACATGAAATCACCCGACGCAAGTTTCTGGTAGGAAGTTTTCTCGCTTCTCTGGGTCTGGCCAGCGGTGGCTTCCTGCTGTCCGGCTGCTCGAAGAAGAACGAGGCAACCCCTGCTGCCGTCGCGACCACCGCTGCAGCCGCCGGCAAGCCGAAGAGGATGCTCAAGGCAGCGTTCTCGAACGCCGGTCTTCAGGCGACATGGTGCGCCCAGGGCAAGGACACCGTGGAGCAGTGGGGCAAGTGGCTGGGTGTCGAGATCACCTGGTACGATGGCCAGCTCAACGTCGACAAGCAGCGCGCCGCCATCGACGACATGGCAAGCAAAGACTGGGACTTCGTCGCCATTCAGCCGCTCAGCATCGGCTCCCTGGTCGAGCCGGTCAAGAAGATGATCGACAAAGGCATCCCTGTCATTGACATGGACACCATGCTCGCCCCCTGGGGATCTCTGAAGATCCACACTTTCATCGCACCTGACAACGTTTGGATGGGTGAGCAGGTCACGCAGGCGCTCGTGGATGCCATTGGCGGCAAGGGCAACATCATCATGACTCAGGGCTCCCTCGGCCACACCGGAGCCCAGGGCCGCGCTCAGGGATTCCACAACGTCATCAAGAAGTACCCCAACATCAAAGTTTTGGACGAATCCCCGGCTGACTGGGACGTCAACAAGGTTGCCCAGCTTTGGGAAAACCTGCTGAACCGCTACAAGAAGATCGACGCTGCGTTCTTCCACAACGACGATATGGCGCTGGCGGCGTATCAGGTCATCAAGAACGCCGGCCGCGAGAAGGAAATCGTCATCGGCGGCATCGATGGCATGCCTCCCGCTATTCAGGCGGTCCTCGATGGCAAACTTCACGCAACGGCGCGCAACTCCGCTGCACGCATCCACTGGGGAGCCCTCGTGGCCGGTTATTACGCCGTGATGCAGAAAGAGGTCGGCGGCAAAGACATCCCCGAATTCATCCTTGCCGATGGCCCAGCGATCCTTCCTCCTTCCAAGAAGAAATCCGACAAACCGTGGCTGCTCAAGGGCTATGGGATCGGCGCTGCCCCTGGGCTTCTCTGGGAGGAGAAACACCTTCTGGCGTAACGAACGCGGAGCTTGCGGGAACTTCTGGTGGGACGCCGTCGGGGTGGCGGCGTCCCACCCATGGAGAGGTTAGTTCCTTACCAACGGATTCTTGCACGTTGGGCAAGAATTTGACGCAGAGACGCAGATGACAACGAACCAAACGAATCAGCGAAAGGGCGAATGAGCGAATGAACGAATCAACGACATGTGCGGGGAGACAGTTCCGCCGATTCGCCGATTCGTTGATTCGCTGATTTGGATTGTCTAAGCGGCTCCGCGTCGGCTTTTGGTTCTGGCTCGTCCAGGTGGGGGTTCCGCACTGACCTTCTCCATGCAGCCAGTGATTCTGGGACAGAGATATGGCAGAGAAAAAACCGATTTTCGAACTGAAAAACATTTCCAAGAGATTTGGCGGCATCCAGGCGCTGAAGAACGTGGATTTCGACCTGTACCCGGGGGAGGTTCACGCCGTCGTAGGTGAGAACGGTGCGGGGAAGTCCACCCTTATGCGCATTCTGGCCGGGGTTCACACGGAATACGAAGGCCAGATGTTCTGGAAGGGACAGCCAATACGCCTGAAGTCACCTAAAGACGCGCTGGATCATGGCATAGCGATGATCCACCAGGAACTGAGCGTGATGCCGGTTCTGACCGTGGCGGAGAACATTTTCCTCGGCAGGCAGCCGACCACCTCCTACGGCGCGATAGATTGGCCGAGGATGTTCCGTGAGGCGGATGAAGCGCTCCGAAGCCTGGGGTTCAGCCTGGACGTCAAGAAAAACCTGGAAGAGTATCCTTTGGGTGTTCATCAGCTGGTTGAAATCGCCAGAACCCTGACTTCCGGCGCCGAAGTGCTCATCATGGACGAGCCTACATCGGCCCTCTCCCCCAAGGAAACAGACCGCTTGCTGGAGCTGGTGAAATCCGTCGCCAAAAGCGGTAGAAGCGTCATCTACATCTCTCACTTTCTCGAAGAAGTGATGCAGGTGGCCGATCGGATAACCGTGCTCAGGAACGGCGAAAAAGTCGCTGTCATGGACGCTAAGGGCACCACAAAGCAAAAACTCATAAGCCTGATTCTTGGCAAGGAACTGGACTTTTTCGAGGAATCATATGCAGGCAGCGTGGTCGTCAAGGAAGACCAACCGCACGAGACGGTTCTTTCGGTAAATGGGCTCACCTTGCATCGAAAATTCGAAGACGTTTCCTTCCGGCTCCGACGAGGGGAAATCCTGGGAATCTACGGCTTGGTCGGTTCCGGGCACTTCGAGCTGGCAAAGGCGATTTTCGGCCTGTGGGACTATGACAGCGGAGAAGTGACGCTGGACGGTAAGCGATTGCCCAAAGGATCGCCCAGGGCGGCGATCGATTTAGGGATCGCCTACGTTGTGGAGTCCAGGAAACAGGGGCTCTTTATGGACGCTCCAATCTACCAAAACATCTCGCTGCCACACCTGGGTAAGCTTTCCGGGCTGGTTCTTTCCCCAGCGAGGGAGATAGCGGCCGCGAGGGAGGTCATCACGGAAGTGGGCGTGCGCCCCAACGATCCGTTCAAAGCCGTAGGAAACCTGAGCGGCGGCAACCAGCAGAAAGTGGCCATCGCCCGGTGGCTCGTATTTCCTCCAAAGGTGTTCATCGTGAGCGAGCCTACCAGGGGTATGGACGTGGGCGCGAAAGAGGAAGTGCTGGAGATCCTGCGCAAATTGAGCGAGCAGGGGGTTGGTGTGCTGGTGGTTTCCTCCGAGCCGGAGACGATTTTGTCGGTATCGGAGCACATCCTGGTGATGTCCAAAGGGAAACTCGTCGCCGATTTCGAAGGCGTAGAAGTGACCAAGAGCATGTTGCTGGACAAAGCATAAAATTTCAGACAGGTGAGGGCAGATGGAAGGAAAAGCTTTGGCTCAAAAAGAAAGTAAAGAACCCTGGAAGGAGAAGTTCATGAGGGTGCTGAAATCCAGGGACATGGCGCCGGTCTGGACGTTGATAGCGCTTTCCCTGTTCTTCAGCGTTGCCTCGAGCAGCTTCTTCTCCCTGGAGAACTTCAACAACATCCTGAATCAGATCGCCGTGCTGGCGATCATGGGCACCGGGACGACGTTCGTGTTGCTCACTGCCCAGATCGACCTGAGCATCGCCACGATGGCGACGTTGGGCGGGGTGGTGGCGGCGTTCTTCACTGCGACGATGCCGCTTCCGCAGCCTCTGCCGATTTTAGTTGCCTTGCTGGTCACGATTTTGCTCGGGTTGATCAACGGATGGGGCACGGCTTACCTTGGAATACCGTCGTTCATGGTCACGCTGGCAATGTCGCTAATCGCTTCAGGACTTTCCCTGTACCTGACCAAAGGACGTGTGATATTCAAGATCCCGCCCCTGGCGATGACGTTGGGCAGTGGCAGAATAGGCCCGGTGAAGTGGTTGGTGATCGTGGCAGCGGTGACGCTGCTGATCGGGCACGTGGTGCTCAAATATACCAGGTTCGGCCGGTATGTCTACATGACCGGCGCGAACCCCCATGCAGCAGACCTGGCAGGGGTCAATACCAGGTACATCATCGCCGTCGTGATGGCGATTTCCGGCTTGACCGGCGGTATCGCCGGGGTGGTGAGCCTGGGCAGGCTCGCCAGTGCACAGCCGACGGGGCTCGATAGCCTCCTGATCGACACCATCGGTGCGGTGGTGCTCGGCGGTACATCGCTCTTCGGCGGTATCGGTGGCATCCCGCAGACCATCGTAGGCCTGCTCATCCTGGGGGTATTGCGCAACGGCCTCGATCAGATCTCGGTGAACATCTACTTGAAGGTCTTCGTGACCGGCGTCATCCTGCTGGCAGCGTTGATCTTCAACATCGTCTTTGCTGGAAAGAAAGAGCAGTAAAGCTTGGAGGTTCTCTGGTGAACGTCAACGGAAAACACTACAGGACTGTATGGCTGAAAGAGGACGATCCGACGGTCGTTCAGGTCATAGACCAGCGGTGGATCCCGCACGATTTCGTCATCGAAGACCTGAAAACCGTGGATCAGGTGGCGGTTGCGATCAAGGAGATGCACATTCGCGGCGCCGGATTGATCGGGGCAACCGCCGGGTTCGGGATGTACATAGCGACGCTGGAAGCGCCCAGGAGCAGTCGGGATGCGTTCTGGCGGTACCTGGTGGAGTCTGGCGAAAAGCTCAAGGCCACCAGACCCACCGCCGTGAACCTGGAGTGGGCCGTCCATCGCCAGCTCGATACCCTTCGGGGGATCGAGGACCTGGATGAGATGACCCAAGCGGCGCTCCGGACAGCGCAGGCCATCGCTGACGAGGATGCTGATTACTGCCGACGCATTGGCGAGCACGGCGTCAAGATCATCCAGGAGATTGCCGAGCGGAAAGGCGGCGACACGGTGAACATCCTGACGCACTGTAACGCCGGGTGGCTGGCGTTCGTGGACTACGGCACCGCCACCGCTCCGATCTACAAAGCCCACGATCTGGGAATCGACGTGCACGTGTGGGTCGACGAAACCAGGCCGAGGAACCAGGGAGCGCGGCTCACCGCATGGGAGCTATTGCAGGAGGGCGTACCGCACTCTGTGGTGGCGGACAACGTGGGTGGCCATCTGATGCAGCACGGCATGGTGGACATGGTGATCACAGGAGCGGATCGGGTCACGTCGACTGGCGATGTGGCTAACAAAATCGGGACGTACCTGAAAGCACTGGCAGCGAAGGACAACGGCGTGCCGTTCTACGTGGCGTTTCCCTCTTCCACCCTCGATTGGCGGATCAAGGATGGCGTGAAGGAAATCCCAATCGAACAAAGGTCGCCGGACGAGGTCAAATACATCGCCGGGTGGCACGAAGGCGAGATCAAGAAAGTGCTGCTGACGCCGAAGGAGAGCCCCGCAGTCAATTACGCGTTCGACGTGACGCCTTCCAGGCTTGTGACCGGCCTCATAACCGAACGCGGCATCTGCGATGCTTCAGAGGAGGGCCTGCTCTCGCTCTACCCTGAGAGGCGCAAATCCTGAGACGACCGGATGGTTCAGGGGGCAGTGGGGCGTCCAATGGCTCTCGAGCCTCTAAGCCCCGGCTCCTCCGAACCTGATGCTT
>JALWAP010000156.1 GCA_027016315.1 Anaerolineae bacterium | reverse complement strand
CGCTGGAGATCCACAAGATCGCCAGCGGCAATGAGCTGAGGGATCGGGTGCTGGACATCCTCGAGAAGGTTGGGCTTACGCCTCCGGAGCGCTACTACAACCTGTACCCGCACCAGATAAGCGGAGGACAGCGCCAGCGCGTGGTCATAGCCAGGGCGCTGATCCTCCACCCGGACCTGATTGTGGCCGACGAACCGATCGCCATGGCCGACGTTTCCGTGCGGGCTATGTTGTTGGATTTGATGCTGAAGCTGAAGGAGGAGTTCAACCTCACTTACCTGTTCATCACCCACGACCTCGCCACGGCCAAGTACATCTGCAACAGGATAGCCGTGATGTACCTCGGGAAGATCGTGGAAGTGGGCGACATCAAGCAGGTCTACAGTAATCCGCAGCATCCGTACACGGAAGCGTTGCTTGCGGCAGTGCCGGTTCCGGACCCCAAAGCGCGCAGGCAGTTCCCGATCCCGAAGGGCGAGATCCCGAACCCGATCAATCCACCTTCCGGGTGTCGGTTCCATCCCAGGTGCCCGCTTGCCGAGGATATTTGCAGCCAGGAAGAACCCGAACTGCGAGAGATTCCGGGCGAGCCGGGGCACATGGTCGCGTGCCATATTCGCCACCGGGAGCTCGGCCTGTAGCTCCCGCTGGCGGATAAGGTTCCTCCTCTTTCACACTCCCTGGTGCGAGAAAGGGCGGGAGGGGAATAGCGGAGTCCGCTTAATGGTTTGTCAAGCGAGAGATTGTGAGCAACGTCTCTCGTGCACAGGGACACTATGCGTCATTCTGAGCCGAGGCAGTAGAGCTCAGCAGCGCTGAGCTCGATGCCGAGGCGAAGAATCTTGCAACGCTCAGGATAAGCCGGAGGCGTTCGGCAAAAGAGTGTTCAAGATTCTTCGTCGCTGACGCTCCTCAGAATGACTGAGAGTGTGTGGCAGATAGTGAAGTCATCTGCCTTGAAAAGAGCGAAACATTGCCTCTCCTATCCGCCACCAACTGAAGTATGCTTGACAGCCCACTGGTCGAGGGGCGGGCATTTCGATTTTTGTCTCGCAAGGGGCTGAATTCTATAGTTCGCGAATTCACATCCGAATCTCGGTTTTTTGACTAACAGCCGGGGGTGTGGTAAGCTACAAGCGGTAGTTCCGGCACGTTCCTGCGATGCACGAAAAAGCACCGCCGTGGAAGTTAGACCGGCGGTGCTTTTCGTTTTTGCATCCGGGAGCCAGAACTGCACACTTCCAGTTGCGGAAGTGCAAGAACTTTCTTTAAAGTAGGGGGTTAGTTTTATGTCAGAAGAGATTACTGGTACTGTCAAGTGGTTCAGCCGGACCAAAGGTTATGGGTTCATCACTCCAGATGGTGAATCTCAGCGAGACGTTTTCGTTCACTACACGGCCATCGAGGGCTCCGGCTTCCGCAACCTGGAGGAAGGCGACCGCGTCCGCTTCTTCGTAGAAGAAAGTCCTAAGGGCCCTCAGGCTACACATGTGGTAAAGATGTAAGATTCTTTACGAACAAACAAGAAAGCCCCCGGGTCAGGGGGCTTTTTCATTTGACTATCACATCCGGAACGGAGATAATGTGTTCGCAATTGAGGTTAGGGGTGTGTGACATGAAGGAAATGTATCTTTTCACGGTCTTGAAGAGCAATTACTGCAAGCTGGTTCTGGTTCTGTCTCTGTTCGTGGCATACATGCTGATCCCGTCGACGGTGTTCACGGGGTGGTACACTTTGTTGGCCGGAGCTTTCGCAATTGCATTTCCGCTTTCGATGATGTGCATGATCCGGTTGATCAAAGAACGAGCCAAAGCCGCCAGCACGTACAGCGGCTCCGCCATAGGGTTGATCGCTTCCATCATTGGGCTGTCTGCCCTGCAGGTGTGCGGGGTAGGAGCGCCCGTGTGCGGCGCGAGCCTTGGGCTCGGGGTGCTATCCGCTATCTTCCCCGGGGTGTTCGTCAACGTCCTGGAGGGATACAGCACGTGGTTCTTGCTGCTGGCTGTCATCTCCCAGGTGGCATCGTTGTATTTCATGAAATGCTTCAGTAAACCCTCTGCTGCCGCTCCGGTTTCGTTCAAGCTGGGATGAATCCGTCAGGCCTACCGCGGACTGCCTTCCACCACGACTATTCGATGGTCTGAGGCGGTGGAATCGAGGACTCTGGCATCCGTGGGCGTGATCCCGCGAAACCAAACGTAATCTATCCGCTCGGTGGGCTTATCCGCCGGGTCAGTCAACACGTCTGGCTTCCCAAGACTGGCGAACGGATCGACGAAGCCGTCTGATAGCATGTGGCTGTAGACAGGGGAATCCGGAGTGGAGTTGAAATCGCCGCCCAGGGCGGCAGGGCCGGGCATCTGGTCGATGAAAGAGGTGGCTTCCTTGATCTGCTTCATGCGCTCCGCCCGTGTGAGGCCGAGCCATATCCCGTAGACGTGCACATCTTTACCGGAAACGCTGATTTTCGCTCCCACGATCCCGGTCTGCTCGAGGTGCGATGTGAGCAGTTTTCCCCTGACGTCGGATACCGGGAATCTGGATAGCAGCGCTATGCCGGTCAGATGCTCGATGGTGGGCAGGTACAACACCTCCATCCCGAGCCTGCGTCCCAGGTAGAGGGCATCGTCTACCATGTAGCTGGTTGGCCTGCCGGTGTCCACTTCCTGCAGAGCTACCACGTCTGCTCCACTTTGGGCGATCGTGTCGGCTATGGCTTCCAGGTTGAATTTCCACGGTGCGTTGTATCCGTAGTGGATGTTGTAAGTCCCCATGCGGAGGGTTT
>JALWAP010000155.1 GCA_027016315.1 Anaerolineae bacterium | reverse complement strand
CTGAGTAACTCCACAGTGCATGGCGCTGCGCAAACGGGAAGAAAACCCGTCGGGAGAGACTGAAAGGGAACGCCAACTCGTCTTCGCGCCTTTGCGTTGACATAACTCCCCCACGAGTGTTTTCTTATTGAGAAGGGCAAAAATCGGTTAACGATGGGAAAGTAGTACTGTTGATGTTGCCTGAATGCCCTCACTTATCCCCCGCCGCCTCGCTCGTGCTCGGCGGCTGCCCCCTTCTCTCTCCCATCCTGGGAGAGAGAAGGGGGCGCGGTGCTGAGGCTCTGCCGAAGCACCCGCGGGGGAAGAGTGAGGGCACTACCATTGCGAGAGTGTTAACCACTTTATGAGGGACTCAATAAGACTCGTCAGAAGTGCAAGTCCCATTCATCAAACAGATGATATTCACCCTCCCACCAATGCCGCCACCAATAAGTGTTTATCGGCCTGTACAAGTTCAATCTGTAACCTTCTGTAGTTCTAACCGAGACGCCTGGCTCCGAAAGATAATTATATTTCGCTGAGTTGGCACCGTGACTGTAGACAAATTCCCATTCAGCCTGCTGAGTAGAAAAATCACTATGGTCAATAACATAAACATCAGGTAGCGAGAAAGCCCAACTCTTACCTAAGCTTACAGTCGCACCTTTATATCCGGCCGTCAGCCCCACATTCACGTAAGTGATGTTGTTGGCATTCGTCGTCGTAGGACCGTACCGGTAAAGCAGTTGTCCCCAATACATGCCTGCGTCCGCCCGTGTCCACAGTCTGGACGCCTGAAAAGATGAACCACAAGCACTATAGCCACCGATAGTCTGTTGATCTATCTGTGCGTTCCAAAAATCATAAAATGGAGAACCATCGTTAGTAGCCTGCTCGGCGTATACAGTCTCATTGTACTTGCCGAATGGGCACATATCAAAGTAATGGGACAATACACCTTCAAATCGCCAATAGGAGGTCTGCATGGCTGAACTGGTTACCTTTTTCTCGATAGCCATCAGATTAGCGGTAAAGGCACGTATGTCCTGAATTTCCTCTTGAAGAGCATAGTGCCGCTCCTTTACCAATAACACACCTCCCGACGCAAACACACCATCCGACAATTGTACGACGCCGCTAACAAGATACTTTGAGGTTGTAACATCCATGGTAGGCATGCCGATATGTAAAGTGTCTTTCAGCTCATTTGTAGAGGAATTCATCACCAGCAATATCCTGCCCCCTGAGAGCCACTCGATGATTTGACGCCTGCCTGCATTCGATCCGCTCAACCGAGATAACTTTTCCTTCGATACCAACAAAGCATCGAAATCCCCAGTAATAGCTTTCCCGAGAGAAACGGTTTTGCAATTTAGGCCCATAACCAACGGAGCGGGAAGGCAATAGTCAGAGGGCAAAACGACTATGGATATGGCGTCACCAGGATTTGATTCTCGCCCTGCCGCTAGTTGTGGCTCCCTCACATCGAGACCGAGCGAGCGATCGTTTGGCAACGCTTCAGCCGATGCCCCCGCAAGCGAGAAAACCTGTAACAGCGACACAATCACCACCAATACCGAAATCCACTTACGCCCTTTCATTTCCTTTGCCTCCTTAACGCTTTACTGGATTTTCGGAGGCTTCACCCGCCTCCGTGAACCGTGCTGGCCAGCACTTTCATCATCCAGTATACGCGGCAGGAGGCCGCTCGTCTATGGGTATTTTCCCCCATTTTTGCCATATGGGTAGAAATACCCATATCTTCAAACCTCTTCCGATCCCCTCTTACCAGGTCTCCTGAGCTTTATCCACCCTCTGGCAAGGGCGATCGCAACAGCATGGGCACGATTTTCGGCCCCCAGCTTGAGATAAATGTGTTCCAAGTGATGAACTACCGTTTTCTCACTCACCACAAGCCTCTTCGCTATCTCCCTGTTCCCCAGCCCCTGCGCTGCGAGCTCCAGCACTTCTCTCTCCCGGCCCGAGAGTGGGCTTGGACGCATGGGCGCTCCGGTCGCCTGTAACGTCTCCAGCCCGGCCAACAATAGCGCCATCGCGATACACTTGCGGTGTCATCTGAACCTCCACCTCCATGACCGTAAATTCACCTCGCCGGTGTACGGATCAGGATTGTAGACTGATTTTCTAACTGGCGTAGTATATCCTCTTTGGTGACACTTACCCCTTCTGGCAGATTCTCCCGATAGATGCGAATGTCTGCTTGTTCCAGAACTCTCTTGAAAAGATCGTTCGTGAACGATTGCTGCTTCTCTCTTATTATCTGTTGAGCCGCTTGCTCGTAGATAGCCTTCTTGGAGAGGAAAGCTACATACTTGACCAGGTAGAGCACGTATGTACCGCCACCTTGGTGATACAGCCCAATGTGCCCCCCTCCTTTGGTCAGGGCATCCTGTGCGTAGTTCGGCAGAGAGGCCGGCTCGAGGAATGTGAATCTCTCTGTCGGATCTTGCCGCTCAGGATTGCATTTCCTGGCTTCCTTGTAGAACTGGGCGGAGATGCCTCCGCCGGCTCTGGCATGATCGGTTTTCAAGGCATCGTAAACTTTGTCGGCTGTGTTCTCATCTCTGAAGTAAATCGTATCCACAATCAGGAGATTTCGGTATTTGGGATGTGCTTTCAAATAAGCTATTATCTCATCTTTTCTCGGTTGAGAGACCGCCCGATTTGCCAGATCCTTACGCCACTTGGCGACGGTTAGAGCCTGTCGATACCCTTCTACCATGTTATCCTCGACCCTCTTGCGTTCCTGAGAAGATAAGTTATTAATAGCAGCAAAATACTCCCTGCCTACAGGGTTATCAATAGCAGTCTCTTTTGTTTTCTCATAGAGAGCTTTGGCCTCCTCGGTGCTCACCTCAATATTCGACTCCCGAGCCTTTTGGTATAGGGCTGTGTTCAGGATGGTCTTTTCCAAGGCTATCTTGAACGCCTCTTTACTGTCGATTTGCGGGTCTGCTAACCTAATTGTCTCTGCAGATATCTCCAAAGTATGGAGGGTGATTGGCTCGCCGTTGACGGAAACAACCACCAAGTCCTTCTGTGTTCCCTCGACCTGCTTGCTTTGAAGCTGAGCGAATTGACGACCTATTCCTTGAGCTCCGCCTATGTATGTCCAACCTACGACCAAAAAAGTGATAGTCACGGCTACGGCAATTGCTTTTGCAAATCCTTTGGACATCATTTACCTCCCGTTCTTATCTTTTAGAAGCCTATTTCTATCGTGCGGATAGGGCCGACATTAGGGAAACAAGAATTACCGAATTTTGTTTGACTACGGAACACGCCTCTTGGGGAATAACTGTACGTCCAGTAATTTGTATCACTGTGATAGTTCTTACACGCCTCTCCATAATTGCACCATGTGGGAGTCTGGTACCATCCAGATATTACATGTTGTCCGTAGTCATCTTGATAGTAAGTAGATGCTTTTAGCCAATTGAAATAGCCATTACAGAGATCTGTCGCACCGTGGTAGTTGACGTCGCCTCCGAAATCTTGCCACTCAATGCGGCGCACGTAATCTGAAAGCCAGATATTCCCAATACTTGCAGATGAATCGTGATTGACAGCAACCATGACTCTTCCGCTACTGAAGTAATACCAAGTGATATCAATCCAATGCCCTTCTCCGCTAGCTGCATACACATCACTTCCTGTAGTTAGCAATATCATGGCTGACAGCAGTACCATTAAAACCGGTAACTTGAGCCGAACATTCTTTCTCATTTTTGCACCTCCGTACACATTCTGATACACTCTCGTGGATCTGTCTCGGCCTCGTCACATCGGTGCTGCGCAGCACTTTCACCATCCAGTATACGCGGCAGGAGGCTCCCTTCCACAGGCATCCCCCACTCATGGATGGCCCAACCGATAGGTCTCAGAGCACCTCGTAACTATGGTATCGTACGGAATACCAAACAACGTATAAACCCGAACCCGGACTTCATACGGGCATTCACACCTGCCAACGTCATCCTCCCCAGGTGACAAATGTTTTACTTCTATCACACGCAACGCCGTCCAAACGAAGGCCTCAGGACCACCGCTTACCATATCCCTGGCACTCATGTACGCCAGCCCCGCACATTGCATGGCCGGCCCTTCCACACCGGCAAATTCCTCGATATTGCTGTGAATGACCAACCTCGGCACAGGCTCTCCAAGGAGAAGGGCAACAAGAACTGCAGCAACCAGTGACAACCGATGCTTCATGAAACTTCCTTCTGCCAAGCACCGAAGATCACTTGCCTGCTCACCGTCGCCAGAAAGATCGTGAAGCCACGCGCACCTGAGCCCAAAGAAGCACTACCACAAGCCCGAAGGTTATCAGCAAATCCGGCCACACCTGACGGTATCCCACGCCCGCCGCCGAATGAGGCGATGGCAAGAGTATCACCGCAACCAGGTCCCCCAACAGAAACGCCAGGTCGATCGCTGCAAATGCCAAACCGAGCTCATGGAGCCTGGAACCATTCCTCAGGGCTCCCATAGCGAAGACCGCCACGCTCGCCCCAACTACCGCCACGGCAACCATGTACTGATGGACATCTCGGCTGAAAAAAATCATTTACCTGACGCTGCCATGTCCCGTGCGGGGGAGCATATGCTGCCCATTGGTTCCAGGGAGCTAACACCCTCCCAACTGTAAGGGACACGAACCAAAACAACAGATAGTAAGTGATCACCAGAGCAACTACAGCGACTACCGACAAAACGATAGAGCCTGCCGGGAAAGCAAGACGCCTCCTTGCCTCACGGACAGCTCCATAGGCCATGATTCCTGCCGCCACGGCAGAAAACATTTTCACCACTGCCATGCCTACGACCATTTCCCCTCCATACAGATTCGCAATGTCAGACGGCGATGTCCCATGCTTCGCAAGTTTTGGACTCCGAACGGAAAAACCTCCTACAACGGCAATTCTGCTGCCATAAATACCACACTTTCGCCGAACTAAGCTGGCACCGACCATAACGTCCGTTAGAAGTAGATTCAGATCGGCCTGCAGAACCTCATTCCCGTTCCTTTCACGTGCGCAGAGGCCACTTACCCAAGGTGAAATTTTAGCAGTGTTGCCTTACCGCCAGGACCTCCAGGCCTTCGGATTCCCCACCTTCAGCATACTTCTCTTTAATTCATGCAAAAGATGCCTCCTTTCCCCTCAATTTCACGACTTTCCTTCCAGTATCGCCAACCAGAAAGCGGATGAACCATCACCAAACCTCAGCTGTGTGGATTCGTCAACGCCAAAAGTATCAGAATAGCGCTCAGGAAAACCACCGCCGCAACGCGCCTCGCATTCCGGTCGCTCCCTGCCCACAGGAATGCCACACCGGCTACAAGTACAGCAATGGCACCCACGGTAAACCCGACAACTCTCGCAACCCCTGTGCTTCCCAACATCATGGGAACAATCCCCAACAATGCAGCCAGAGCAATGCTCTCTTTTGCCGGAATAGCACTGCGATCGCGCATAGACGCCCCAATACGCCACAGTACCCACATGGCAACCAGAATGGTGTACCCCAACAATGCCAGGCCAGCAAAAGCAAAGTCTACCAAAGTAAACGAACGTACGACCAGCAGGAGCCCAAAACCGAACAGCACGCCCGCCGTTTGACGCCCATGCTTATCCAAGCCCATGCATAGGAGAGCAAGAACTGCCCCGACAATAGAAACCGCTTTCCCAAGAATCGTATCGGCAAGGATGAATGCCCATAGCTCGATGCCCGCCAGGCAGGTATAGAGGAGCAGAGTGTAATCCCCTTTCCCAGTGAACTTTCTTCTGAGGCCTTCTCCTAAAGCCAGAAGCGGAACGACGTACCACAACAGGGAAAAAAGCACTATTGGCTGCGTATTTTCTAACAGACTCCTCATGACCTACCTCCCTCAAGCAGTTGTGAACTTCTGACGGTGTCGGGAAGCCGCCTGCAACTTTTCGTCTCCGGTCTCTTTCCGAACTACCTGGATTTCATAGATTAGCCCTGCTACTGCCACTCCAATGCCTATCCAAGCCCTCAAATCCGCACCAGGCCTTATTGACAAGGGCAAAAATCGGTTAACGATGGGAAAGTAGTACTGTTGATGTTGCCTGAATGCCCTCACTTATCCCCCGCCGCCTCGCTCGTGCTCGGCGGCTGCCCCCTTCTCTCTCCCATCCTGGGAGAGAGAAGGGGGCGCGGTGCTGAGGCTCTGCCGAAGCACCCGCGGGGGAAGAGTGAGGGCACTACCATTGCGAGAGTGTTAACCACTTTATGAGGGACTCAATAAGACTCGTCAGAAGTGCAAGTCCCATTCATCAAACAGATGATATTCACCCTCCCACCAATGCCGCCACCAATAAGTGTTTATCGGCCTGTACAAGTTCAATCTGTAACCTTCTGTAGTTCTAACCGAGACGCCTGGCTCCGAAAGATAATTATATTTCGCTGAGTTGGCACCGTGACTGTAGACAAATTCCCATTCAGCCTGCTGAGTAGAAAAATCACTATGGTCAATAACATAAACATCAGGTAGCGAGAAAGCCCAACTCTTACCTAAGCTTACAGTCGCACCTTTATATCCGGCCGTCAGCCCCACATTCACGTAAGTGATGTTGTTGGCATTCGTCGTCGTAGGACCGTACCGGTAAAGCAGTTGTCCCCAATACATGCCTGCGTCCGCCCGTGTCCACAGTCTGGACGCCTGAAAAGATGAACCACAAGCACTATAGCCACCGATAGTCTGTTGATCTATCTGTGCGTTCCAAAAATCATAAAATGGAGAACCATCGTTAGTAGCCTGCTCGGCGTATACAGTCTCATTGTACTTGCCGAATGGGCACATATCAAAGTAATGGGACAATACACCTTCAAATCGCCAATAGGAGGTCTGCATGGCTGAACTGGTTACCTTTTTCTCGATAGCCATCAGATTAGCGGTAAAGGCACGTATGTCCTGAATTTCCTCTTGAAGAGCATAGTGCCGCTCCTTTACCAATAACACACCTCCCGACGCAAACACACCATCCGACAATTGTACGACGCCGCTAACAAGATACTTTGAGGTTGTAGCGTCCATGGTAGGCATGCCGATATGTAAAGTGTCTTTCAGCTCATTTGTAGAGGAATCCATCACCAGCAATATCCTGCCCCCTGAGAGCCACTCGATGATTTGCCGTCTGCCTCCGTTCGACCTGCTCAACCGGGACAACTCTTCCTTCGATACCAACAAAGCATCGAAATCCCCTGTAATAGCTTTTTCGAGAGAAACGGTTTTGCACTTTAGGCCAGTCACCAACGGGGCGGGAAGGCGATAGTCAGAGGGCAAAACGACTATGGATATAGCGTCACCAGGATTTGATTCTCGCCCTGCCGCTAATGGTGGCTCCCTCACATCGAGACCGAGCGAGCGATCGTTTGGCAACGCTTCAGCCGATGCCCCCGCAAGCGAGAAAACCTGTAACAGCGACACAATCACCACCAATACCGGAATCCACTTGCGCCCTTTCATTTCCTTTGCCTCCTTAACGCTTTACTGGATTTTCGGAGGCTTCACCCGCCTCCGTGAACCGTGCTGGCCAGCCTCACTGCAATCCAAGCATATGTCGCCAGCACCCTTCTACCACAAAGAAACTTTTTCCCCGCCAGCGTGTCCTCTGCTCGTACCTTTTTATCTCCATGCCTGCTCTCCGATCTCAACGCGAAAGAAGCGCAAGAAGCGGACCGTCCGTCGGTCCGCTTCTTGCCAGATTCCGCACATTCATTCCTTACTGCGCTTCCATCAGCCGCTTGGCGAGCACCGGCAATTCGGTCCTCAGGAGATTCTCCTGATCGCCACCGCCAGTCCCCACCGTTACGACCACCATTACCATGTTCCCACGCCTACCAACGAACCAAAAGGCCTTGCCTGCAGGGTCTCGCGCTTTGATGATCTGCCCTTTCACACCTTCAGGCGAGAATTCTTCCCGGTCAAGTATCGGCGTGGATAGACCAAGATGTGAGCCATCTACACCTTTCACCGCCGACGCCGCGGCTTCCTCTGTCCTATAGCGATACACCCCTTCTGCTATCGCCCCAGGACCACAGTTCGAGCCACTCCCCATACACACGGCGAAATAAACAGCCTTTGCTTCCACCAAATCTTGCAGCGACAAGCCAACGAATTTCCCCATATCCGCCGCACTGGTATCTTCCGCACTCCCTTTTTCCATCCACGTAACCTGCCCCGACAGATCGCTTTCGTGTAAAACCACCTGGTCGAGGCTCAAAGCTGCGGAATGGGCGCTGGCCCTTAGCCGCATACCTACCACTACTAACATCGTCGCCAATACAATAACTGCCAAAACTTGCAACTTCGACCTTGACATCTGATACCTCCTTTCTCTTCTCTCTTATCTCTCTCCTACATTTGGGTCGCGTGATTGCCCTGTATCACCAAATGTAGTTCCACGCCCAATAATTGTACAGCTTCCGCCGCTCGCCTTTCCATGGGACCCAATACCAACTAGATGGAACTCCCAGTTTCGATTCCGGGTACCTGAGCCACCATGTCCAGTTGTCAATGCAGCCGTGCGAGGAAGAACATGTGTCGTTATACCCGCCAGGACCCGTATAGGCTTGCCCGTAACCATACATGCCACTCCAAACAGCTAGCACATGCGGCCTACCACCAGACCATGGGTATTCCCACTTGTAAGGATTCGTGTATACCCACAGTGCCTTCGGACTTATTTTCCCGCCTTTGCTGAGGGAACAAGCTGGTGACATAGGATTAGAAGGGCCGGATCCGTTACCCGCCATCGCAGTGGGAACAAGACTAAACACCAACACCAACAACACCAAAAGCGAAACTGCTCTTGTCTTCCTCATTTCCTGTACCTCCTTCCCTTATGCTAACCGGATTCCTAACCAGACTCTTAGAGGCTTCACCCGCCTCCGTGGACTGTGCTGGCCAGCACCTCCACCATCCAGTATACGCGGCAGGAGGCCGCTTGTCTATGGGAATTTCTTCCCATTTTTGCAATATAGGAAGAAATTCCCATATCTTCAACCCTCTTCCGACCCCCTCTTACCAGGTCTCCTGAGCTTTATCCACCCTCTGGCAAGGGCGATCGCAACAGCATGGGCACGATTTTGCGCCCCGAGCTTGGAATAAACGTGCTCCAGATGGTGAACCACCGTCTTTTCGCTCACCGTCAGCTTTTCCGCAATCTCCTTGTTCCCCAACCCACTGGCCGCAAGCTCCAACACCTCCGTCTCTCGCTCCGTCAGCGGCGAATCCGAACCGTTCTCGACAACTCCCTCCCACATGGCTCCACGCAGCGCCATCCCCACCATCGCAGCCACGGCCTCCAGGGCCATCCTGTCCCTGCGTCCAAGCCCGCTGCCGTCCACGTGCCATCCAACGTAGAGCTTTCCAAGCGTCTCCCCGTG
>JALWAP010000154.1 GCA_027016315.1 Anaerolineae bacterium | reverse complement strand
CGCTCCGTCAACCGCACCCTCCGCCTCCTCTACGATCTGCTCGTAGGCGGGATGATGAGCGCCGCCCTGGTGCCGGTGCTCAGCGAATACGCCGCCCGGAAGGACAAATCCGCCCTGTGGGAAGCGTTCAGCGCCATCCTCACGCTCTTCACACTGGTGCTGGCGGCTGTGGCGCTGCTGGTCTCCGTCGGAGCCGTGCCGCTGATCCATATCCTGATCCCAGGCCTCGACCCGGTCTACCAGGCCGCCGGGGTCAAAATGCTCAGGCTGATGGCGTGGGCGATCCTTTTCTTCGGACTTTCGGGGCTGCTGACCGGGCTCCTCTTCACACTTCAGCGGTTCACCTTCCCGGCGTTCACCACAGCCGTGTTCAACCTGGGGATCGTGCTCACCGTGCCGGTGCTCGCAGGCCGGTTCGATGTGTATTCGCTGGCTATCGGGACGATCGTCGGGAGCCTTTCCCAGACCCTCCTGCTGATGCCAGGGCTGCTCGATGCGAAGATCCGACCACACTGGGAGCCGCTGCACCCGGCGCTGGTGAAAGTGTGGAAGCTCTACCTTCCATTGCTGGCGGGGCTGCTGGTGGGGCAGGCGCAGGTGCTGATAGATACGAACCTGGCGAGCCGCACCGGACAGCACAGCCTGGCGTGGATGCAGAACGCTACCACCCTCCGGGAGCTTCCGCTGGGTTTGATTTCGATGGCCATCTCCGCGGCGGTGTTGCCGCGGCTTTCCCAGAACATCGCCAGCGGCGATACGAAGCAATATCGCCAGACACTTGGGTACGTGCTCCGGCTGGTCATATTGCTGACCGTTCCGGCGGCGGTTGGGCTGGCGGTTTTCGCCCGGCCGATGGTTCAAATCCTCTTCCAACGGGGCGTGTTCACCGCCGCGGACACCAGGTGGACTTCCCTGGCGTTGTGGGGCTACCTGCCTGGCCTGTTCTTCGCGTCGATCGACTGGCCCATCAACTATTCGTTCTACGCCCGGCAGGACACCAGAACCCCGACTATTGTGGGGATTGCGGCGGTTTTCGCTTACCTGGCCGTTGCGCTGGCGCTCCTGCACCCGCTGGGAATGATGGGGCTTGTGATCGCGGATTCGTCCAAGCACGCGTTCCACGCCATCACCATGACGGTGCTCCTCTACCTCTGGCTTCGTCCGGTTGGTGGAAGATCGGTGTTGCTTGCTTTGGGGCGGGCGACGGCTGCTGCCGGAGCGATGGCCGCTACAGGCGTCCTGGCAAGCCGATGGCTCGCCGGAGCGCTGGGAAGCGGGATGATCGGAGCGCTTGTGGAGGTGGTTGCGGGCGGAGGGCTGGCCGTCGCAGTCTATTTCGCCTCGCTGCTGCTCCTGGGCGACACGGACACCAGGGGGCTTTGGGGAAGGCTCTGGCGAAAGCTGTCCGCGTGATCGCTCATCAGCCTCTGTTTACCCCAATTCTCCGCTCTCCAGGAGCTCTTTCAGGAGTTTCTTTGCCTTGCGGGAAGCCTCACCGCGGTGGCTTATCTGGTTCTTCTGCTCAGGAGTGAGCTCCGCCATCCGCTTCCCGAGTTCGGGCAGGTGGAAGATCGGATCGTAGCCGAACCCGAAATGCCCTTTTGGCTCACGGGCGATCACGCCTTCGCACTTCCCCGAAGTCGTCCAAACCTTGCCTTCCGGCGTGGCGATTGCGACTACGGAGCGGAAACGGGCCGTGCGGTCTTCGTCCGGGACGTCCTCCATTTCGGCCAGAAGCTTCCGGTACCTGTCTTCGTCCGACGCGCCTTGCCCGGCGTATCTGGCGGAGTGCACGCCGGGCCTGCCGCCCAGTGCGTCCACTTCCAGCCCGGAATCGTCGGCCCACGTGAGCATCCCGGTGAGCCTGGCATACCCGAGCGCCTTGATCCGGGCGTTCTCCTCGAACGTGGAGCCGGTCTCCTCGATTTCCTCTTCCACGCCGAGTTCGTCAAGGTACGTGATCTCCAGCGGCAGATCCGAAAGGAGCTTTTTGTACTCCCTGACCTTGCCTTTGTTGTGGGTGGCTATCAAAAGTCTCTTCATGCCCCTAAGCCTTTCGTCTTTGAATTTGTCGTCAGTTTATCACAACATCTTTTTGTCGTTAAGTCGCCATGGATGCCTGTAGAGCATATTTATCATGCTGGGTGCGCTTTTGCCCTCGAACGCGTCGGAGAGTAGAATGGAATGATGCGAAGAATGCGTTGAACCGGAGGTCGCATGGGTCAGGACAAGCTGATAGTCAGGGGTGCAAGAGAGCACAACCTGAAGAACATAGACGTCGAAATACCGCGGGATAGCCTGGTGGTCATAACCGGGATCTCAGGTTCCGGGAAATCGAGCCTTGCGTTCGATACGATTTACGCGGAAGGCCAGCGCAGGTACGTGGAATCCCTTTCGTCCTACGCCAGGCAGTTCCTGGGGCTGATGGAAAAGCCGGACGTAGATCAGATCGAAGGGCTTTCTCCGGCGATCTCCATCGACCAGCACCGTGGGAGCCACAACCCGCGCTCGACGGTGGGCACCGTAACCGAAATCTACGATTACCTACGGCTCCTTTTCGCCAGGATCGGGCAGCCCCATTGCCCCAAATGCGGCCGGGCGATCAGCAAGCAGTCGCCAGAGCAGATAGTGGACGCCATCCTGGATCTGCCTCCCGGCAGACGGGCTCTCATCCTGGCGCCCGTGGTCACGGGCCGGAAAGGGCACCACAAGAACGTCCTGGCGGAGATACAACGCCAGGGGTTCGTGAGGGTTCGGGTGGACGGCGAGATGTATGAAGTGGAGGACGTGCCGGAGCTGGACAGGTACAAGAACCACACCATCGAAGCCGTCGTCGACCGAATCCGCACCGGCCCGGACATCGACCGAACGAGGCTCGCAAGCTCGGTGGAGA
>JALWAP010000153.1 GCA_027016315.1 Anaerolineae bacterium | reverse complement strand
TGCCGAGGTCTACGCCATGGCGTTTCAGTGCCTTGAGCACCACGTCTTTCCGCCACTGATACTGGTCGAGCGTTCCTTTGAAGCGGGATATCTCCTCGGGCCTGTGCCTGAGCACTTCCTCGAAAACCCGGTTCTCGTTTTCGAACAGGGCGATTTTCGTCGAGGTGGAGCCGGGGTTGATGGTAAGGATGCGGAATGTCTTTTTCATGTTTCCTCCTTTGGCTGACAGCGTCAGCTTGCCAGGTAATCCCGCAGCTTGCTGCTCAATTTCGGGTTGCGGAGCTTCCGGAGGGCCTTGGACTCTATCTGGCGAACCCTTTCCCTGGTTATCCCGAAGTATTCGCCCACTTCCTCCAGGGTGTAGATCTTCCCATCCTTCAGCCCGAACCGCATCTCCAGCACGCCCCTCTCCCGCTCGTCAAGGGATTCGAGCACCTCTGCCAGTTCTTCCCTCAGGATGTGCCTCGATGCCTCGTCTATCGGCTCGGGGCCGTTGGAAGGCACGAAATCCCCCAGAGAGCTTTCTTCGTCCGACCCAACTGGCGTGTCCAGGGAGACCGGCTCCTGGGCTATCCTTGCGACCTTTTCGGCGTGCCGTATGGCGCTGTCGAGGCGCGATCTCAAATCGTGTGGAAGCGTCTCGTTCTTGGCGAGGATTTTCTTTATCTCCTTCTTTTCGTCGGGCTTCAGGTAGTTCAGTTCGTCGTCGAGAACAAGCTCTTCGAGGGTTGGCTCCCGACCCAGTTCCTGCTGGAGCCTTTGCCTGACGCGCACCTGTTTGTTGATCGCATCGAGCATGTGCAGCGGGACCCGGATCGTCCTTGCCTGTTCTGCTATCGCGCGTCCGATGGCCTGTCTGATCCACCAGGTGGCGTACGTGCTGAACTTGTATCCGAGGCTCGGATCGAATCGCTCGATCGCTTTCAGAAGCCCAAGATTTCCTTCCTGAATCAAATCCAGGAAGGAAAGTCCCCGGCGCATGTACCGTTTCGCCACGCTCACGACCAGGCGGAGGTTGGAGCGAATCATGATGTCCCTGGCTTGTTTGCCTTCTTCCACCGCCTTTTCCAGTTTCTTTCGCTCCTCGGGGGTCAATTCCTCCCCCGATTTCAGCCGTTTCTCGGCTTCTCTCCCCTCCACAATCTTGCGTGTGATCTTTCGCTCTTCCTCTGGTTTCAACAAAGGAGCCTTGCCGATTTCCCGGAGGTACATTCTTACCGGATCGGTGATCCCGACGTCTTCCCATTCTTTCAGAATATGTCCGACGGGCATGGATGCCTCGACTTCCACGGCGGCTTCCATCTCCTCGTCCCTTTCGATGGGTGGAAGGACGTCTTCTTCGGATTCCTCAGGGATCAGATCGTCAGGGTTGGGTATGGTGATGACGTCTATCAGCGGTTCGTCCTCGAAAGCCTCTTCCTCCAACCGTTTGTTTTCCTTCTTCCCCAAATCTTTTCCGCTCATCTACATGCTCCTCTTCAGGATGGATCTCGGCCTGTATCTTGCCAAAGCATCCTGCAAACTTTTCAATCGTGCCACCAGGTCGATCAATTCGGCCGTATGGTCTTCGGAAAAGCTCTCCTCGATTATACCCTCCAACTCTCTCAAACGCTCTCTGAGCCGGTATTCCCTGAGCCGAAGCAAGGTTTCGAGCATCTCTCTTGTGGCTTCCCCTTCGATTTCGATCGGCGGAAGCTCGCTGGCCCTAGCCCGCAGGTCGTCTACGACGGTCTCGATTGCATCGTTGATTTCGCCGCTTCCGCTGAGCCACAAGAATACCTGCCTGTGGGCCTCGCTACCGAAGTCGAGTTCGGAGATTGGTTCCATCTCTTCTTCGGCCAGTGCCTCTACCAGCCTTTCGATCCGGGATGCATCTTCCAGAAACCTCTGAAGCAGCCTTCGTTCCATGTCAATGGCGGGGGAGACGACGAATTTTTGAGGCTCGAGGCGTACAGGCCTTCTCCTGCGTCGGCTTGTGCGCCTGCCGTCCTCGATCTCCCATAGTTGCCTCTCCAGGAGCCTGGGATCGACCGAAACCATGCGGGCGAGCATTTGAACGTAGTGGCTCCGTTCCACGTCGTCGAGCACGTTTTTCAGCAAGGCGATACCTTGCTTCGCCGCCTGCGATTTCCCTTCCGGCGAGGTGAGGTCGTATTCTTCCGCCAGGAGCTTGAGCGCGAATTCCACCAGCGGGATCGCTCCCTGGAGGAGATCTGGCCACATCTCCGGATGTTCCCTGAAGACATCGTCCGGGTCCAACCCTTCCGGCATCGGAATCACGTACAAGGCTACGTCCAGAGCGCTCTTGAATTTGATCATCCCCGGCAGCGCCACGGGCACCAGTTCCTCTTCCGAGGCTTCCTTTGCAACGTCCAGCCCCCTGAGGGTGGCGCGGATGCCCGCAGCGTCCGGGTCGAGGGCCAGGTAAATGTTTCGGGTCAGCCTTTTGAGATATCGAATGTGGTGTTCGGTGAGGGCGGTGCCCATGGAGGCCACCACATTCCTCACGCCGCGCTGTACGGCGCTGATAACGTCCATGTATCCTTCCACCACGACCGCGGCGTTCTTTTCCCTGATGGCCCGCCGTGCCATGTCGATCCCGAAGAGCATTCTTCCTTTGTCGAAGACTTCAGTTTGAGGCGAGTTCAGGTACTTGGGCTCGCCTTTTCCTATCACGCGGGCTCCAAATCCTGAAACCCTGCCGCGATCGTCCCGGATCGGGATCATCAACCGTCCCCGGAATCTGTCGTAAGAGCCGCCGGTGTCTTTGGCGATCGATATCCCCGACGAAACGATTTCCTCTTCCGTGTAGCCGAGCCCGCGGAGGTATTTCTGACATGCGTCCCACGAATCGGGGGCAAATCCGAGCCCGAAGAGTTCCGACGTCTCCGGCGTTATCCCTCGTTTGACGAGATACGCTCGCG
>JALWAP010000152.1 GCA_027016315.1 Anaerolineae bacterium | reverse complement strand
GGGATCGACGAGAGATAGAGGACATGGGTTCCGCCCGCTTCGTGCTCGCCGTAGACGTGGTTGACGTATTTGTCGGGGTGTTCCTGGATGCGTTTGTGTGCTTCTTTCAGCATCTCGTCCCTGGTTCCGAATGTCAGGGCCGTGGTCGGGCAGGCTTCCACGCACGCGGGTTCCTTGCCGGAAGGCACGCGCCCGTTGCTGGTGCACATGTCGCACTTCTGGATGTACGGCTTGACCGCTCCCCACTCGTATCGAGGCACCTCGAACGGGCAGGAGACCATGCAATACCGACACCCGAAGCACACGTCTTTGTCGTAGGCCACGGCGCCTTCCGGGGTGATGTGAAGGGCCCCCAACGGGCACGCCTGCACACACGCCGGTTCGATGCAGTGCATACAGGCCCGCCTCATGAACGTCCATTTGCTGTCGTTTTCTTTGTAAAGTTTGATCAACAGCCAGGTGTCGCCGGAAAGGTCCTCCGGCGCGTCGTACTTTCCCGTCGGATCCAGCTCGGGTGGTTTGTGATTGGCCTCGCGGCATGCGGTCTGGCAAGCCCTGCAGCCGATGCATTGGGTTGCGTCGTAGAGGATGGAAGCCCCGTTAGGCACTGCACGGAAGCTCTTCTCCTGTTTCTTCTTCTCTGCCGCGGCCACACCGGTTGCGGAAAGGAGCGCCCCACCAACGCTGGCTCCGGCGACTTTCAGAAATTCCCTCCGGTCCAGTTTCTTTCCCATGGCTCCTCCCTTCCTTTAGCTTTCGTCCGACGATTTCTCGTCGCCTTCTTCTTTCTTCCCCTTTCCCTTTGCGACTGCCAAAGCACCGGCTGCTCCGACGGCGGCGCCAACCACTGCTCCGGTGACGGCGTAGCTGGTGCCGTTGATCTGTTTTTCGTTCTTCGCTATGGTGGGCGGGTAGTAGGCAGGCGGTGCTTCTTCCTGCGGCTTGACGCGGTTGTAAATTCCCCGATCCCAGAAGTCCGGCTCCACACAGCCGATGCACGGATGCCCAGATCCAATGGGCCAGCTAGTCCCGTCGTTCCAGAGGATTAGTGGACAATTGGCATGGGTAATAGGTCCTTTGCACCCCATGTGGTACAGACACCACCCTTTCCGGTGCCCTTCGTCGCCCCACTCCCGGACGAACTCACCGCGGTCGAAGTGCGCTCTACGCGGACAGTTATCGTGGATGAGCGCGCCGTAGGCGAAGAGCGGCCTGTGCAGGTCGTCCATTGCCGGGAGTTCTCCGAACGTCAGGTAGTAGGCAAGGGTGGCGGTGATGTTCTCGCCGTTGACCGGGCATCCGGGCAGGTTGAGCACCGGTTTGTCTTTGACGATGTCCGTGACGGCCCTTGCGCCCGTCGGGTTCGGGTGGGCTTTCGGCAAGCCCCCGAAGGAGGAGCAGGAGCCTACCGCCACCACGGCGACGGCGTTCTTCACCGTTTCTAGAAGGATCTGTTCAGCAGTCTTTCCGCCAATTACACAATAGTTCTGAGTGGGTATTGCTCCCTCTACGACCACCAAATAGCCGCCTTTCTTGATGGTTTCTTCCCTGGCTTGCTCGGCGTGGGTTCCGGCGGCGGCCATCAGCGTTTCGTGGTAGTTCAGGGAGATCAGGTCCAGGACCACCTGCGCCGCCGAGGTCCTGTAGGACCTGGTGAAGGATTCACTGCACCCGGCGCAGTCCTGGAACTCCAGCCAGATCACAGGTAGTTTTTCTTTCTTCGATTCGAGCGCTTCGGCGATTCGGACGCCGTACCTGCTCGGCAGGGCCAGCGCTCCTGCCAGAACTGTACAGAATTTCAAGAAGTCTCGCCTCGTTATCCCTCTTTCGGCGAGGCTCTTGGCTACCAGGCTTTTACCGTTTGAGCTCATAACTCCCCTCCTGTTCCGTTCGAAAGCAAAGCGAAGCAGTTACGATTGACTTTGATCTTCAGACCACACGCCCCAGGCTTTCAAGATAGCCTCGGCGCGTTTGATGATTTCCGGTATGGCTTTTTCCCCTTCTTCGCATGGCCCGACGCCAATCGCCAGGCTGACCGGTTGCATCCCGATCAGGTGCAGATATTCTGGGAGGTTGCCGCGTGCAAGGGCAACGCCGAGCACCTCCTGGAACGTGACCTGGTGCATGGAAAGTTTGATGCCCGTGTAAAGCGGGATGTCCTCTCCACGCAATTCGATGATGGCCCCAGGCTCTTTTCCCACGTCCGCCACGTCCAGGAGCAGCAAATGCGTGGATTGCTCCACGTAGGGCAGGAGCCGCATCCCCAGGGTACCGCCGTCCACCAGATCGATGCCGGGGTAGCGGTCTTGTTCCTTCTGGAGCCTTTGCATCTCCCAGATGGCGTATACACCGATGCCTTCGTCGGTGTTCAGGATGTTCCCCAGCCCGAGGACCGTTACGCGTCGTTCCTGCATTTCGTCGTTCATTTCTTCTTCTTGAAATCGCCGATGGTAAGGGTCGGCTTGACGGTCATGTTGGCTTTGGAGAACATCTGAACCACGGTGCTCGGCATGACGGTGGTGGTTCCGAGCACTTTGTGGTTGGCGTCCACCATATGGACTGCGCAGGCCATGCACGGGTCGAAGGAATGGATGGTGCGCAGTATCTCCACGGGTTGATCCGGTTTGACCAGCTTTGTCCCTTCCAGCGATCGCTCGTAAGCGCCGCCCTGTCCCTTGTGATCCCTGGGCGATGCGTTCCAGGTGGTGGGGACGACCTGTTGGTAGTTGGTGACCTTGCCGTTGTCGATCACAACCCAGTGCCCCAGAGATCCGCGAGGCGCTTCCGTGGTGCCGACGCCTTTGGCGTGCTTCGGCCAGGTGCTTGGATCCCACTTCTCGGTGTTGGCGATCTTGTAATCGCCCGCTTTGATGTTCGCCACAAGGTCTTTGAAGAAGCCGTACATGGCATCCACGTAGATCGCTGATTCGATGGCCCTGGCTGCGGTTCGCCCCAGGGTGGAGAACAGAGCCTCTTTCGGTGCATCGAGCACTTTGAGGGTTTTTTCCACCAGCTCTTTGGCCTCTGCATTGCCGCTGGCGTAGAGGATGAGCGTCCTGGCGAGCGGCCCGACCTCCATCGGCTTCTCCTGCCAGCGCGGGGACTTGAGCCAGGAGTATTTGCTCTCCACGTTGAGGTAATCGTACGGCGGATTGGGGCCGGTGTAGTTGAATTCCGTTTCCCCCTTCCATGGATGCAGGCCTTTGTCGTCTCCTTCCTTGTATTTGTACCAGGAGTGGGTGACGAATTCCTGCACCTGTCCCATGTCCCTCGGGTCCACATCGTGGATGGTGGAAAGGTCACGGTTGAGGATTGCGCCACGCGGGACCAAATAGCTCTTGATGTTCCTGATATCGTCCGCAGGGAATTCGCCCCAGGAGAGGAAGTTGCCAAGCCCCTCGCCGAGTTTGGCATATTCCTTGTAGTAGGGCGCTACTGCCAGGACGTCCGGCAGGTAGACCTGGTGGACGAACGTGTGCATTTTCTCGATGGCGTCCGCCACGATGGCGAGCCGTTCCGAATTGAGCGCTTTGTCGCTGGACGGATCGATGGGGTAGGGGACGCCACCCACGAGGAAGTTCGGGTGGGGGTTCTTGCCGCCGAAGACTGTGTGCACTTTGACGAAATCCCTTTGGGCGTCCAGCGCCTCCAGGTAGTGCGCCACCGCCAGGAGGTCGACCTCTGCGGGGAGTTTGTACGCCGGGTGGCCCCAGTAGGCGTTGGTGAAAATAGTGAGCTGACCGCTATCGACGATGTCCTTGATCTTCTTCTGAATCGCTGCGAAGTATCCCGGCGAGCTCTTAGGCCAGGCCGAAAGCGATCTGGCGATGCGGGAAGTTTCTTTCGGATCGGCCTTGAGGGCGTGCACCACGTCCACCCAGTCCAGCGCGTGCAGGTGGTAGAAGTGCATCACGTGATCGTGGACGAACTGCTGAGCGATCATGATGTTGCGGATGAGGTTGGCATTCTTCGGAATCTTGATGTCGAGAGCATCCTCCACTGCCCTGATGGAAGCGAAGGAATGGACGGTGGTACAGACGCCGCACGTCCGCTGGGTGATCGCCCAGGCATCCCTTGGGTCGCGCCCCCGCATGATGATTTCGATGCCTCGAACCATGGTGCCGGAGCTGTAAGCTTTTTTGATGACGTTGTTGGAATCGACTTCGGCTTCTATGCGGAGGTGCCCCTCAATTCTGGTGATCGGATCGACTACAACTCGTTGTGCCATACTCCTTCTCCTTTCGACGGGCTAATCTGTCGCCGAGGCCGGCGAGCTCTCTCCCGTCCCGCGATTGGGGAGTTCACGCGGGACACTACTTTACCTTACAAGTATATCGAATAGCGCTGGGGAATATAACCACCATCCGGGTGTTTCCCGACCACCAGGTGGATGACGGAGGTATGTAGCTTGGAGGTGTTTTACCATAAAATGGCAACAAGCAAATTGTTACCACCATCTACAACAATGCTAAACTTGCAAAGCCACTGAATATGTGATAAAAATAACTTGCTGGGAAAAGCAGCGGCAACGAAAGCCGCAAAATCTTTCAAAGGAGAGAGGTGCTATATGGCTAAGGCGAATCCCTTCGCAATTGCTCAAAGGCAGCTCGACGAAGCTGCAGAGATCCTCAAGCTCGATTCCGCGACTCACGAAATGCTTCGTTGGCCCATGCGAGAACTTCATTTCACGATCCCCGTTCGCATGGACGACGGCTCAGTTAAAGTGTTCCATGGATTCCGCGTACAGTACAACGATGCGCGTGGTCCGGCAAAAGGTGGTATCCGCTTCCATCCGGAAGAAACCGTCGACACGGTGCGCGCGCTTGCTGCGTGGATGACATGGAAGACCGCTGTGGTGAACATACCTCTTGGCGGAGGCAAGGGCGGCGTGATCTGCAACCCGAAGGAAATGTCCATGGGCGAGCTGGAAAGGCTCAGCCGTGGGTATATGAGGGTTGCTGCCAGGCTGATCGGCGAACGCCGAGACGTCCCCGCCCCCGATGTCTACACCACTCCGCAGATCATGGCGTGGATGATGGACGAATACGAGGTGATCCGCGAAGAGCACATCCCCGGCATAATCACCGGCAAGCCGCTTGAGATCGGCGGTTCTCAGGGGCGCGGATATGCGACTGCCATGGGCGGCATCTACACGGTACGTGAAGCCGCCAAGGTCCTCGGGATCAACACCAAAGGCGCCACCGCCGCCATCCAGGGATACGGCAACGCCGGTTCGTTCGCTCACAAACTTGGCGTCGAGGTGCTTGGCCTGAAAGTGGTCGCCGTCAGCGATTCTAAGGGCGGTATCTACAACCCTGACGGACTCGACTACGATGCAGTCATGAAGCACAAGAAGGAGACCGGCTCAGTGGTCGGCTTCCCCGGCACGAAAGAAATCTCCAACGAAGATCTGCTGGAGATGGACGTGGACGTGCTTTTCCCGTCCGCGCTGGAGGAGGTGATCACCAAGGACAACGCTGGCAACATCAAGGCAAAGATCGTGGCGGAACTCGCCAACGGCCCGACCACGCCGGAAGCCGACCTGATCCTCCACGAAAACGGCGTGTACGTCATCCCGGACTTCCTGTGTAACGCCGGCGGCGTGACCGTCTCTTACTTCGAGCAGGTGCAGAACGCGTACAACTACTACTGGTCGGAAGACGAGGTCAACTCCAGATTGGACGCCATCATGACGAAGGCGTTCCACGACGTCCACGAAATGGCAAAGGCCAAGAACGTACACAACCGACTCGGCGCTTACCTGGTGGCCGTGGACAGGGTAGTCAAGGCCATGAAACTCAGGGGATGGGTTTGACGGTCGGTTGACTGAATAGGATTTGCTATCGAGACAGGCGGCCTACTCGGCCGCCTGTTTCTTGTTCAGCCCGTTTCTCCGTTGTTCCCCTTGATTTCTTAGTGACTCGAAATTTGCATAGTTCTTTTCGCGGTGCTATACTGTTTTGCGTTGCTCAAGATATTGTATGTCTACACCACTTGAGTGCCACATATGTAGTTCATCAAGGTATCCGTTTGCAAAGGGAGTGATAAGGAATGCAGTGCCCTTACTGCGGGAGCACCGAGACGAAAGTGGTGAACTCCAGGCCTACGAGCCATGGAACCATCCGGCGCAGAAGGCAGTGCCTCCTGTGTGGCAAGAGGTTTACCACGATCGAGAGAGTGGTGGCTCCGCTGCGGGTCATCAAGCGAGATAAGCGTCGAGAGCCGTTCGATCGGCAGAAGTTGTTGCGCGGGATACAGCTTGCGTGTGTCAAGCGTCCGATCTCCGCTGAAACGGTCGAGAAGATGGCCGATGCCATCGAAGAGGAGTTGCTCGACATGGGCAGGGCAGAGGTGCCGAGCCAGTTAATCGGGAACTTGGTGCTCGAGAGGTTAAAGAAGCTGGATCATGTGGCTTACATCCGGTTCGCTTCTGTGTACCTTAACCTGTCCGACTTGGAAGACATTCAAGAAGAGATAAACCGGCTTATGAGTTCTCCCGAGTAATCCACCGGGTAGCAGGCCCGAGCCGGGAGAAAGTTCCGCGACGACCGGGGATATCGTCTCACGCAACCAACGCGCTCGAGGCAGAGGGAGCGCGCTCTCTAAAAATCACGCGGAGGTTCGAGCATGTCGAAAAAATCTGCTAAAACAGCCAAGAACTGGAAAGAAACTGCGAAGCCGGACAAGAGCGTGGAGCTGTCGGACGCAGGGGAGAGGGTGCTTAGGGAAAGGTATCTTCTGAAAGACCCTTCCGGCAAGCTAATCGAGACACCGGAAGGGATGTTCTGGAGGGTGTCTGTAGCTATCGCAGAAGCGGAGCGGCGCTGGGGCTACGACGACGAAGCCCTTGCGGAGACCGCCCGATCTTTCTACGAGGAAATGGTGGAGCGCAGGTTCATCCCGAACTCGCCGACGCTGATGAACGCCGGGACCGATAGCGGCCTCCAGTACTCCGCTTGCTACGTCCTGCCAGTGGAGGACTCCATCCCCGGGATCTTCGAGGCAATCCAGCACGCCGCCATCGTCCATCAATCGGGCGGGGGCACCGGTTTTGCGTTCTCCAGGCTGAGGCCGAAGGGCAGCCGCGTGCAGAAAAGCGGCGGTCAGGCCAGCGGGCCGGTCTCCTTCATGCGGGTCTTCGACGCGGCGACGGAGGCAGTCAAGCAAGGCGGGCGCAGGCGCGGCGCCAATATGGGCATCCTGCGCGTCGACCACCCGGACATCCTGGAATTCATCGAAAGCAAGCTCGACGGCGGAATCACCAATTTCAACATTTCCGTTGGGATCACTGACGAGTTCATGGACGCGGTCAAGAAGGGCGAGAAGTACCCGCTGCGGGCGCAGCCGGGCTGGCCTGCGCCGGACGGCGGCAGGTACAAGGGCGGCGAGATCATCGGCTGGATGGACGCCCGGGAGGTGTTCGACCGGATCGTCAAAGCCGCGTGGACTTCCGGTGACCCCGGAATGGTCTTCCTGGACCGCATGAACAACGGCCCTTCCAGCCCCACGCCAGAGCTGCACCAGGTGGAAGCCACGAATCCCTGCGTGACTGAAGACACTTTCGTGATGACTTCCGAGGGGCCGAAGCAGGTTCGTGACCTGATCGGGCATGGGTTCAGGGTACTGGTGAATGGCAGGCCGTGGGACACCGCCGAGGAGGGCTTTTTCTCCACCGGTGTCAAGAAGGTCTACAAGATCACGACCAGGGAAGGGTTCGTGCTGAAAGCCACCGGAGACCATCCGGTCAAGCGGGTTCGGGCGCTGACCAGGAACAGGGTCGAGACGGAATGGGTGAACGTGGCGGACGTGCGGCTCGGCGACAGGCTCCTCCTGCACGATCACAGGGAGATAGACGGCTGGGAAGGCAGCCACACTTTCGGCGAAGGCTACCTCATGGGACTCCTGGTCGGAGATGGGACGATAAAGAGGGATAAAGCAGTGCTTTCGTCCTGGAGCGATTCAAGGGGGCCGGCAGAGGTTAGAAACCTGGCTCTGGAGTACGCGGGGCGGCTCAAGCATAGGGCTGACTTCTCCGGATGGCACAAAGTAGCAGGAAGGGAAGAATACAGGCTCTCCACGGCCGCTATCATGGAGCTTGCAATGGAGTTTGGCATGGCTCCGGGGAACAAGGAGTTAAACGAGAGGATAGAAAAGACCTCGTCTGAGTTCCACAAAGGCTTCCTGCGTGGAATTTTCGATGCCGATGGATCGGTGCAGGGCTCTCAGGAAAAAGGCGTCAGCGTCAGGCTCGCTCAGAGCAACCTGAACACGCTCCAGACAGTCCAGCGGATGCTCCTGCGGCTGGGGATTTTCTCCAGGATCTACACCGACCGGCGTCCTTCCGGCGAGGTGATGCTGCCCGACGGCAAAGGCGGCAGCAGGCTCTATCAGATCAAGCCTCAGCACGAACTGGTGATTTCCAACGAGAACATCCGGCGCTTCGCCGAAATCATTGGCTTTGGAGACGTGGAGAAGCAGGAAAAGCTGGAACGGCTCCTTGGCAGCTATAAGCGCTCGCTGAACAGGGAGCGGTTCGTAGTGGAGGTGGAGAAGATCGAATTCTACGGCGAGGAGGAAGTCTACGATCTCCAGGTGCCGGGGATCAACGCGTTCGACGCCAACGGGTTCTACGTGCACAACTGCGGCGAGCAGCCGCTGTACCCCAACGAGGCGTGCAACCTGGGTTCCATCAACCTGGGGCTCTTCGTGAAGGACGACATCGATTGGCCCGGCAACCCGGACACGGACATCGATTGGGACGCTCTGGCGAGCACCGTCCACACGGCAATCCGCTTCCTGGACGACGTGATCGACGTGAACCCGTACCCGCTGCCGGAGATCGACGAGATCGTCAAGGCGAACCGCCGGGTCGGGCTGGGCGTGATGGGCTGGGCGGACATGCTCTTCAAGCTCGGCATACCCTACGATTCGCCGGAGGGGATCGCCCTGGCCGACCGGGTGATGGGGTTCGTCAACGACGAGGCCATCAAGGAGACGCAAAGGCTGGCGGAGGAGCGCGGGCCGTTCCCGGCGTGGCCCCAAAGCATCTACAAGGACGACAAGCCGCGGCGGAACGCGACGGTCACCACTATCGCTCCCACCGGCTCCATCAGCATCATCGCCAACGCCAGCTCCGGCATCGAACCGCTCTTCGCCCTGGCGTACCAGCACAAAGTTCAGCAATCCGACGGCTTCAAGCGGGTGCTCAACATCGTCAACCCGGTATTCGAGGCGATGATGAAGAAGCTGGGCTATTACAGCGAGGAGTTGATGGACAACGTGGCGAAATACGGCACGCTGGCGCACACCGACCTGCCGGAGGAAGTGAAGCGGGTTTTCAAGACCGCCCACGAGGTCACGCCGGAGTGGCACGTGAACATGCAGGCAGCCTTCCAGCGCCACGTGGAGAACGCGGTCTCCAAGACGGTGAACCTGCCGAACAAAGCGACAGAGGACGAGGTCGCCAGGGTCTTCATGCAGGCTTACGACACCGGATGCATGGGAATCACCATTTACCGCGACGGGAGCAAGACCGTCCAGGTGCTGAACGCGGGCGTCAAGGA
>JALWAP010000151.1 GCA_027016315.1 Anaerolineae bacterium | reverse complement strand
CCACCGGCGCAGGCGATCATCAGGATCGCAGAGACCAGGGATTGCAGCCTGATCGTGATGGGAGCAAGGGGCCTGGGCTCTCTCGAAGGGCTTCTCCTCGGGAGCGTCAGCCAGAAAGTCCTGGAACACAGCAAGTGCCCGGTCTTCATCGTTAGAGGCGGAGACTGACTGCGGGGAACGTGAAAAGCCGTTTGGAAGAAACGAATAGCAGGTGTCGGCGTGCCCGGCACCTGCTGTTTGATTGATCAAGACGCCGGAAATGAAAGACCTCTTTCGTTGCCAGGAGAAACGTCCATGAAAACAGTCGATCTCAGAAGCGATACTGTCACAAAGCCCACCCCGGAGATGCGGAAAGCGATGTACGAAGCCGAGGTTGGGGACGACGTGATGAGAGAGGATCCAACTGTTCGCAGACTCGAGGAGATGGCTGCGGAGCGAATGGGCAAGGAAGACGCCATGCTGGTGCCGAGCGGCACCATGGGGAACCTCTCGAGCCTGCTCACCCATTGCGGCCGGGGAGACGAAGTCATCCTTGGGGACAAAGCACACATCTTCAACCACGAGCAGAAAGGGGCGTCGGCGCTGGGCGGAGTAGTCTACAACCCGATCCCCAATCAGCCGGACGGCACCTTGAGGCTGGAAGACATCGAAGACGCCATCCAACCGGACGATATCCATGTGGCACGGAGCAGGCTGCTGGCGCTGGAGAACACACAGAACTTCTGCGGCGGGGTCGTGCTAACGCCGAAGTACATCCGAGCCGCTTCCAACGTGGCGAAGTCCCATGGGCTTTCCGTGCACATGGACGGAGCCAGGATCTTCAACGCTGCTGTCGCCCTTGGAATCGAGCCTTCGGAGCTGGCCGCTCCCGTCGATTCCGTGATGTTTTGCATCTCCAAAGGCCTGGCGGCGCCGATCGGCTCGCTGGTTGTGGGAACGAAGGCTTTCATAGAAGAGGCAAGGCGTATCAGGAAAGTGCTTGGCGGCGGAATGAGGCAGGCCGGTGTGATCGCAGCGGCGGGCATCGTCGCATTGAACACAATGGTCGATCGATTGGCGGAGGATCATCGCCGGGCACGCGCCCTGGCAGAAGGTATCGATGCAATCCCAGGCCTGGAGGTAGACCTGAAGACGGTTCAGACCAACATCGTGGTCTTCAGACTGACCAAACCGGGGTTGACGCCGGATCGGCTGGTTCGAATGCTTGCCGAAAAAGGGGTCTTGCTATTTGCCATCGGAAAGGATACACTTAGGGCGGTGACCCATTACGAAATCTCGGACGAAGATATCGATTATGCGCTCTCTGTTTTCAGGGAGCTGATGGCCGACTGAGCCCGAAAAGCTCTCCTGTAGGCTTGGCTTACCCGCATCGGCGGGGCATGTAGGGGGGTGCGGGATTCTTTGTCACGGTAGGAGCAGAAAATGAAACTTGGCGTGTTGATACTGCATGGTTTTACTTCGTCGCTGGACTGTGTGAACGGATTGGCGCCTTACGTCGAAAGAGAAGGTCTGCCTTACGAGATGCCGGTGTTGCGCGGGCACGGTACGGTTCCGGAAGACTTGGAGGGCGTCACATGGCGGGACTGGTACGAGGATGCAGAAAATGCGCTTCGTAAGCTCCTCTCCAGGTGCGACAAAGCCATCGTGGTCGGGCTTTCGATGGGGGGACTGCTTGCCCTTCAGCTTGCGATGGAACACAGCGAGGAAGTCGACAGCATCGTGCTTGTGTCGGTTGCGCTCAGGCTAACGTCTCCGCTCGCACCGCACAAGCCGCTTTCGTTCCTCACCCCGCTGGTGGGTAAGCTGGTGAAGTACTTCCCCGTGAAGACCCCCTACGCCGACAAAGAGCTGGAGAAATTCGACAACAACTACCACAAAGCTCCAACGAAAACGATAATCTCGTTCCTGGAATATACGACGATCATAGAAAAGAGGCTTCCGGAAGTGAAGAGGCCAACCTTCATCATTCATTCCAGGAACGACAAGGTCGCAGACCCGATAAGCGCCCAGATCGTCTACGATAGGATTTCTTCCAAGGAGAAAGAAATCCGGTGGTTCGAAAAATCCGGGCACGAGATGATGAGAGACATGGAACGGGAAGCCGTGTTCGAAGCCATCACGGACTGGATTCGCCGTCGAAAAGGCTCTTCTGCTCAGGAGCAAGCTTCCTGATGCCAGATTCGATGGTCGGAGCTTCCACTTCCACATTGAGCGGCGGGAGGTCGTCCAGGCTTCTAAGCCCGAAGATCCGCAAGAACTCCGAGGTCGTGCCGTACAGGCGCGGCCGCCCGGGAGCCTGGAGCACGCCAACCTCCTCGACCAGACCACGCTGGATGAGCGTGTTCAGAGCGGCGTCGCTGTTCACACCGCGTACCGATTCGATCTGCGCTCGAGTCACCGGCTGCCGGTACGCCACCACGGAGAGAACCTCCAGCGCGGCGTTCGAGAGCCTGGTGGTCAGATCGAGCCCGAGAAACCGCGCCACGTACTCCGCCACCTCGGGCGAGGTGACGAGTTGGTATTTCCCCTTGTGCTCCTGCAAGATGAATCCCCGCTTACCGTTTCCATACTCCTCTGCCAGCTCCTGGATGACGCTGGCAACGGCGCTCGGCGGCGCTCCTGCAGCTTTCGCAAGCTCTTCCGGCCCGGCTGGCGCTTCAGCTACGAAGAGAAGCGCCTCTACTATCGTTTTCAAACTTACACCACTTTCCATGATTCAACACCTTTGAAATGGAGGACAAAATGAAAAAGTCCAAACTATCGATCTTTCTGACCGTGATTCTCGTCTTGACATTCTTAAGCGGCTGTCTGCCCGGCGGTGGCAGCTCAAGCCTGATCCCGGACAGGAAAGTCCCGGTCTCCCAGGAAGCGGCCAACCGATTCGCAGCGAAAATAAAGGCCGCCAATGAAAGCATGGCAAACAGCGGCACTTTCAAGCTCGACGTGACCGAAAGCGAGCTCACCTCTTACCTCAGGTTTAAGCTCAACAACGAATACCACCTTCCAGTCAAAGACCCGACGGTATGGATATCGAAGGGTCGGTTCATTATAGCCGGTGAAATCTCTTCCGACCAACTCCCGGCCAAAGGAAACGGCGTGCTGGCGGTCGAACCGATGCTCGAGGACGGGAAAGTGCATGTGAAGATCGTGGCTATCCAGATCGGTAAGATCAAGATCCCGTCTTCGCTGTTCGGTACCATTTCCGACAAAGCGAACCAGGATCTGGATCAGATCCAGCAGAACTTCACCGTGCAAAAATTCGACATGCAGGAAGGCGAGCTCGTGATCATCGCCAAATCCAAATAAGCCGGTGAATGGAAAGCCCCCGCGGCTCTCGCGGGGGCTCGTCCTCTACCGATCCGTCCTACATCACTCTCCCTGAGTCCCTTCCCCAAGCGTGTCCGATGCCGGAGGCTGGCTCTGCAACGTAGTCTGGGAAACCGAAGAAGCGGAAGCGGCTGCCTTCGGCTTCTCGAATGTTTCCGGGAAGCTGGAGTATCTGATCATCACATTTACCTTGCCGAGCACAAGCCCCATCTTCTCCTCGACCACCTCCCGAATGGTTCGGGATATTTCCTCCGTCTTGGACGGTATGTCTATATCGGGCGCAGTCTCCACGACTACCGAGACATCGACTTTCTTTCCACGCGGGGTAACCTTCGGCTCGACCGAAATGACTCCTGCGAGCTGATCGAGGTTCCAGGCAATCCTCTTGGTGACGGAATCCTCTTCCATCCTGGCATTCGTGCCTTTTTCTGTCTTGACGATAACGCCGCGCTGCTTCCTCGGCCAGATTTCCGCAAGGATCAAAGCACCAAAGAGCAACACGCTCACGATCAAGAACGCAATCTGGAACACGAGGAGATACAGACTGTTGTACGACCTCCAGCTCTGTACCAACAGCGACAGGCTGTTTCCGGCGGATTTCAACCACAAAGCGACCACGTCAGGCATCAGCGCCAGGACGATGCTCACTGCCAACAAGACAAGCCAGAGCAGTATCGCGACGATTTTGTTGAACGTATTCACTTTACTGCACCTCCTTTATGAATTGTCACAGGGTAATTATATCCCAGAGCGACGATAACGGCAAACGACGAGGCAGGGCTTTTCGTCCCAGAAACGAAAATAGCACGGCAAAGAAAGCAATTGATAGAGATTTGATAGTTTTTGATAGGACGATTCCGCTATAATTTGGTAGCTATTCAGAAAGGCGCTCCTTTTTTCGGAGCGCTTTTTCATGGTGGAGGGGATGTGAATCGAAGCTCTCGGATACCCGGGTTTTACAAGAAGAGCATCGAAGAAAGGGTAAAAGCAGTTGCCGACTGGGCTGGGTTGAGCCCGGAGGAACAGGCCATCCTTCGGCAGGGGCTTGGCCTTGCCCAGGCGGACAAAATGATAGAAAACGTTGTCGGCGTGTTCTCCTTGCCACTTGGGATAGGGGTGAACTTCCTCATAAACGGCCGGGACTACCTCATACCGATGGTCGTAGAAGAGCCTTCCGTTGTCGCTGCGGTGAGCAATGTCGCACGCATGGCAAGGGAAGGCGGCGGGTTCCAAACCGGGAGCACCGAGCCTTTGATGATCGCCCAGGTTCAGCTTCTGGACGTGCCTGACATCGAAAAAGCCGCCGAGGCGATCAGGTCTGCCAGGGACGAACTCCTTGCCATCGCGAACCAGTTCCATCCCACGATCCAGCGGCTCGGAGGCGGGGCGAAGGACGTGGCAGTCCGTGTGATCGAGGATACATCGGTTGGCACAATGCTCATCGTGCACCTGATCTACGACACCCGCGACGCCATGGGCGCCAATGCCCTCAACACCGCTGCAGAAGCCATCGCTCCGAAGCTGGAATCGCTCACCGGAGGGCGTGCGCTCCTGCGGATTCTCTCCAACTACAGCACCCTCAGGCGTGCGTGGGCGCGGGTGCGGATTCCGCCGTCTGCTTTTGGGGAGGGCGAAACGAAAGGGAAAGCAGTGATCCGCGGGATCGTCGCCGCCAACGCCTTCGCCGAGGCCGATGTTTACCGAGCTGTGACCCACAACAAAGGGATCATGAATGGCATCGACGCGGTGGTGATGGCGACAGGTAACGATTGGCGGGCGGTGGAAGCCGCTGCGCACGCTTACGCGGCGAAGGATGGAAGGTACCGAAGCCTGACGGAATGGCGGGAATCCGAAGACGGAAGTCTCGAAGGATACCTGGAGCTACCGATGGCGCTCGGCATCGTCGGGGGAGCTACCAGATCGCATCCGCAGGCAAGGGTGGCTTTGAAGATCCTCGGCGTGCGCTCGGCGCAGGAGCTGGCGGAGGTGGTGGTAGCCGTGGGGTTGGCGCAGAACCTGGCGGCAATTCGCGCCCTTGCCGACGAAGGCATCCAGAAAGGCCACATGTCGCTTCACGCAAGGCAGTTAGCCCTGGCCGCTGGTGCCCGTGACGACGAGGTGGATGCCGTGGCAGAAAGGCTCGTGCAGTCCGGCCAGATACGGGAGGAAACCGCCCGCGAGATAATCGCCGAGATGCGAGCACGGAATTAACGCACAGAATCTCCAGACAAAGCAAAACTCAACCTGCAGATGGAGGGATTCGATGGAAAAGATCATGAAGCCGGAAAAACCGGTGGGCATCGTCGGATACGGCGCTTACGTTCCGCGATACAGAATCGAGGACGCCGAAATACGCCGGATGTGGTACGGCGGCAAAGGGGGCGTCCCAATCAAAGAAAAGGCTGTGCCCGGGCTGGACGAGGATACCATCACCATATCCATAGAGGCTGGGCGGAACGCACTGGCAAGGGCACAGGTGCCGCCGGACGAGATCAAGGCGGTCTGGGTCGGCAGCGAATCGCACCCCTACGCCGTCAAACCGAGCTCCACCATAGTGGCGGAAGCTCTGGGCATCTCGCCGCTCACCCTGGCTGGAGACTGGGAGTTCGCGTGCAAGGCTGGAACGGAAGCGATGCAGGCTTCTTTGGGTTTGGTCGGGTCTGGAATGGCTAAGTACGCCCTTGCCATCGGCGCAGACACGGCTCAGGGTCGACCGGCGGATCCACTGGAATACACGGCTGCAGCCGGAGGAGCAGCGTTCATCATCGGTCCCGCTGAAGAATCGCTGGCGGTGCTGGAAGCTTCGGTCTCCTACGCCACGGACACGCCCGATTTCTGGCGGCGGCCTTTCGAGCACTATCCAAGCCACGGACATCGCTTCACCGGGGAACCGGCTTACTTCCACCACATCACCTCGGCGGCGAGGGTTTTGATGGAAGAGCTCGGGAGGAAGCCGGAAGATTATCGGTACGTGGTGTTCCACCAGCCGAATGTGAAATTCCCGCAGCGGGTCGGCAAGATGCTTGGCTTCAAACCGGAGCAAATCGAAACCGGACTGCTTTCCGGCGTGATAGGGAACACCTACTCCGGCGCTTCCATGGTCGGGATGACGGCCATCCTTGACGAAGCCGATCCCGGCGACAGAGTTCTGATGGTCTCGTTCGGTTCTGGAGCCGGTAGCGACGCGTTTTCCTGGATCGTGACGGAAAAGCTCCCGTCGGTGCGCGATCTTGCACCCTTCACGAAAGACTACATCAGCAGGCGGAAGGCGGTTGACTACGCCACTTACGCCAGATTCAGGCACAAGATTCTCAGGTAAAGGATGCGGAGGTGACATTGAGACAGGTAAGCATTGTTGGAATAGGTCAGGTTCAGGTGGGGGAACACTGGGACCTCACCCTCCGCCAGATTGGATACCAGGCGATAAAATCGGCCATCGAGGATGCCGGAGTCGAGAGCGTAGACGCTGTGTACGTTGGAAACATGCTCTCTGAGTCGCTCAACAGGCAGGCGCACCTAGGGGCGCTGATTGCGGATTTCTCCGGCCTCCGCGGCGTGGAGGCTATCCGGGTCGAAGCGGCGGACGCGTCCGGCGCGGCGGCGTTCCGTGCAGGTGTGATGGCCGTAGCAAGCGGTTTGTGCGACACGGTGGTGGTGCTGGGGATCGAGAAGATGACCGATGCCTTGCCAGCGGAAACGCAGGCAGCGCTTGCGCTGGGGGAAGACAGGGAATACGAAGCCAACCACGGCGTGACCCAGGCCTCGCTGGCGGCCCTCCTGATGCAAAGGTACATGTTCGAATTCGGTGCCACGCTTGAGCAGTTTGCCGCATTCCCTGTGACGGCGCACAAGAACGGAGCCTGGAACCCCTTCGCCATGTTCCGCAGGGCTATCAAGCCGGAAACCTATCTGCGCGCAGGTCCGCTTGCCGAGCCAGTAAACCTGTTCGACTCTGCACCGATTTGCGATGGCGCTGCCGCGGTGGTTCTCACCAGTCGTGAAAATGCCGCAAAGCTTGCGCTGAATCACCCAGCGGTGCACGTGATCGGTTCGGCCGTGGCGACGGACGCCGTTGCAATTCACGACCGGGAAGACCCTCTCTTCCTGGAAGCGGCGTACCTTTCGTCTCAAAGGGCTTATCTGCAGGCCGGAGTGACGCCGGACGACATCGATCTCTTCGAACTGCACGATTCTTTCTCCGTGTTGGCCGCCATGAGTCTGGAAGCGTGCGGCTTCGCGAACAAGGGGGAAGGCGTCAAGCTCGCCAGCGAAGGAGGCATAGAACTCGGCGGCAGGATCCCCATCTCCACCATGGGAGGATTGAAAGCGCGCGGGAACCCCGTCGGGGCGACCGGGGTCTACCAGATTGTCGAGGTCGCTCTCCAGCTACGTGGAGAGGCTGGAGAAAACCAGATACAGGACGCCAGAATCGGCATGGCGCAAAATCTTGGCGGTTCGGGCGGAACCGCCATCACGCACATACTTGCAAGAGAGTGAGAACTCCCGAAAGGGAAACAAAGGAGGTTATTTTTCATGGAAGGAATCGCAAGGGATTGGAGAATTCGCAAGCAAATGTACTCGCTGCGCGGCGAGGTCTGCGAGCACTGCGGAGCAGTAATATTCCCGCCGAGGGACGTCTGCCCGCACTGCTCACATCCCGCTCGGAAGGAAGTCACACTGAGCGGTCGGGGCGAGGTTTACTCCTTCTCGACCCTGTATGACGCTCCCGCCGGATTCGAGGAGTACATTCCGTACACGGTAGCCCTCGTCAAGCTGGAGGAAGGGCCTATGGTCACCGCCCAACTGACCGATGTGGATGCCGAGGAAGTGTACGTCGGGATGAAAGTGGAGATGGTGACCAGAAAGCTCAGCGAGGATGGGAAAGCCGGGCTGATACATTACGGCTACAAGTTCCGCCCGGCGATGAGGCAGGCTGCGTGAAGCGGCAAGAGAGCGTCCCCGGGAAGCACTGACCGGGGACGTCGCACGCGGACGACTCCTTCGGCGTACAAACGAACGCGTTCCCGGTGGTTCGGAGAGCAAATCGGAAAAACCATCCTTCACACGGCCAGAAAGCCGCCGTCGATGGGGATGGTGGCGCCGTGCACATAGCTTGCCAGATCGCTGGAAAGCACCAGCACCATCCTCGCCACTTCGTCCGGCCTGCCGAACCGCCCGATGGGGAGCCGCTGCCTGAAATCGTAGCCCGTCTTGATGAGCTTCAGGTCGAATTTCAGGACGCGCTTCGCCGTGGCTTTGGTGCCGGTGGTGATTATCCCGCCGGGGAGTATGGCGTTCACCCTGAACCCGCGCCTGCCGTGCTCCTTCGCCAGCGCCCTGGTGAGCGCAATCACGCCCGACTTGGCAATGCTGTAATGCGCTAGGTCTTCGTCGAAGGAAACCACCGCCTCGATGGAACTCACGTTGACGATAACGCCGCCTTTCTTCCCCCGCTTGCGGATCATGTTCTGGCACATCCAGTACACCGCGTCCAGGTTGGTTCCAAGGACATGCTCGTAGAAGCTCTCCTCCACCTTCAGGAACCCTTTGAACGGGTAAATTCCGGCGTTGTTCACCAGGATGTCTGGGCCTTCCTCCAGCGAGTTCCAGAGACGGTCTATCTCTTTCTTCTTGGATAGATCGACCGTATAAAGCTTCATGTCGACTCCGAACTCCTCCAACTGATCCTTCACGCTCCGGAGTCCCGATTCGTTCAAGTCAACCAGGATCAAATCAGCGCCCGCTTCGGCGAACCGGCGCGCGATTGCCCTGCCTATGCCGGTGGCCGCTCCGGTGACAAGGGCGGTCTTCCCGTGCAGGTCGATCAGTTCCTCGATTTTCGGCAGCGGTTTCCATGCTTTACCTCCTATCGAGCCATACGAATCAGCGAAAGAGCGAATCAGCGAATCAGCGGTATGTGCAAGGAGACGGTTCCGCTGATTCTTCCATTCGCCCGGTTCGTTGATTCGCCGTGTTTACCCTCTCCTATCACCCGAATCATCCCTCTTGCGGCTTCTCTCTCATCATGCACGCGTTCGCCGCTGTTGGGTCTTGTAGGGCGAGCCGTCTGGCTCGTCTGGTCGAGCTAAACAGCTCGACCTACGCCTTCGCATCAAATCTCGTATGGGCAAGGTTGGCCTTTGTCCCTACCTGTAGGGCGAGCCGTCTGGCTCGCCCGGTCGAGCTAGACAGCTCGACCTACGCCTTCGCATCAAATCTCGTATGGGCAAGGTTGGCCTTTGTCCCTACCTGTAGGGCGAGCCGTCTGGCTCGCCTGGTCGAGCTAGACAGCTCGAC
>JALWAP010000150.1 GCA_027016315.1 Anaerolineae bacterium | reverse complement strand
CAGCAGGAAGGAACAAATTGCAGCCCCCTGAAGAGAATGTAGAAGTCAACAAGTCCGACTACGTCGTGATAATCCCCGTTGGAGGGGTAAGAGACGTAGAGGTTCTCTTGAAGATAGCCGTGCCCGTGGTGAAAGCTCACGACGGGAAACTGGTGCTTCTCCACGTCGAAAACCCCTTCTACGGCTCCGTGTGGCTCCAGAGGAAGCCGGATTGGGCGCAGAATGCGGTGAAAGAGCTGCGAGAAGAGGGGATCGATGCGTCGCTGTTGGTAAAGCGGGCACAGAACAAAGCCGGTGCCATTCGGGAGGTCGCCGAGGAGCTGCACGCAAACCTGCTGGTGATGGGATGGAAAGGGAAGAGCATCCCACGGACCCTCGATTCCATCATGTCTGACCCGGTGTGTGATGTAGCTGTGGTGCATCTGTTGGAGCAAGGTAGCGCTCCGTTCAGGAAGATCCTGGTGCCGACCGCAGGAGGCCCGAATGCTGTCCTTTCCTTCAAGCTTGCCCTTGCCATCGCGCGGGCAGAAGAAGGAACGGTCACAGTTTTCACCATCGTTCGCTCCGGTGCGAGCTCAATAGAGCAGATGCAAGCCGCCAGGGCTATAAGCGCCACCGTAGGCGACGATGCCGGCGATCCACACGTGGTCACTAAAGTGGGCGAAGCGCGATCCGCCGTGGGCGGAATTCTCAGCGAAGCCGCAAAAGGCCACTACGATGCGATCTTCATAGGCGCAACGAGGGAGGGTGTGGTGACCAGGACGCTTTTCGGAGTCGTGCCGCGGAAAGTCGCAAGCCAGGCGCGCATCCCCACGGTTATTGCGAAACGCCCCTTCCCTATGGCGATGGGCATCGCGAGAAAAGCCTGGGACCTGCTGACGTCCCGCTTCCCCACGTTGCACGAGGAAGAGAAGATATCGATTTACAAGGAGATCAGGGAAAGCGCGAGCCCAGGGCTGAATTTCTATTTCATGATGACCATGGCATCGATCATCGCTACCATCGGGTTGCTGCAAAACAGCCCTGCCGTGATCATCGGTGCGATGCTGGTTGCTCCGCTGATGTCGGCGATCATCGGGATGGGGCTGGGTATCAGCCTTGGCGATATTTTCCTTTTCAGGAGGTCCATGCGGACGACCATCGCCGGTTTCTTGGTAGCGGTGGGCATGGCGTTGCTGGTTGCCTTGTTTGTTCCGAACAAGCAGGTGACCGCCGAGATACTGGGGAGAACAAAGCCAAACCTGCTCGATTTGCTGGTGGCTCTTGCATCCGGAGCCGCCGGAAGCTACGCTCTGTGCAAGAAGGAGGTCTCTGCCTCACTACCCGGCGTGGCAATCGCTGCAGCGCTGGTGCCGCCCCTTGCCACGATAGGGATTGCCGTTTCCATGGGGCTGTGGAGCCTGGCGGGTGGAGCGGTTCTCCTTTACGTAACCAACGCCGTAGCCATCGCCGCTGCCGGTAGCGTGATGTTCCTGATGTTTGGGTTCCGCCCGGAGGCCGAGCGGCAGGAGCGGGTCGAAACGTTTGGCAGGGGCGCGCTTGGGATGACCCTGATGGTGCTGCTCCTGGCGGCGATTTTGGGCTACTTCACCTACCGATCCGTGTCGCAGGCGCGGTTCAAGCGTTCGGTCAATCGGGCTGTGGCGTCGGCTGTGTCCGAGATGCCCGGGGTTTCCCTTCAGAGCGTGAGTATCGAGGGAACCGATGAACACCACGTACTTCATCTGAACGTGACGGTACGCTCCACAAGGAAAATCGGCTACGAAGAAAGCTTTCGGGTGCAGAAAGAAGTTGCCACGGAACTGCAGCGCCCGGTTGCCATGGTCTTCACGGTGATACCATCTGCGGAACTCAAACCGTTCATACCGCCGACGCAAACGCCAACACCCACGCCAACTCTGACTCCCACCGCCACACCAACATCCGAGCCCACGAGCACTCCCACCGCCGTCCCTACATCGACTCCGACCCCGACGCTCACGCCAAGCCCTACACCATCCCCCACTCCCACCTCGACACCAACTCCTCGCCCGAGTCCAACACCCACCCTGACGCCGACACCTGCCGTGGGGGTGGTATGGCACACCTCCGGGCTGCGGCTCAGGCTCCGCGCAGCACCGGGCGGCGAAGAGATCGGATTCCTGACTGAAGGAACTCGGGTTCGGCTTTTGGGGGACGCTGTCGAAAAAGACGGACACCTTTGGATCAAGGTATCCACACCGGATGGCAAGGTTGGTTGGGTTGCCGCGGAGTATGTTACGGAGACGAGAGAATAAGCGTGAAGTAATTAACGGCTGGTTGCCGTTTTTGTTGATTGTTGGCGTGTTTGGTTTTGTTTCTTGGTGTGTGAGCTTTGTTTGTGTTTGGTGGTGTAGGCAACTCACTACACGAAATAACCCTGTCAAAACAGTCCGTTCACCCTCCTGACTGGCCCGAATCTGTACCGGTGTGCAGAGCAGGCGCCGAGGGAAGCCAGCGCCTCCCGGTGCGCAGACGTTCCATAGCCCTTGTTCGCAGAAAACGCATACCCTGGATACCGCCTATCGAGCCTTATCATCAGCCTGTCCCGGGATACTTTGGACACAATCGAGGCCGCCGCCACGCTGAAAAACGTGGAATCTGCCCGTGGGATCGAAATGAACGGGGTGGAAACCGACGGAAGAACCATGTAATCGAGGAGAAGGAAGTCCGGCGAGCGCCTCATCCGCCGTATAGCCCTGAGCATGGCAAGCCTGGTGGCAGGCACGATGCCTATCTCGTCTATTTCCCGGGCACTCGCAAACCCAATACCGAACGCAAGCGCCGACCGCAGTATCCTGCAATAGAGTTCTTCACGCACGGCCGGCGAGAGCTTCTTGGAATCGGAAACCCGCTCAATGCCACAGTCAGCAGGATCGAACCCAGGCGGGAAAGCCACGGCAGCAGCCGCCACAGGCCCTGCCCAGGCCCCCCTGCCCGCTTCGTCGATCCCTGTCACGACACGAAAGCCGTCCTGCCACAGATCTTGTTCTTTGTCCAGATTCACGCTTTGCGCTTCTTGCTTTGTTACCGTTGGCGTGCAGAGAGTGTACTCACATGACTACACGCAATATCGCCTGTTAGATCAGAAATAGTTGACCGTTATGCCTCCGTCCACCACCAGGTTCGCACCGTTGACCCACGTGGACTCGTCCGAGGCAAGGTAAATCGCAGCATACACCACGTCTTCCGGATTGCCGAACCGGCCCATCGGAATCCGGTTGAGCCGAAGCGCACGCTTCTCCGGATCGGACAGGATTTGATCCATGAGCGGCGTCCATATCGGGCCGGGCGAGATGGCGTTCGTCCGAATTCCCTTCGGACCAAACTGAACGGCAAGGGAATGGGTAAGCGCAAGGACGGCACCTTTGCTCGCTGTGTAGGCGTCCTGCGGCACCGTGCAGCCCAGAAGCGCTACGAAAGAAGCGATGTTGATTATCGAACCTCCCCCAGCCCTCAGGAGCGCCGGGACGCCGTATTTACACCCCAGGGCTACACCCTTGACGTTGACATCCATGACTTTCTGCCAGATCGACTCGTCCATGTCCACCACCGACTCGTCGCCGTCCGGCATTATCCCGGCGTTGTTGTAGACTACGTTCACGTAACCGAACTCCTCCTCACCGGCCTTGATAGCGCGCTCCACGTCTTCCGCCTTGGTGACGTCGCCAACCACGGTAACGCACTTGCCGCCAACTTCCCTCACCATCCTGGCGGTCTCTTCGACACCTTTCTCATTGATGTCGAAAACGATCACTTTTGCCCCTTCCTGGGCAAACATGACGGCGGCTTTCTGCCCCATACCCCCGCCGGAGCCAGTGATGAAAGCAACTTTATCCTTCAAACGCATTTCCGCCTCCTGTTTTTGATTGTGTATCGCAATCGCTGGTTATGCTCTACCGGTGCTTGCTCTCCATGTACGGAATCACCAGGTAGTCGATCCAGTTCCGCAGCTCCTGCTGCCTGACCTCATCGCTTATCAATGTGTCGTCGGCGCCGATCTTCTTCCTCAACTCCTCGTTTTGCGGATCGCTGTGCAAAGCCTTCAGGTCCGCAACCAGTTCCATCACCTGATCTTCCGTCTCGAAGAAGCCCTCTTTGATCAAAGGCTCGGCCCTCGCCGCAATCAGGCGTGCCATTTCGTAAAGGTTGTACTCCGGATGATACTGCGTCGCCCAAAATGTGCCTTTCCCATGCTGAACTTCGATGGCCTGCACCCGGGTGTGATCGCCAGTGGCCAGTAGCTTTCCCCCAGGAGGGAGCTTCGTGACTTCGTCCAGGTGCATGACGAACCCCTGATACACGTCTGGCTTCCCTTTGAGGAGCAACGAGCGCTTGCCTTCGTCCGTGCGGCGGATCGCCGGGGCGAAATTCCACTCCCGACCTTTGGGGTTCTTCTTCACCTCGCCGCCCGCAGCCACCGCGGCCATCTGAATCCCCCAGCAGCTACCATACTGCGGGACGCCGGCCTCGTACAGCTTTCGAGAGAACTCGATCTGCCGCGTCACCCTCGGGTCGTCGGAGTGATAGATGGTCAGATCAGAGCCGGTCCAGATGTAACCGTCGTAGGAAAGGATGCTCGTCCCTTCCGGTATGCTCGAGCCGAGGTCGGCAATGAACACCACATCCACGTTCGCCTTCGGAACGTATTTGTCGAGAAACGCCTTGTACAGGTCGTGTGGATGTCCCACGTCAGACAGGTCGAATTTCTCACGGCTGCTCTTTGGGTAGCCGTTGATGATGCAAATCGAGAGTTCAAGGTCTGCGTGCATGTAAAAGTCCTCCGTCGAAAGAATTTTGGTCGCGGAAACCGCTCGTCGCTCACACCCGCTCGAAATACCGCCGGAGCTCCCAGTCGGTCACCGCTTTGTCGAATTTCTCCTGCTCCGTGCGGGCAAAATGGACGTAATGCCGCACCACGTCGTCGCCGAACGCATTCCGCGCAAAGTCACTGTTCTCGAAAGCTTCGATAGCCTCGGGCAAAGTACGCGGAACATGCCGCACATCTTTGGCGGCGTAGACATCGCCCCTGAAAACCGGCGGCGGCTCGATCTTATTCTCGATCCCATCCAGCCCTGCAGCCAGCGTCGCCGCCAGCGCCAGATAGGGGTTGGCGTCGGCTCCGGGCAGCCTTGATTCCACCCGCAGCGAATTTCCCCGTCCCACCACCCTGTACCCGGCAGTACGATTGTCGTAGCTCCAGGCGATTCCCGTAGGCGCAAAAGAGCCTGGCTGATACCGCCTGTACGAATTCACGTTAGTGGCAAAGAAGAGGAAAAGCTCGTAAGTGTGCGCCAGAAGCCCGCCAAGGTACCATCGGAAGAGCGGCAAAACGCCGGATGGGACGCCTTCCAGCTTCTCGTCGCCAGCGAAGAGATTGCGTTTGCCCTCCAGGTCCCAAAGGCTCCCGTGGATGTGCATCCCGTTCCCGGCAAGCTCTTCGTTCCATTTCGCCATGAACGTCACCGCAAGCCCCTGCTGGTGGGCGATCTCCTTGCACGCCTCTTTGAAAACCGTGCCCCGATCCGCCATTTCGACCATCTCGGAGTAACGGATGTTGATTTCGTGCTGTCCGGGGCCCCATTCCCCTTTGCTGTTTTCCACAGGGATACCGGACGCCTCCAGGTGATGCCGGATTGCCCCGATGAGCGGCTCCCATTTGCTTCCCTGGAAGATGTGGTAATCCTCGATGTACCAGCCGGAAGTCTGAAGGTTGCGATAGCCTTTCTCGTAGGCGGATCGGTACGACTCCCTGAACACGAACATCTCGAGCTCTACAGCGCCCATGGGCAGGAACCCGCGGTCGAGAGCGCGCCTGACCTGCCGCTTCAGCACGTTGCGAGGCGCGACGGAGACCGGATTGCCATCCCGGTCCGCCGGGTCGCAGATCAAGATGGCGGTCCTGTCCAGCCAGCTTGCAACGCGCAGGCTGTTCCAATCGGGCACGCAGAGGAAATCCCCGTATCCTTCCTCCCACGACGCAAACTCGTAGCCCGGGACCGGGTCCATCTCCATGTCAACCGTGAGCAGGTAATCGCACATGTGTACTCCGTGCTCAGCCACCTCACTCACGAAAAACGGCCCAGCAATCCGCTTCCCCATGAGCCTGCCGTAGAGATCGGGGAAAGCGAGGATCACGGTTTCGATGTCGCCCGTGCCTATCCTGTCGAAAAGTTGGCTTTTGGTCAGTTTACCGCGCACCTGTGAAATCTCCCCTCATCCATCATGGCATATTCCGACGATCCGCTGCGGGAAATCTGTGAAGAGCCCGCTAACGCCAGCCTCTATGTAGCGCTTCGCTTCGTCCGGATCGTTCACAGTGAAGATATTGACTTCCTCGCCTTTCTCCACCAGTTCGTGCACTTTCTCCGGAGGCGTGAGCGTGTTCCTGGAGTTGTAAGTGTGAAATTCGCCAACATGGCTCCAGTCGATTGGCTTGGAGGTGAAATAGCCGATGAGCGCCTGGATCTCGAGCCTCGGCTCCAGGGCGTGCATTTCACGCAACCACCGGTGGACGAAAGAAGAAATCACCACCTCTTCCAACGGTATGCCCACGCGCCTGATCGTCTCAAGAACCTTTTGTACCACAGGGAAATCTTCCATGGGTGAAGGAAGGCGCTTGAGCTCCAGATTCACCGCCCAGCCTGCATCCCTGGTGAACTCCAACGCTTCCTCCAGCGTTGGGACTTTCTCGCCTCGGTACGACTCCGCTTCCTCCGGAGAAACAGCCCCGGCCGCAATCTGACCGAACGGGTCTTCCTCCACGAACCAGCTCCCCGCGTCAAGGGATCGTATCTCCTGCAGGGTGAAAGTGGTGAAAACCCAGGGCTCCCGATCCGGGAAAGCTTCCTCCACGTTAGTCGTCCGCTTCAGAGAGTCGTCGTGGAACAGGATCAGTTTCTCGTCGGCGGTAACCGCCACGTCGGTTTCCCACAGGTCAGCCCCAAGCTCCAGAGCCTTGCGCGCAGCAGCGATGGTGTTCTCCGGCGCGAGGCTGCGTGCCCCCCGGTGCGCGATCACTTTCACGTAGCGCTTCATGTCACTTTTCCTGTCCCAACGCGAACCCTTTCGTGAACTGCTCACGCAGGAGCAGGAAGACGATCATCGGCGGTATCATCGCCAGGATCGCACCTGCCATCACCACGCCCCAGTTGGTGACATCCTGAACTGCGGTCATGCTCCTCAGACCGACCTGGATCAGTTGGAGGCGCTCCTCACGGATGATGACCAACGGCCAGAGGTACTGATTCCACATGTAGATGAACTGAATCAACGCCAGCGCGCCGATGGTGTTCCATGACATTGGCAGTAGAATGCTGAACAAGAACCTTATCGGCCCTGCACCGTCCACCCGAGCGGCATCCACAAGCTGCGACGGAATGCTGGAGAAGTGCTGTCGGAACAGGAAGACTCCCGTGGCGCTCGCAAGGAACGGCACAGTCAGCGCCAGATAGCTGTTGCTCCATCCCAGGTTGGAAACGAGCTGGAACAGTGCAACGATCATGATCTCTGTCGGCATCATCAACGTGAAAAGGATGAAATAGAAAATCGGCTCCTTGAGCGGGAAATCGAAATAGACGATCCCAAGCCCGGCAAACATCGAAAACGCCGTCTTGAAGAACATGACGATTGCCGCTACGATGAGGGTGTTCTTCATGTAGATGCCCAGGTTGGCGGCTTTCCACGCCGTCACGTAATTGTGCACAATCGCTGTTCCGGGCCCCAAAATCGGGGGATAATGGAACACCTGAGCCCGGGTTTGGGTCGATTTGGAAAGCGCGAACAGCACCGGCGCCATAACCAGGAACGTTATCACTATCAAAGCAGCATGGGTCAGCAGCTCTTCCCTTGTCTTTCTACGCATGGCTCAACCTCCGTAATGGACGTGCTTGCCGCTGGTCTTGAACTGGATCAAGGTCAGCCCGACCACAAGTGCGAACAAAATCACCGACTCGGCGGCAGCCATCCCGGTCTTGTAATATTCAAAGCCGTTCCTGTACAAATGGTAGATCATCACGTTGGTGGCGTCCTGAGGCCCGCCTTTGGTGACGATGTCCACCATGCCGAAAATGTCGAAGAACGAATAGGTGATGTTGGTGATCAGCAGGAAGAAAGTCATGGGAGATAGCAGGGCGAACGTGACAGACCAGAACTTCCTCCAGGCCCCCGCCCCATCGATCTCCGCAGCTTCGAGCACTTCGGTGTTTATGTTTTGCAACCCGGCCAGGTAAAACACGATGTTGTAACCGAGGTTCTTCCAGATGCTCGCCATCACGATTAAAATCAGTGCAAGGGTGGGATCTCCGAGCCAGTTCAAGCTCAATCCTGTAAGCTTCGCGGTCAGGTAGCTCACAGGGCCGAATCCCGGAGAGAACAAAAACAGGAAAACGACGCCGGCGACCGCAGGAGAAAGAGCATAAGGCCAGATCAAAAGCAAATGATAAATCGGTGCGCCTTTGATGGGCTTGTTAGCCAAAAGCGCAATGAAAAGCGATATTCCCATCCCAAGTACGACAACGAGCGTCGTGATGACAATCGTCACCCAGACGGTATGCCAGTATTCAGCGCTGTGGATCAGCTCGATGTAGTTGCCCAACCCGATGAAATGCTTCTTCATCCCCAGGAACGCCGTCCTGTACGCCGAAAGCCTGAACGTCTGTATCACCGGATAATACAGAAAAATTGCAAGGATTATCAGCGTGGGGGACAACAAAATGAACGGTAGCGTCTTGCTTTTGAATTTCGCTGTGTACATACACACCCCCTTCTTTTATCGACGAAGTTCGAAAAGTGGCAGAGGGAGGTCCCTCTGCCACTACTCACGGCTCCTACAGAAACTGGCTCACTTGATGGAAGCGTTGTAGTCCTGCAGAGCCTTGTCCGCTTTCTTCTTGGCGTCCGCCAGGGCATCGTCGACCGAAGCCTTGCCCGCCAGAACCGATTCGATGGCCTGCTCGATGATGGTGCGGATCTGGGGGAACGGCCCCATCAAAGCGCCCTGCGTGGCGCGATCGGCTTTGGTCTTGAGCAGCTGATCGAACGCAGCCTTGTAGGCCGGATTCCTTTCGAACCAGTGCTCCTTCTGCAGCACGTCGACGGAGGACTTGCGGATCGGGAAGTAGCCGGTTCCCTTGTGCCAGCGGACTGCGTTTTCGATGTTGGTGAACCAGATCACGAATTCCTTGGCCGCATCAAGCTCCTTCTGCGGATGGTTCTTGGTCAGCCAGAGGCTCGCGCCACCGACCACCACGCCGTGCCACGGCTGATCGCCGGGGTAAGGCAGGTAGGAGGTGCCGAGCTCGAAGCCGTTCTCCGCAGCGTCACGCTGGCGGTTCACCACGTCACTGGTGGAAGTAATTTCCATGGCGGCCTGACCGGAGACGAAGATCGCATCGGCGCCGTCCCAGTCCTCCAACTTGCCGCTGTAGGCATAGTAGTGCTTGTCGTACATCTCCTTCCACCACTTGACGATCCGCTTGGCAGCCGGGCTGGTCAGGTTGACCTCGGTTGCCCTGCCGTCACGGCCGTTGCCGTTGTTGGCGAGCAAAGCTCCCTGGACCGCCATCCACTGCTCGAAGAACCAGCTGTGCAGAGGCCAGGAAACGCAGTTCTTGGCAGCCCCGCTGGAAACGATCTTATCGCAGACGTTGAGCATGTCCTCGAAAGTCCGAGGCGGCTTTTCAGGATCGAGACCCGCTTTCCTGAAGATGTCTTTGTTGTAGTAGAGAATCGGGTTCGAGGAGTTCCAGGGCATGGAGTAGAACTTGCCGCCGAAGTTGTAGTACTTGGCGACCCCATCGATCAGATCGTCAGGCTGGTATTCGTCCGGCTTGGCAAGAGAGGCAAACGGGACGAAAATGCCGGAATCCAGCGCCATCTGGGAACCGACCTCAAAGATCTGGACGATGTGAGGCGGGTTGCCCTGCTTGGCCGCCAAGATCGCGGCGTTCAAGGTGTCCCTGTAGGAACCCTTGAACTCAGCCTTCACGTAGATCTTGGGATGGGTGTAGTTGAAGTCATCGACCATGCGCTGGATGAACAGCTTACGTCCGCCACCGAACGCATGCCAGAACTCAACCACCGTGGCACCCTCAGGGATCTTCTCTTCTTTCTTTGCAGGGGCTTTGGTGGGAGCAGGAGCCTTGGCGGCCGCCTTCTTGGTCGGAGCCGGCGTAGGAGCCTGCTTGGCGCCGCCACATGCGGTCAGCACCAACGGGAGCAACATGACCAACACGGCAAAGATCATCAGGTACTTCTTGGATTTCATTACGATTTCCTCCTTTAGCTAATGTAGATATCGCACACTTGCTCAGAAACTACAGATAACATCCCAATCGTTTCGATGCACCACCCCCTTTCGTGATTTAATTGGGAACCACAAAAACACAGATCGTCTTTGAATTGGAATCGCTTTCCCCCGATGAACAGCCTGAGGGGAACTTACGTGAAACATTATACACCTCATCGGGATATAGTCAAATCCTGCATGAAGATTTGCAAAATTTGGACTAAGTTAGTAGCAAATCAATTTTATAAGGTCATTCTGATTTCTACACACTGCGCCAGGATGCTATAATCTCTTGTCCGTTGCTTGCATTGCGCGTGGCGACTAACATGGCTGGTAAACGATCTTGAAAGAAAAATTTTCTTGGACCACAGTGAGCAAATCGCCGGACGATACCCTGCGCATGGGGAAAGAGCTTGGGAAGCTATTGCTGCCCGGCGATGTCATCGCACTGGAAGGAGACCTTGGTGCAGGGAAAACCATGCTGACCAAAGGGATCGCCAGCGGGCTCGGCATTCCGGATAGGATCACCAGCCCAACCTTCACGCTGATAAACGAATACCATCTCGAATCCAGGTCGTTCTTCCACGTGGACTGCTACAGGCTGGGAGCGAAAGCCTCGTCCACCGCCGAAGCGATCTCCATCGGGCTGGTGGAAATCCTGAGTGAAGAGAACATTGTTGTAATCGAGTGGGCGGAGAAAGTGAAGCCGTTGCTGCCCGCTTCCCACCTCTGGATCGAGATGCACCACGAAGGGGAAAACTCACGGCGCATAACGGTGCAGGGAAAGGGTGCACGCGGTGTGAAACTCGCAATGAGATGGCTGAAGGCCCTGGAGGCGGGACGATGATACTGGCTATGGATACATCTACAGAGCAGGCGAGCATTGCGCTGTTCGACGAAAGCACGGGAAAAGTGGCGGCCGAACATTCCTGGTTCTCCCGCCGCAGACATACCGTCGAGCTCATACCAAAGGTGGATTCGATGGTCAGAGAAGCCGGCCTCAAAACCCCCGACCTGACCGGCATAGCCGTCGCTTTGGGACCCGGATCCTACACAGGCTTGCGTATCGCCTTGAGCGCCGCCAAGGGGATCGTGGCGGTGACGGGAAAGCCTTTGGTCGGGATTCCGACGCTCGACGTGGCAGCGTACCCTCACGTGCGGGAAGGCCTTCCGGTCCTCGCCCTGCTCCAGGCCGGAAGGGGGCGGGTGTGTTGGGCGCTGTACCCGCCTTCGAGCGACAATGCACTAAGACCGATGGGAGACTACAGCCTGGGGAGCGTGGAAGAAATGAGTGCATCTCTGAGCGGGATCTGTACAGAAATCCTCGTCACCGGAGAAATCTCCGAGCCTGCGATTAGCACGCTGAAACAAGCGGGGCTGAAATTTCGCCTCGCGGCGCCGGGCACAAACATCCGGCGCGCTGGGGTCTTGGGTGCTATGGCGTGGGAACGCCTCGCAAAGGGGGACGAAGACGACCCGATCACCCTCTCGCCGATTTATCTGCCGCGGGAGATATAAGGCGTGAAACCGAAGCTCGTCATCAGACCGATGGCTGCCGAAGACATACCGGCAGTGGCGGGGATGGAAAAGGCGCTGTTTCGCTCCCCGTGGCCGGAAAAATCGTTCGAATATGAAGTAGCCAGCAATCCACACGGCTACCAACTGGTGGCTGAGCACGATGGCGAGGCGGTCGGCTACCTCGTTGCGTGGTTCGTGGTCGACGAATTGCAGATCGCTACCATCGGCGTGAAGCCGGAATGGCAAGGGAGAGGCATCGGGACGCTGTTGATGATCGCAGCGATCAAATGGGCGCTCGCAAAAGGCGCATCGAGCATAACCCTGGAGGTGCGGCCATCCAACGAACGTGCTATCAAGCTGTACGAAAAGCTCGGCTTCCGGGTGGTGGGTCGTAGGGAGAACTACTACAAACCGGATGGCGAGGACGCTCTTCTGATGACGAACCCGAATCCCGACCCAAAGGAACTCGAAAGAATCTGGTCACAAGCGGCCGAGCGCTTCGACTTGAAGGTGAACACGTAAGGAGGCATACGATGGGAAGACTCGAGGAACTGAACAGAGAAATAGCTTCGTGCCGAAAGTGCAACCTGGGGTACAGCAGGACGAACCCGGTTCCCGGGGAAGGACCGGAAGATGCAGAGATCATGTTCATAGGGGAGGCTCCTGGGTTTCACGAAGACCGGCTCGGGAGGCCATTCGTCGGGGCGTCCGGGCATTTCCTGGACGAGCTTCTGGAAGAGATCGGGCTTTCGCGGGATCAGGTTTTCATCACTAACGTGGTGAAATGCAGACCACCGGGAAACAGGGATCCCAAACCGGAGGAACTGGCCGCGTGCGCCCCGTACCTCGACGAGCAAATAGAGATCATCAAGCCGAAAGTGATCGTCACGCTGGGGCGATTTTCCATGGAACGGTACTTCCCGGGAGAAAGCATCTCCAAGATCCATGGGCGGTACAAGCGAATCGGGAACACGGTCTACCTCCCTCTATTCCACCCGGCCGCGGCGCTCCGCCAGCGAAGGTGGAAAGAGGACCTGCGCGAGGACTTCCACAAGATACCGGAACTGCTGAAGATGGTCAAGGAAAACCCGGTGGAAGAGGAAGAAGAGTCCGGTTCTAACGACGAATACCAGCAGTTGAGCCTGTTCTGACGTCAGGTCGGCCAACGGTTCGGCCCAAAGATGGTCTGCCGACCCGTGCCCTCGCCGATTTCGTGGCGCACTTGCCGCGTCGATTTGCTGCCTGAGGGTATAGGGGGTTATAATTGCTCGTCATATTCGAGAAACGGGAGGAATTTTACAGATGGAAATTTACCTGGACATCATCGAAGACATCCTGGCGATCACGCTCATCGTTCTTGTTCTTGTGCAATCCAAAGGCGCTGGCCTGGGAGCAGTCTTCGGTGGAGATACGATCTACAAAACCCGCCGGGGCGTCGAGAAGACGATCTTCCAGGCCACGATAGGGGTATCCATTGTATTCTTTTCCGTGGCCCTGCTCAACGTGATCCTGCAGAAGTGACCACCCGAACCCTGCCGGATACCCTGGCGGGGTTCACCCACCCTCACCCCAATGAACAAGCGTCTCGGATGGCAGCTCGTACTTGCTACGCTCGGCGCAGTTCTGCTCCTGGGACTGCTCAGCCGTCATTCGTACACTTACGTGACGAAAATCGTCCCTGGTAAGGGCGGGGCTTACGTCGAGGGGGTGGCTGGATTTCCACAGCACATAAATCCGGTGCTCTCCCAGTACAACGACGTCGACCGAGACCTGTGCGCCCTTGTATTTCGGGGGCTGACGAAGCTGGATGAACACGGCAACGTGCTCCCTGACCTGGCCAGGAGATGGCAGGTTTCTCCCGACGGACTGACGTACACGTTCTACCTGGACGAAAGCGCTACCTGGCAAGATGGCTCGCCCATCACTTCGGCCGACGTCGCATTCACGATTGGGCTGCTTCAGGACCAAAAGTACCCCGGGCCGCCGGACATCCATAGCCTGTGGAGCCAGGTCAAAGTAACGACGCCAGGTCCCCACACCGTGCGTTTCAAGCTCAAAGCGCCTTACGCTCCATTCCTGGACTACACCACACAGGGCATCGTTTCGAAAAAGCAGTGGGAACACGTTCCGATCACCGAAATGTTCAGTTCTAAGCTCAATATGCACCCACTCGGTTCTGGCCCGTGGAAGATCGAATCGATCACGGGGTCGAAAGCGACCCTGGTGCCCAACGAACGTTACCCCTGGAAGAAACAGCCCTACCTCTCGAAAGTCCAGTTCAGGTTCTACCCGGACCGAGAAAGCGCCTTTGCAGCTTACCGTAGACGTGATGTGGACGGCGTCGGGAACATACCGCTTGCCCTGATGGACGAGGCAGAAAAGCTCAAGGATATGAACCTCTACCTCCCTCCCATCGCCCGGGAGACCATGATAGTCTTCAATCTGAAAGACCCAACGCTTCCGTTCTTCCAGGACAAGGACGTGCGGCACGCTCTGATCCTGGGGCTCGACCGGCAGACGCTGATCAAAAAAGTGCTGCATGGATACGGACGGGTCATCGATTCCCCCATCCTGCCGGAGAACTGGGCGTACAGCCCCGCTGTGCATCATTACAAGTACAACCCGACCGAGGCGGAAGAGTTACTCGAATCCGCCGGGTGGCATTATGAGAACGGCAACAAAGTCAGGGAGAAAAACGGGAAACCGCTTCAGTTCATAATCGTCACCGACAAAGACCCGGTGCACGTGAAAATGATACAAATGGCGGCCTCCCAGTGGGCAAAGATCGGCGTCAAAGCGATTCCTCGGGTTGTGGACTTCTCCAAATTGGTGTCCGACTACCTTTACCCACACAACTTCTCCGCAGCGCTGATCTCGTGGTCGCTGCCCGGAGATCCAGATCCCTACCCGATGTGGCACTCAACCCAGTACGAGCGAGGGCAAAACTTCGGTGGGTGGTCAAACAGGCTGGCCGATGAAGCCATGGAGCAAGCCAGGCTCACCCTGAACATCAAAGAGCGGGTGAGGCTGTACGCTTCCTTCCAGCAGGCTTTCATAGACGACGTTCCAGCGATCCTGTTGTACCAACCGCTGTACAGATACGGCATTCGGAACAAAGTCAAAGGCGTGTCCGAAGGGCCTCTCACAGTCCCGTCGGATCGATTCAGAACCATTTCCGACTGGTACATCGTCAGTAAAAGGATAACCACTGGCCTGAAAATCGAGAACATATCGGCGAAAGTGAAATGAACTCGGCGAAACCCGTTTAGAGTCGGTCCGAATACTCAAGGAGGCATACATGATTGTCAGGCTTGTATTTCTACCGGCAAAGCCGGAGGCTTTCGACCGTTTGGCCGAGCTCTACGAAGAAGGAAGCAAGGTCGTACGCGCCCAAAAAGGGATGCGCAAGCTGGAGCTTTTCCACGACAAAGAAGACCCGTACACGTTGGTGACCATCAGCCACTGGGACTCGGACGAAGACCTGCAAGCGTACCGGCACAGCCAGTTTTTCAAAGAATTCTGGCCGAAAGTACGCGAAACACTCCGCTCACGCGCGACAGCCCAAACATTGGTACCGATAGAAAGAGAGGGGATCTAAACTTCTGAATTTGCCCGATCTCCACCAAGAGAAACCAGGGATGCTTTCGTAGAAAACCTATGACCTCTCTGACAACGACAGCAACTTTTCGCGCACAAATGCAAGGAATTCCCGAATCGCCTGTTCAGGGTTGTCGTTGATGTGACTCTCCACTACGTTGTACTCACCGCCATTGTGGAAGTGCTTGGGAAAAGTAGATACGTTCCGCCAACGTTCGTGCGGGGCATTGTCGTGACGGTAAATACCCCCTCCAATCAATCTGCGTTCCCAGTGGTAAGAATATCGCCCGGTCGAAGAGATGAATATGTCAACTAAAGAACCGTCTACTATTTCGAGCCGCAATTTCAGAGGGTCGCCAGTCGGAAGCGCCACGACCACCGCACTAACGACGATGTCGCCGAACTCACTCAGCGCTATTCTTTTCAGCGCTCTGTAGGTCTGCAAGATACGCATCGAGCTCTTCCAAGTGTTCTTCCAGGTTCTCGGCGACAATGAGGTCTTCCCATGCAGGATGTTCTACCACATCCCCGCGCGCTATCCTGGCTTCCAAGTCAGCTATCGACTTGGCACCATAACGCGCTAAGATCTCCAGCTTCATCTGCAACACCTGGCGTTTCTTGTCGCGAAGGAAGCTCTCCAAAGCCTGACGGTACAGGTCCTCTTCGCTAAGTCCAAAGGATGCAGCTATTTTTGTGGCGGAACTCACAGCCATAAAGCCCTCCGTCGAGCGCTATTCCTTCCGTTCAGGTGATAGGGCTTTTTCCACACCCCGTGTTCTCCTCGAAAAAACCTGCATTATGTCTTACCAGTCCAAGTATAGCACAGCATCTTGCCTTCAAGCAAAGGAGCTTCGGGTTCACAGGCAATCCAGGATAATTCGTCTCTCCGTCCAGTAGATTTGACACCCGTAGCAAACGGTGGTAAGGTATCAACACAAAAAAGGAAACAATAATTGTGCAGAGAAACGAGTAGGGCAGACCTACCAAAGGAGGTGCCGATGAACGACTGGGATTGTCCTGCTCCAGAACACGTGAAAAGGGCTATTGAAATCAGACAAACCGTCCGGAACGTAGCGTTCGTATCCTCCTGGCCTGCGGCGGCCATCGCAGCCGTTGCGAGCGCGCTCGCCCTGGTGATCGGAATAGCAGCTCACAGAGCAGGCGTGGATACGGTGCTGTTTTACCTGCTATTGCTCGCCGCACTGGGTCTTCCGGTCATCTTCAGCCAATGGATCACCAGGGAAATACTGCATACAGGTTCCCCGCGGTTCTCGACAAGGTCCACAGCTATGGAGCTCCCCTGGTGGGGATTCATCGTTGCGGCCATCGTGATCATACCGATTTCATACTTCCTCGCAGGAGGGAAAGAAATGCCGACCGTAGTGACCGCCGTGTGGCTTTGGATCGGCACAGTAAGCATCTCGGGCGGCTGGATCGCAAAGCAGTGGGACAAGATACTCAGCGGAACGCTCCTCTTGGTCTGTGGGGCGCTGTACAGCAGGGCATATCCGGAAGGAGGAAATCTCTACGATGTCTTCGTCTTTTCCATTTCATTCGCAGCAATCGCTGAAGCAATCCTCGCCTACTGGGCAAGGCGAAAGTGGACGCAGGACTCCGCCAGATTCAAGTCGATTCTTACGTGAGGACAGGGAACGGCTGGCACGCTTAGCCCGAGATCCAAAAGTCCTGTATGTCCTCGCCGCTCTGGCGGAGGTCGACGATGCAAACGAAGACTTCCTTGTGAAGGTCACGGGACTCACAAAAGAGGAAGTCAGGGAAGCGATCGCCGCATTGGCGGACGAGCGGTTCGTCGTCGCCGGAGGGAAGAAAGGCGTCGCCTACGCCAGCCTTTCCAACCTGGGGCGTAGCGTGTTCAAGTACTACTGGAAGAAGCTCAAAGATTGTCGGGAGGAGGGAAATGGCCGCCGCGACTAAAAAGCACGGGAGCAATGTGAAATCCAGCCTCCAGGTGGTCGTCTCCAGTGTGGCCGTGGGCGTGACTTGGATTCTCTTGTGGATACTCCTCTACAAGCTCTTGAAAGTAATGAGCAGACTCACGGCGATGGAGGAAGTCGTCCATATAGAGAAAATCTCGCTACAATCCATCCGATTGCTCCTGCTTGAGATGACATTTGGTCCTTTGACGATGCTTGCCTTTGCGATGGTCTTCATACTGATTCCGGCCTTTTTGGGCTGGTGGGCAGCCAGGCTCCAGAGGGAACGCTTCTCAACCGGCCAGCGAGCAGTCCTCCTGACGATCGCCTTGGCAGTACCCGTAGGCATCGTAGCGTGGTTACTCTGCATCGCGTTCCGGAGCGCTTCCTGGAGCGCGCTGGCATGCATGATAGGGAAAGGCCAGCATGGTTGGGGCGTGTTCGACTTCTTAGCCCCCTTCTTCCTGCTGTTTTGGGTGTCCGCCAAGCTCTGGACGAAGCAGCTTATCCGCACGAAAGAAAACTGACCGAATGGGGACCTACCTCGCGGACACGTTTTGGTGGGGTCTTCCGGGCTTTCCAGAAGATAGGGCTCTCGGAGTGACCGCGCGTACCGTCGCACGATGGTGTACATCCTTCAGGGCAGAGATACTGGCCCCCCGAAAGGAGTGCAAAGGCGATACAAAGCGCGAAGGCAGCCTTCCAGAAGACCCTGACGAGAAAGAAGCGTTTGTACAAGAACTGATAGGCTGGATAAAGCGCTGCTCGGTCGTTTCCACATTTCGCCTTCTGATGGACGATAGTCCGATACTCGAAACGCAGCAACCAAAGTTCGCATATTTCGACGAAATTGACTCCTGGTTCCTGAGACTCGACGATCGAGAGTTCCTCGAACTGAGAGACGCCTGGCGCAAAGCCGGGTTACCGGAAGATCTGTTCGCGCCCGATGACGATTTTTTCTGCGTGCCGTGGCCGGGCACAGGCCTGCTCGCACGATTCTGGAGGCTTCTGGGCGTACAAAAGTGCTACTCACCGAAAGAAGCTGAAGCCGCGGGGATCGAAAAGCCTGCATAAGGGAACGCTCCCCTCGCCGCTGGATGGTCGTCGGCGGCCGGTGGTATAATCCGCCCGGAGACCGTAGCATGAACGTGGAAAAAGCACGCAGAGATGGAGCGGAGCAACTGAACCGGGCGGGAGTCGAATCTCCACGGCTCGATGCCGACTTGCTGCTTTGCAAAGCGCTCGGCTGGGAGCGATCCACCCTGTTCGCCCACCCAGAGCGAATCCTGACCTCCGAGGAAGAAGCGGCATTCCGGCAGCTTCTTGCCCGCAGAACACAGCGGGAGCCGTTGGGGTACATCCTGGGCGTCAAAGAGTTCTACGGGCTGAATTTCTTCGTCACTCCCAACGTTCTGATCCCGCGCCCGGAGACCGAGCTCCTGGTCGACATCTCCCTCGATTTCCTGCGGCGGCAAAACCACCCTGCCCTGATGGCAGACGTGGGCGCTGGCAGCGGTGCGATAGCAGTATCGGTAGCTGTATCGCTTGGTCTCACCGTTGGCCTGGTATATTTAAACTCACTACACGAAATATCACGTCGTATAGTAGCTCTCGACAGTTCCCTCGATGCGCTACACGTGGCGAAACGAAACGCCTCATTCCACAAAGCAAGAATCGACCTCGTCGCAGCCGATTTGATCGCGCCTATCGCAGGCCCGATACAGCTCATCGCAGCCAACCTTCCGTACATCCCAACACGGCAAATCCCACTGCTCCAACCGGAGATCAGGCTCTACGAACCGAAATCAGCGCTTGACGGAGGCGAAGACGGTCTGGATCACTATCGCAGGCTCCTGGCGCAGGCCAGATCGAGGATCGATACCGAAAACGGGCTCATCGCCATGGAAATGGGTGCAGACCAGGGCGAGAAGCTGGCATCGCTGGCACGGGATTCGTTCCCGAACGCTGAAATCGCCATTCACCGAGACCTCGCCGGGCTGGACAGGGTCGTTACGGTAAGATTCGAAGGAATTTGATCCTCAAAGGAGCAACCCGATAAGGAAACCCAAGGAAAGAGCGATCCAGTGCCCGGTATCCGCCAGCCATTCCGGCATCAGAACCCACTTCAAAACCAGGTACAGCGGCACGCCCGCTTCCAGAGCAATCGTCTGCCACGCCCGCACGGTCTCAGGAGATCGATTGAGCGCTATCAACAGGACGCCTACCACGCCAAACAGCCCCACCGAGAGACCGATGTCCGTCATAGGGTATACCTCCGGGCCAGGGCCTATGCCGCGCACCATCAGGACCCGGAAGATGGCGGCAATCAGCAGCCACACCACCACCTGCACGCCCCAATAGACCGCCACGGTGACGCCAACGCCAAGCCGGGACTCCGCCATCGCCATGATGGGCACTCCCGCCAGGATGACTCCGTAGAGCATGAAAGCATCGTTGCAGAGGAAGACCATCGTGAAAATGGTCCACCACTTGCCTTCGAAAATCTTCTGGGGCCCCGTTCCCCATGTCTTCAAGACCGATGGAGAGATCTCACGGCCCAGTGCCGGGCCAGTGAAGACCCCGACGACGAAAATCGCAAGGAACAGCGTCGTAGTGAAAGGATGTTTGACGATCCAGCTCAATTCACTCCTCCTCCGACGGTGGATGCACCCTGAGCCGCTGCTGGGCGAGCGCATCCTTCAGTGATTTGACGATCCTCTGGGGCGAGGGCATCCCGCCGATGACCATGGAGATCAGCGAAACGTCCTGAATGTGGGCTTTCACCACGGCAAACAGAACCTGCGGGATCGCCAGATTGCTGCTGTAGACCAGATAGCGGTCTTCCCACTCCGGGCCGAACTTGGCCTTGAACATCTGCAGGGACTTGTAGGCGTAAACGCTGGACATCTTCTCATACACCAGCGATAGTGCACGCGCCAACATAGGAAAGTCATTTTCCCCATCGCTGATGTTTGCCAGCGGAGCCATCCCCAACGAAGCCATCTCGAATCCCTCTTCCTGGAACAAAAGCAAAGATTTGGTGATGAGATATTCCATCAGCCCGTGTGGAGCGTCCAGCCTCCTGCGCATGAAATCCAGGTTCCAGCCGCGGCGGGCATACACCGGGGCCCAGGTAAGGAACCCGAGTACGGATCCGTCGGCGTCGAACGCCACAGACAGCCGCTCCTCCGGGTTCCCCTCGATGTGAGTTCCCCCCATGGAGAACGCCAGTTCGCTCCTCCCCGCCAGCCACTCGTCCGAGATACGCCTGATCTCTTCTGCCACATGCTGATCGTCGAGCACGTCTCTGAACATCTCGAATCTCCACCCCAGTCGGTTGCCCTTGTTCACAGCCGTCCGGAGATTCTGCTTCTTCTTGCCGGAAAGAGTCCAGCTTTTCAGATCGATCACGGCGTCCTCCCCGATCTTGAGGAGGAGAAACCCGTTGGATCGAAATTCGGCCAGGAACCGATCGGTCGTCTGGTAAAACGCCGGAAGCCAGTCGTTGGATTCGCAAGTGGCAACCCAGTCCCTGAGTGCATCCGCGACCTTGTGAGGAGGGCCTATCGGGTCGCCGAGGGCAAGGGGGATGTTGCCGATGAGTGTGTAGGGGATGACCACTTCCTCGGATGCGTCGAAGAAGAACCGCTTGTCCGGCATCAGAGCGAAATAGGACACCGGCGCGCTGCCGTAGAGCCTGACGAGTGCGGAGACGTACCTCTCGTCCCGCAGAGTGCGCTCGTGCGCATGGCGCACCGGCCTCGTCACAACCCACACCACGTAGAGCAAAACCGCAGGCCCGATCCAGTGCAGCGATCGGAAGAACCACAAAGCCCTCTCCCCGACCGGGTGATACAGGCTGGGAGGCCCCCACGTCAGCAGGTTTATCCCTTCGGAAAGGGCTTTGGTCAGATCGAAGCCATGGGGGACAAGTTCGGATCGGAAAACCCAGAACCCGAGGAGCACATACGCCAGAATGAACAGGATGGCGAACGGCCCAACGAACAGCACATAGCTCCAGGCAAATGGATCCGACCGGACAGTGAAGTCGTTTCTGAACGCAATGAGAAGTCCCAGGAAAGCGAAACTTATCACCGTCCCCTCGATGTCCAGCCCTTTGGCTAGGTGTGTGATTCCGGTTATGGTAACCGTCCAGACAGCGATGCTCCATGCCTCACGTTTGCGGAGCGCCAGCCGCCACGCTATCGCCATCAGGACGAATCCGGCCATCACCGTGACCGTTCGGGTTCCGTATTGCACTTCCTTGTCCACGAACCTGGACAGCAGCCGCAACCTTCCCGGATTCGAGCCCACGTAGAATGCGCTGAACACATCGAAAAGCCCGATGAGCGCCGAGAGCAAAGCTATCGCAGCCGCATGCTTATTTGCTTTCTGCAACGAAACCACCTCCGGATGCCCCGATCCACGGCCCACAGTATACCATGGTGGAGAGAACACAGGCACAATCCTTCCCGTGCAGCAGTAGGGCGGCTGCTTGAAACCCTCTCACACAAAAGCCGGGTTCTGCGATACCCAAACCTGAGAAACTCAGATTTGACACGTCGATCAGGTTGTGTTACCCTGTTAACGCTAACGTTACCGCTCACGTGAGCGTTAACACAAGCTTCAAAGCAGAGGGACGGCATGAACAATCGGGTGACCATGGCAGACGTGGCGAGGGAAGCCGGAGTCTCGCTGATGACAGTGTCCAGGGTCGTCAACAACAAAGGAGAAGTCAGCGAGCCCACAAGGCGCCGGATACTGGAAGTGATCGAGAGGCTTGGCTATCGTCCCAGCGGTATAGCCAGGAGCCTTGCCACGAGCCGCACCGGCATCATCGGGCTGATAGTGCCGGACATCTCCAACCCGTTCTTCGCTGATCTTGCGAAAGGGGTGGAAAAAGTCGCGTACGCTGAAGGATACAATGTGTTCCTCTGCAGTACTGAAGAGAACCCGCAGCGTGAACTGGACGTTCTGGAATCGCTGGCCGAATATCGCGTCGATGGCGTCCTAACTTGCAGCTCCAGGCTCGACGAAAAGCACCTCGTGGATTCCCTCGGGTTCTTTTACTCGGCGGTTCTGGTCAACAGAGACCTGGAGAACGAAGCTCCGTCCGTCGGCGTGGTCATGGTGGACGACGTTCATGGCGGAAAGATAGCCACCAATCACCTGATCGATGGCGGACGCAGGAGAGTTGCGTTCCTGGCCGGTCCGGAGACATCCCACAGCGGGCGAAGGAGGTTCGAAGGTTACAAAGCAGCCCTGGCGGAGGCCGGCCTGCCGTACACGCCCGATCTCGTCGTGCATTGCGATTCCAACGTGGAAGGCGGGTATGATGCGACCAAATCCCTGCTCTCGACGCATCCGGAAGTGGATGCCATCTTCTGCTACAACGATCTGGTTGCGGTGGGCGCGCTCAGGGCTTGCAGCGAACTTGGAGCGAGCGTCCCGAACGACGTCGCCATAGTGGGATTCGACGACATCATGCTCGCGGGGCTGGTAACGCCATCGCTAACCACGTGCCGCATTCAGCGGGAAGAAGTTGGTAGAAAAGCAGCGGAAATGCTGCTGGAGCAAATGGGAGGATGTTCGGGGAAATGTGAGACCGCCGTTTTCACGCCAGAGCTGGTGGTCAGGAGAAGTGCTCCATGAAAAGAGCCACCAGCACCAGAGCGCTGTCGCGTGGACGGTCGATCCCATCGAAAAGGAGGTGATAGCGGGAACGAAGAACTTGCCATTGGTGTCGTGTTCGGTTTCACATCTAATTCCAACGATGGAAGAGGAGGAAAAATGTCGGTCAGGTACAAAAATCGATGGTTTACGGTAATGGCTTTGCTGTTGGTAGTCTCGATGTTGGTTTCCGCGTGCGGGGCAAAGAAGACCCCCACCCCGGCACCGGCACCCACTAAGGCGCCGGCCGCACCGACGAAAGCACCTGCTGCGAAGACCCAGGTGCTCCGGGTCAGCGCACCGCCCTGGATCTTCAAGAAATTCCCGCTCGAGGAAGTCGCCAAGAGGTTCGAGAAAGCACACCCCGGCGTCAAAGTCGAACTCACGCGGGTTAACAAGTGGAGCGCACCTACCTACATCACAGAATGGAAGAACGGCAAGACACCGGTGGATGTCTTCGTCGGGGGTAGCGGCTCCATGCTTGCGCCGCTGATCACCGGCGGCTGGCTCGAGCCGATGGACGACATGCTCACCGGCAACATGGCCAAGGACAAGTTCGTGGCGGGGTTCCTGGCCGCCGGACACTACAAGAAACCGGATGGCAGCGGCACCTATTACCCGGTGCTCCCGTTCATGGGCGAAGTAGCCATCATCGGCGTCAACACCAAGATATTCAAGAAATCCGGCCTGTGGAAGGACGGCCATCCAATGCCGATACCGAGCTGGAACGAGGACGATTTCTTCGGCTACTTCGAGAAGATCAAGCCCAACGCCCCGGCAGGAGCACACGTCGAGATCTGGGATCGGGAGTACATGCAGTACGACTACTGCTCCGGTTTGATCGCCATGACGGGGCACTGCGTGGCAAAGGACGGCAAAGGATTCGACGTGACCAGCGACGCCGCCAAGAAGTGGCTCACATACCTGCAGAAGATGCACAAAGATGGGCTCGGCGCGTGGACTACCACCGACGATGCTGGCTACTCCAAGTGGAAGACCGGGCAGGCTGGGACGTTGCTGGCGGCCCAGAGCCACGCTATGGAGCTGGTCAGCGTAACGAAGAACGAATCGGACATCGCCTACATGGGCTGGCCGGGCTCCGACAAGAACGGCAGCATCATCTGGACGCACTCCGTCTGGATCCCGAAGGTTTCGCCGAACAAAGACCTCGGCAAACAATTCATCCGGGAGGAGATCTTCTCCAAGTACTTCCAGCAGTGGAGCTTCAACCACTACGGCAAGCTCCCCGCGTTGAAAGCGTACTACGGGGACGGCATCACCTGGTTCAAAGGCGAAATGCCTACGATCCTGGCGATCGCCAGCCACTCCAAACCAATTCCACTGTTCAAGGACATGGAGAAGTACCTCGACATCCTCTCCAAGTATCTGCCTGAGGCGGCATACGGCAGGATGAGCGTGGAAGACGCCCTCAACGGCATCAAGAAAGACAGCGCCAATCTGGACTTCACGGACATGAGGGCGCCTCAATAACGGGAAACACGGGGAGCGGGGTTCGCCTCGCTCCCCGAACCGAGGAGACGAGAGAATGCTGAGCCAGCGAAAAAAGAGAAAAATCTACGAAAAACTGAACCTGCTCTTTTTCCTCTCCCCCACCCTGATTTTCATTTTCCTTTTCATTGCTTTCCCAATTCTCTTCTCGGGGTACCTGGGGTTCACAGAGTACAACTACGCCACCGATCCCACCCCGAAGTTCATCGGGGTGAGAGGATACGTGGATACCATACTCCACGACGGATTCCTGCACGCAGCACTCATCGTACAGCTGAAATTTGCCATACCCTACTTCATTCTGACGCTCAGCATCTCACTGCTGCTCGCTTTGCTGGTCAGTGAGCTAAAACAAGGGGTACAGGTTTATCAGATCTCGTTCTACCTACCCATGATTATCCCGCTTTCCCTCGTCGGCGTTACTTTTGCGTGGATTCTTGCACCGGACCTGGGGATTTTCGACAACTTTTTGCGGGTGCTCCACATTTCCAACTGGGACCGAGATTGGTTTGCCGACCCAACCACCGCTCTCTACGGGCTGGTCATCGCACGGTCGTGGAAGATGATCGGCTTCACTTTCATCATCTTCCTATCCGGCATCCAGAGCATCCCCGACAGCCTGCGTGAAGCCGCCAGGGTCGACGGGGCAAACTACTGGCACGAGGTGAGGTACATCATCCTGCCTCTCCTACGCCCATACATCCTGATCGGAACCATCTGGGTCACGATCAATTCCATCAAAGTCTTCGATTTACCAAAAGTGGTGACCGAAGGCGGACCCGGCATTTCGACGCTCACACTCTACCTTTACGCGTGGAAAGCCGCTTTCGAAAGGCTGGACATGGCGCTGGCGTCACGGGTGGCGTACATCACTGCAGCTATCATCCTAGTGCTCGCTTGGGTACTGAACAAGTTGCTCAACCCAGAAGAAGCAGAGAGGTTCTGATGACACAATCGTGGAAAAGGATTGCAAAGAAACGCCAGGTACCGCTCTACTTGCTGGTCTCGGTGATCGTGGTGCTATACCTGCTACCGGTGCTTTGGATGTTCATCACGTCCATCCGGCCGACCGCGGACATCTACCATTTCCCTCCGACGGTCATCCCGAAGCACGTCACGCTGGCGAACTACGTCTACGTGCTCACCAAAATGGAGGGGTTCAAACGATATTTTCTGAACAGCGTCGTCGTGACGACGGTATCCGTGGCCCTGGTGCTCGTGGCGAGTAGCATGGGCGGCTACGCGTTCGGCATGTACAAATTCAAGGGGAAAGAACTCCTCTTCATGGGAGTAATTTTCGTCCTGACGATCCCGTACATCATGTACCTGATACCAACCTTCATCATGGAGGACAAAGCGGGACTGCTAAACACCTGGCTTGGCCTGATACTGCCCTACGTGGCGATCAACCTTCCATGGGGGTTGCTGATCATGCGTGGAGCGTTTTCCACGATCCCGATGGAGATCAGGGACGCTGCGACGATCGATGGTTGCAGCGAGCTCCAGATGTGGTACAAAGTGCTGCTGCCGATAGCGAAACCGGCCATCGCGGCCACGACCATCATCTCGTTCGTGTTCATCTGGCAGGAATTTCTCTTTGCCTCCACGCTGATGAGCAAAAACGAATGGCAGACACTGCCGGTGGGGATCGTCTGGATGAGGGATGAGCTGCAGACGATGGTCTACGGCAGGATCGGCGCCATGATCATCCTATCGATAGTCCCTGTGTTCGTGCCGTTCGTGTTGCTGAGGGACTTTTTCGTCAAAGGGCTTAGCGAAGGGATGCTGAAAGGCTGAAAACAACCAAGGAGCAAACGATGAACCTGAAAGTTCCGGCCAATTTGAAACATGGGTTTACGCCCATCGTTACCGCGCCTCAAAGCGGGATCCAATACATCGATTTCGGCGTGCTGAGGTTGAACGAAGGCGAGAGCTTTTCAATCGAAGGGAATCCAAATCGGGAAACCGGCATCGTAGTGCTTTCAGGCACGTGCGAATTAACATCCGGCGGCAGGACATGGAAGGATTTAGGCGGCCGCGCCAGCGTGTTTGACGGCCCCGCAACCGGAATCTATCTTCCACCCGGGGCAGACTGCACCATTACCGCCACAAGCGAGACGGAAGCAGCGATCGCTACAGCGCCAGCGGATCGCCCTGGAGAAATCGCGGTGGTGAGGCCAGAGGACGTGAAAATCCATTTTGCGAGAGGAAAGGGGTTCTTCGTGCGGGACGTCCACGATATCATCGTGGACAACGTACCTGCGCAACGTCTGATGATTGGGGAGACGTTCAATCGCCCCGGTGAGTGGTCGAGCTACCCGCCGCACAAGCACGACGTCAACGACCCGCCAAACGAAGTCAAGCTCGAGGAAATATATTTCTACAAGCTGCACCCTCCTCAGGGGTTTGGAATGCAGCGGATCTATTCGCCAGAACGGGGGATCAACGATGCCTACGTGGTCGAGAACGACGACACCATCTTGATTCCTTTCGGATATCACCCGGTAGCAGCAGCGCCGGGATACAAACTGTACTACCTCTGGGTTCTCGCTGGAGAGAACCGGGTGATGAAACCCCGGGAAGACCCGGCCCATTCGTGGGTGTGGGAAGGCGCTTGAAGATCTGACGGGGCACGGTCCCGCTTTGACAGAGCCGTCGTCAGATGGTATAAGAGCAATGCACACGTGTGCACACACAAGAAGCCAAATATCTGGAGGCACGCCGTGGACGATCTTAGAAAGTTGGTCAATGGATATGTCTACCCTCGCTCGCTGCACCTGGCAGGTAGCAGGACGTTCTTCCTGTTCAGGCTCGAAGGCAGGAAGCGGCTCGGCATCGTCGCCCCGTCTTCTGCTGAGGTGGACGATTTCCTCGGCGAGACGAGGAAAATCCGATGGGACGGGAAAGATGCGGTGCTACGGGTTTGCGATCTGACGCCCCAAATTGCTGAGGCGCTGCGCAACGTGTTCCCGCACCTGCGCCCGCAGCCGCTCGGGCTGCACATCTCCGCGGGATTCGGCGACCGGCTCGGCCTGGCGACGCCGGGGCACGTGCGGGCTGTGTGCGGCACCGGTATTGCACCGATCTTCGCCCAGCAGTCGGTGCGGGAGATGAGCCGTACCGCCAGGACGCCGCAGCAGGTGATGGACGACGCCATGTGGGGCGTGTTCCAGGAAGGCTGGCAGGAGCCGTGGGGCGCCGACGCCGACCACCTGAAGCGCCCGGAGGACATCGACGCCGGGCTCGATGCCGGGTTCACGTTCTTCACTATCGACCCAGGCGACCACGTGGACAACGAAGCGCACACCGCGGGCGTCGAAAAACTGCGGGAAAAGGTCGCAGCGCTGCCCTGGGATGCGCTGGAGGACGACGAAGCTTCCATGCGGCGGCGGTACCTGGGCAGGCGGTTCGCGCTGGCCGACGGCACGACGCTGGAGTTCGACGAAGTCTCGCTGCTGCGTGCCGCCGCCAAGTACGGCAAAGCCATCGCTCACACCGTCAGGATGTACCGGCACCTGAAGGACACCGCCGGAGGCCGTCCGTTCGAGCTGGAAGTCTCGGTGGACGAAACGGAGACGCCAACGACTCACCTGGAGCATCTGTTCATCGTCAACGAGTTCCGGCGGCTGGACGTGGAATGGGTCAGCCTTGCGCCCAGGTACATCGGGCGGTTCGAGAAAGGCGTGGACTACATCGGCGACCTGGACGCGTTCGAGAAAGACCTGGCGGTGCACGTGGCGATCATGCAGACTTTCGGGCCGTACAAGATGAGCATTCATTCCGGGTCGGACAAATTCAGCATCTACCCGATTTTCGCCAGGGTAGCGGGCGAACTGGTGCACCTGAAGACCGCAGGGACTTCGTACCTGGAGGCGCTGCGGGCGGTTGCGCAGACCGATCCAGCGCTCTTCCGGGAAATCCTCGGGTTCGCGCGTGAGAGGTATCCGGAGGACAGGGCCACGTACCACGTTTCGGCGGAACTGGAAAAAGTCCCAATGCCGGAGGAAGTTCCGGATGATGCGCTGCTGGGGCTTCTGGATCAGTTCGATACCCGGCAGGTGCTCCACGTTACCTACGGATCGGTGCTGATGGCGAAGAATGGAGACGGAAGCTGGCGGTTCAAGGACAGGCTGTTCCGGGTGCTGGAAGAGCACGAAGAGGAGCACTACGAGGCGCTGGAGCGCCACTTCCGCCGACACCTGGCGGGTTTCTTGTCCAAATAATTTCAACGCGGAGACGCAAGGACAGCAAAGGCGCAAAGAAAAAATCAAATTAAAAATCCTTTGCGTCTTACGCCTCTTGGCGTCTTTGCGTTAAAAAGAATCGGAGGTGAGGCAAGTGGGAGAGTACATCGAGAAAATGTTCGACGTGAGCGGGCAGGTTGCGGTGGTCACGGGAGGAGGCGGCGTGCTGTGCGGTGCCATGAGCCGCGCCCTGGCGAAAGCCGGAGTCAAGGTTGCCGTGCTGGACATCTTCCCGGAGGCCGCGCAGAAAGTCGTCGATGACATCGTCGCCGCGGACGGCGAGGCGATGGCGGTGAAAGCCGACGTCCTCAGCCGAGAATCGCTGGAGGCGGCACGGGATGCCGTGCTGGAGAAATGGGGGACCGTGGACATCCTCATCAACGGCGCCGGAGGCAACAAGAAGCAGGCCACGACCACGCCGGAGCAGCCCTTCTTCGACCTGCCGCCCGATGCCGTGCAGTGGGTGTTCAACCTGAACTTCCTGGGCACGTTCCTGGCTTCCCAGGTGTTCGGCAAAGTGATGGTGGAGCAAGGCAAAGGGAACATCATCAACATCTCGTCCATGAACGCGTTCCGGCCGCTGACCAACATCCCGGCGTACTCGGCGGCGAAGGCGGCGGTGAGCAATTTCACCCAGTGGCTGGCGGTGCACATCTCCCAGAACTACTCGCCGAACATCCGGGTGAACGCCATTGCGCCAGGGTTCTTCGTGACCAACCAGAACTACTTCCTGCTGTACGACAAGGACGACAACCTGACGCCACGCGGCCAGACGATTCTGGCGCACACGCCCATGAACCGCTTCGGCGAGCCGGAAGACCTGCTAAGCACGCTCTTCTGGCTCCTGG
>JALWAP010000149.1 GCA_027016315.1 Anaerolineae bacterium | reverse complement strand
TTGGAACTCAGCATTTAAGGACGTCATCCTGAACGAGCCGAGAGGCGAAGTGAAGGATCTAGCCGAAGGCGCACGAGAGTATTCCCAAGCCTGAGTGCCAGCGACCTTGCGCTCGCTCCGCTCGCTAGATTTTTACCCCTACCGAAGGGCGGCTTCATCGCTCTGGCTCCTCAGGATGACACAGAGAGAAGGAACCGGCTCGTTCAGGATGGCTTGAGAAAGAAGGTTTTGGATTTTGGTCATTAGGATTTCGAATTTGTTTAGGATTTAGGGTTTAGAGATTAGGATTTATTTGGAGCTTAGGATTTAGAATTTGGTGTTTTTTCTAACCTAGTTCCAATTCTCCCTTGCCTTAGCCGAGGTGATGGCTGCTTTGATTCTGGCCTCAGCTAGCTTTCTCTGTCGGCTGGCCAGACGGCGGTTGCTTTCTCTTCTTGAAGACTTTTTACCTGCCTCAATACTCAACAACTTTCCTGTCTTTGGGTCTCGGAGGATATGGGAGTAGGTGCCTTTGTTTCGTATTTCCGCACCTAATTCCATATTGGAAGAGCTAGGGAAAACGACTAGTTGATATTTACCCCTCCCTCTGACAAGTGTTGGAGAGTGGGTAAAGTAAGGAATAGGCAGATCAGGCCGGGTAGCCTGGGCTATCGGTTGGCCGATCTGTCGCCATTCTTTTGCCCCAGTCGGTACTTTAAGCAAACTCTCGAGATTACCATCAGTAGTACCCACAAATATAGAGGCGTTTTTACCTCTATTGCTTATATTTGCTTTAAAAGTAGAGATCCAATCATCCTTACTCCAACGTAGTCTACCCTGATTCGTCTTCCCTGAAGCAGGTGAGTAGATAATTGTGGAATGATTTTTACTGTTAGTGAATACAATTCCTATAAGGTAATAATTACCGGAAGGTGACTTTATGATGATTCTTGATAGTTTTTTAATTTCGCTCACCGGCACCGGCAGGATGAAGACCCAGGGGTCGTTTTTGATGGCTTCTTTCTCGAACCTGGCCAGTTGGGTGGAGGTGGCCGGTTCGAAAAGGCCGCGCAGTTCGGGGTGCTTTTCGAAGTCCAGGTTGTCCACATCGATCTCGATGCGTTTGCCGTGCTCGGTCTGGGAGAAATGGGCCACCGGGCGGCCATCGCTGTCCAGGTACTGCCAGTAGCCTTTCTCGGCGTTGAAGCGGAGGGTCAGGCCGGGGATGCGGGTGACTTCCTTGGGAACAGGCCGCTCCGTCGGCGTTGGTGTCGGTGTTGCTGTCTCCGTCGACTCGGGGGTGGGAGAGGAAGTCGGCGTTGGCTTGGGGATTGGCGTGGGTGTTGGTGTTGGCGCACTGGTTAAGGTGGGAGACGGGGTATCCGTCGCCATTTCTCGAGTCTGAATCAGTGTCGGTGCAATGACAGTTGGTGATGGGCGTACGGCGCCCGCTGAGCATGCAGAAAGCAATATGGAAGCCAAAAGGGCAGCAATCAGCAAGTTCTTCTTCACTTTCGACCCCCTCGAAGGAGTTTCTCGGCGATGGATGCAGTGGACGTTGCATATGTATTGTATCTTTTCTGGGAAGAGGTGTCAAAAGTCGGTAGGGGCGATCTGCAGATCGCCCCTATTACCAGCCGGAATGTCAGGAAGATTCTCTCCCGCTCGCGCAAAACTGTTCAGTAAACTTCGCGCCTTTCCTTCTTTGCGCCTTCGTCTTTTCACTTCCCGGCGTTGCCATTCACACAACACCGTTCAGAAGTCTATCCCTTGCTGGGCGAGAACTCCCTGGTCGTAGATGTGCTTTATCTTTTTCATCTCGGTAACCGTATCGGCAAGGTCGATGATCTCCTGAGGTGCGTTGCGACCGGTCAGTATGACGTTCACGTGCTTTGGCCTGTTCTTCAACCCCTCGATCACCTCATCGACCGAAAGAAAGCCGTACGAAAGCACGTAGTTTATCTCGTCCAGGATCACCAGCCGGTACTCGCCGCTGTTGATGATCTTGAGCGCCTCCTGCCACGCTTCCCTTGCAGCCTCGATGTCCTCGTCCAGACGGTCTTTGTCCCAGGTGAACCCCTTGCCCATCGGCTTGAGCACCAGGTCGGGCTCGAGCCGCTTGGAAGCCTTCAGTTCGCCCGTTTTCCACTGCCCCTTCAGAAACTGAAGCACGGCCACTTTCCACCCGGTCCCCACGGCGCGGAGCGCAACGCCGAGAGCAGCGGTGGTCTTCCCTTTCCCGTCGCCGGTGTTCACCAGGATAAGCCCGCGATCGAGCTTCCTGGCCTGCTTCTTGTATTCCCTGAACTTCTCCCTTGCCTCCTCGCCAGAAGGCGGACTTACTTTTTGCGCCATTTTCACTCCTCCACGACGAAATTGAATCTCTCAGCGAACCTTCCGAGCAGTTTCACCACCGGAACTCCCGCGAAGAACAGCAACAAAGCATTCCCGATTGCCCTGCCGGAGTCCCATGCAACCGAGGTCGCCAAATAGAACGTCAGATACCGCTTCACGGCTTCCACCGCTCCAAGCCCCGGCGACCAGTAGATCGCCGAAGCGCCGGGGCTGTAGAGGAACGGCCAAAACCACAGGTTCATCACGAAGCCGTACAGATAGCCCGACAATACCCCCCACGCCGCGAGCACCCACGCCGTCGTCCGCTCGTGAGACTGGAAACGGGGGAGCCACCCGGAGGCCATCCCAACCCATCCGGTCGCCAGCATCTGGTAAGGCATCCAGGGGCCAACTCCGCCGCCCATGAACGCCGAAACCATCAGCGCGACGTTACCCAGCAGGAAGCCGAAGGTCGGCCCGAACACGTAGCCGCCGAGTATCGGCACGAAGAACAACCCGGAGAACCCGCCTGGGCCCGGTATGAACCGCATCACCGCCCCGAAAGTCCCGAGGATGGCCATCAGGGAGAGGGTTCTGGCATCCATGCCTCCCAGCCCCATGTTCGCCATGACTCCGCCGAACCCGAACAGCATCAACCCGATGAACACAAGTGGCGCGTCCTGGGCGTGGGCTGCTGCATGAGGACCGTTGAACTGGTGCAGGTTCTTCATGAAAAATGGGTAGAAGAACGCCACCAACCCAAGCAGCGACGAGGAAGCTATCACTGCAGCATCCATAGCGCGGACGACGGTTGTCCGGCGGGTTACCCGACCCATGACAACACGTCCTCCACGGTTAGGAACCTGGGCGAATGGAACAGCTTGTTGATCTGCGTCGAGAAGACCATGGACCCGGTCATCACCTCCCGAACAGGTCCATCGGCCACGACCTCCCCGTTGCCCAGGATCACCACCCTGTCGGCGCACTTGCCGACCAGTTCGGTATCGTGCGTTGCCATCACCACGGCTTTCCCTTTCGCCGCTTTCGAGCGCAGGAAATTCGTCAATTCTTCCTTGATCAAATAATCCAGCCCACGGGTCGGCTCGTCCATCAAAATCACATCTGGATCATGGGCTGTCATTGCAGCAATGGCCGCCCTCTGCTTTTCGCCGCCGCTCAAGTCCCTGGGGTATCGATCCAGCACGTGCTCCAGCGCCAACGCATCCACGATAGCCTTTGGAGGCGCGGTCGGGAGACCGTGTTGCCTGAGCGTGAAAGCGATTTCTTCCCTAACCGTGTCGGAGAAGAAAATCGCCGTCGGGTCCTGCGGCACGTAGCCCACAACCTGGATGATCTCGTCCAGGGAATCGCCCAGACGCGAACCGCCAGCCCACCTCTCGATCTGCCCTTTTCGCGGCTTCAGCAGCCCGACGACGAGCTTGAGCAGCGCGGTCTTCCCGACGCCGTTTCGCCCCATGATCGCCAGCACTTCCCCGTATCGAATCTCCAGGGAAATTCCTCTGAGCACATCCTCGTCACCGTAGCCAAAATGCACCTTCTCCAACCTGACGGCGACCTCCCCTTTTGGCGGCGTGTCGTGGCTGCCGTTTTCGGGGATCGAGATGCCGGACGCGAACTTTCGGGCTTCCTTCTGCGTCAGCGGGAGCGGCTGCCATCCCAAAGCCTTTCCAAGCGCCACCAGCGGCGGAACGTAATCCACTTCGGCGAGAACGTCCCTTGGATGCCCCCACACGGGAGGCTCACCGGATCCAGGGAAAGCCAGGATGTAATCGGCATACTGTGCGACCCGCTCCAGCCTTTGCTCCGAGACTACCACCGTCAGCCCCAGGTCTTCGTTCAGTTGCCGGAGAAGTGTGAGCACCTCTTCCGCACCCTGCGGATCGATCTGCGAGGTCGGCTCGTCCAGAACGAGGACTTTGGGCTGAAGGGTCATCACGGATGCGATGGCGGTACGCTGCTTCTCCCCGCCGGAAAGCGTCTCGATCCTTCGGTGCCGTAGCGCCGAAAGCTTCAACTGGTCCAGCACCTCCTCCACCCGCTTTCGCATGAGCGGCCGGGGCACGCCGAAATTCTCCAGGGTGAACGCCAGTTCCTGTTCCACCGTCTCCGCCACGAAATGCGCTTCCGGGTCTTGCCCGACGAACCCAACAGCCTCCGCCATCCCTTCAGATCCAACTTCGACCGGATCGAGCCCAGCCACGCGCAAACTCCCACTCCACCTGCCGCCGTAGAAGCGCGGCACGAGCCCGTTCAATGTTCTCAGGAAGGTCGACTTACCGGCCCCGGAAGGCCCTATCACGAGAACGAAGCTGCCTTCCGGTATCTCCAGGCTCAGCCCCCGGAGCACCGGCGTCTGCGATTTCGGGTAAGTGTAGGAAACTTTTCGGAATTCGATCATGTCAGGTCTTCCATCAGCGCCGGCAGTGCGAGAGCAAACGCCGCGATGGCTGGCGTCCAACCGAACGGAGGCCACGGCGAAAAGGGCGGGTACGGATAGTACACCAGAGAATCGGGCCTGATGAGCCTGATCCCGACGAACACCGCCGCCACGCCGATCCCCGCTACAGCCGCCACAATCTCCCTCTGCCCCCATCGCATCGCGCTGTAGCTGGTGCGGTGCACGAGGGCATTTTGCCTCAAGAAGAGCGCAATCATCAGCAGGGCGCTAACCGCCACGATGCCCAAAGCCAAGGCTTTCCGTTCAGGCATGAACCCTCCTATGGCCGCTCCAACGGTCAATCCCAGCAACCCCAAAGCCGTCAAGCCCGAGATCAAAACCCTCTGGAGTTCAGAAACTTTTTCCCTGTGCCTCCCGAAACCGCGGGAGGCGAGGGATTCGGCCAGGCTCAACGACTTCTCGATCCCAATTGCAAGCACCGGCATAATCAAAGGCAGTGCATCGCCCGCCTTCTTGAATCTGTGCCCCCGTAACCGCTGCACTTCCCTGACCTGGGAGATGCTTTCCGTCATCTGCGGGAAAAACGACAACCCTATCGCCACCATCAACCCCGCCTCGAAAAGCGAAGGCGGGACGAGCCGCAGCAGCGACGAAGGCGAAACCATGGAATTGAACGCTGCAAACGCCTCGAACAAAACGAGGAGGGCAAGTCCGGTACTCAGGCCGAAAAGGATCGATTCCAACGTGATCTTCCCACCGATCACCGGCCAGCTCGCGGGCAATCGGAAAAGGACGATTTTCCCAAAATGCACCACCAGAGCGTTGAACGGCACGGAAAGAACGACAAGCCACACTGCAAGCTTTATCAGTGGTTTCCATTGCAGTGCGTCATCTCCGCCCAGGCTCAGAATCCTCATGATCGCCAGCAATTCGAGCAGCAAATAGAGTGGGTTGCGCGTGAGAATCGGAGGTATCATGGCTCCGATCAGCCACAAAGACCAGGCATATGGATTCCGATTCTTCATCCGATTCTTCATCCGATTCTCCACGTTCGCTCAAATTCGCACTCGAGCCAGCTACCGGACCAGAGATCCTACCAAGAAAACACTCATGGCGCTATGTCAATGCAGAGACGCAAAGACTTTTCGAAATTCTTTGCGCCTTGCGCAGCTTTGCGCCCTGGCGTTCTCTTTCGGTCTCTCCCGACAGGTCTTCTTCCCGTTTGAGCAGCCTCGCCCGCTGTGGACCTGCTCAGGCCGACGACGTGCACAAACAGGACATCCCGCTTTCAGTCGTCCTGGTGACCGAAATAGCGTCCTCACTGCTTCTTCCTGACGAGCTTCAGGTAAAGCTCGAAAGCCAGGAGCACGATGAGCACCAGGAGCAGGCGGGCGTATGTAGACTGCAAGATGTTGCCATTGGCTCTGGAGCCTCCCGGCGAGTATCCAGGGCATATCTCCTCAAAGCTGATCTTTGGGGGTACGGCCTGATTGTCACCCATGGAGCCAGAACCCCAAGCCCAACCTTCTACATCTCCATTGTGGACCTGGTACTTTCCCGCACCCACCTTAGAATACACCCACTTCCCGTCGATCAGGTGATAGTAAGCCCAGTAGGTGCATTCTGAGCCACCCTGACACTTGCAAAAGCATTTCTGCGCAGGATAATCGCATCCCTGGTCCTGAATCTTGCATACAGCCGTCCCCATAGACCCGGCGGCCGTGATCACCTGCACATGTGCAAGTTGCAGCAACTCCGCTCCAGAGACGCTATCCTCCTGGAAAGCAACGCATTCGGTGTAGACCTTGCCGTCGCCGAACTTTATCACAAGCCCGGCGTGGTGCTTACCGATTTGCGCGTGGGCGACCGGGATGAGCAGGATCATCCCTACCAGCAGTAAAACGAGCTGCCGGTAGGGACGTCTGAGATTCAGCGACTTCATTTCTTCGACTTCTTAGCGAACGGAGCCGAGAAGAGCAAACCGATAGCAATCAGCGCCAATGCAATGAAAGCAATCCACTCGATCACGGTGCGCTTCGGGTTTTCCTTAGTGATTCCCGCCACCTGATCGAACGTGTAGACTGGCGGCTGCACCTGCGGCTTGTAATTGGAATCGAACGTGCTCCAGGCGAACCCAACCACGTCGTGGTCCTTTGGCTTGTAGTTGCCGACCCCCACAGGAGAAACCTCCCACTGGCCGTTTTTCAGAATGTAGAACGCCCAGAAATGCTGCTTGTCGCAGAAGCAGTTGGCCGAACTCGTGCAACCTTCGTTTTGGATGGCGCAAATAGCCGGGCCGAATTTTGTCTGCGCGCTGACGATGTCCAGATTCGCAGCTTTCAGCACGTCGAAAGTCGTGGCATCCGCCTGCACTTTTACAACTTTCGTGACGACCTTGCCGTTCGAATGCTGCACGACGATACCCACGGACTTCGTGCCGCCTGCCCCAAGGGCAGTCGTAACGGCGAGAGCCAGCAAGAGAACCACAGTGGCCAGAATCAGTAGATTTTTCTTTCGAACGCTCATTTCCTACCTCCTAAAAAGATTTTTGTGAAGTATGTCTACTAAGAAAATACCCGTGGAGAGATGGGATTATGTCCACGCAAAAGCGCAAGGACGAGCGAGACGCAAAGACTTTTCGAAATCCTTTGCGCCCTATGCAGCTTTGCGTCCTGGCGTTCTTTTTCGGTCTCTCCCGACAAGTTTTCCTCCTGTTTGAGCAGCGTCGCGCGCTGTAGATTGCTCAGAAAAACTACTTCTCATCGCCCGGATAGTCCTGCGTCACAGCAAGCAACGCTTCACAGGTGGCGAGAACCCTTCCGCCTTCCTGATCATCGAGATACCAGAAAGAACCATCTCGGTGCTGGAACTTGAGCAGCCGTTCCAACGGGTTGGTCTTCCAAAGCAGTCGCCTCTTGGCCCACTTGTCCGACCTCGGGTTTTCTCCGTAGGCTTTCAGCGCTAACAGCGCCCAGGCGGTGGAATTCGTATTGGACTCGGTTTGGCTGTCCCAAGAGCCCCACCCGGCATCCTCATGCTCCCTTCTCCGGAGAAAACGGAACACATCCTCCACCCGGTTTTGCGGCACGCCGTTTGCAGCCAACGCCAGCAGGGTCACGGCAGTGGTGTCTGTATCACACCCCTTCCCACCGATCTGCCAGCCCCAACATCCTCGATCCCTCTTCTCCCGAAAGACCCTGTCCACTGCCTGATTCGGGGCTTTTTCTCCGGCTTCTGCCAACGCAAGCAACGCAAACGAATCCCTGAAAAGGTTCGTTTCGTGATAAAGCCCATTATGCGGATTATAGGTCGATTTCAGCTCCCGCACCAGATCGTATCCTGCGAAATTTCTCGGATTCCCCCCGGCCGAAATAACACCGATGACGATCTTCGCTATCACACCGGCGTCCCGCTTCCCGCTTTTCAAGTATTCACGGGTCTGATTCTCGAGCGCACCGTACAGGGATGTGCTTCCGGGCGTCCATCGTGGAGAGCGGACGTCCTGGCCCGCGGACGAGATGGCCTCCACCATTTCAGCCGTAAGGGTCAAAGCTCCAAAAGAGCCGTCTTTCTGCTGCTGCGACCGCAGCCATTCGGCAGCGCGGGCGGCGGAACGCATCCGCGATGCCTTGTCCACAGGCACACTTGCCGGCTTGAAAGCGAAGAACGCCGCCAGCACGACCAAAACCGCTACCGCCGCAACAGCGATGAGGAACTTACGTCCCTTGCCCAACTTTGCCTCCTCCACGGTTGTCACAAAAAAGAATCCCTCCCCAGAGGATGGGAAGGGCATAGAAAGAAAAAGCCCCTGGCCGAAGAACCAGAGGCTTGCAGCTCTATTCTTCCGCCGTTCCCTTCCTCGAGGGCCGATGGCGTTTCCGCAAGGGCGGGCGACCTGGCTTCCGTGAAACCACGGTTACAGTTGCGGGACAGCGCCGGACTTTCACCGGCTTCCCCCTTTCAGCCTTCGGCATCCGGGCCTGAAGGCACCCTTGCTACGCTTATGACGTTGCAGAGCAAAGTCTACCACAGCACCGTGCGCATGTCAAAATTCAGTTTCAACATTTCGATCCTTCGTCGCTGACGCTCCTACTAAGAAAACACCCGTGGGAGAGTTATGCCAACGCAAAGGCGCGAAGACAAGCGAGACGCAAAAACTTTTCGAAATTCTTTGCGCCTTACGCAGCTCTTGCGTCTTGGCGTCCCTTCAGTCTATCCCGACAGGTTTTCTTTCCGTTTGAGCAGTGTCCAACCGCTGTGGACTTACTCAGAATGACGAAGCGGAAGAAATCCCATGGGAAAAGATGACGAAGCTCTTCGCCGCACGCGTTACCTTAACGCGCTTTTTGCGATATAATTTGTGAACAGCCCGAAACGATATCGTTTTGCAGCGAGGCGCCGGTGAAATCGACGAAACTTCCGGACTTTGGACAAGTGTACAGGGAAAACGTAGAAAGCGTGTATCGGTACGTGTACGCCCGCGTGGGAAATCGCTCCGATGCCGAGGACATCACTTCCCAAACGTTCTTCGAGGCGCTGGAGAAATGGCCCAACTACCGAGACAAGGGGCGAACCGGAGCATGGCTCTTCGCCATCGCCCGCCACCACGTGGCCGATTTCTACAGACGCAGGAAACCTACCATACCGCTGGAGAAGGTCGATCCAGCACAGGACGATCCTCCGGCACCGCTGGAGGAAATAGAGCGGGAGGACGAACGGGAGAAGATCAGGAAATTGATAATGGAGCTTCCCGATCGGGAACAAGAGCTGCTCAGACTACGTTTCGCTGCAGGGCTGAAGTATCGGGAAATGGCAGAATTACTCGGACGCAGCGAAGCATCCGTCAAAATGGCGGTGCATCGAATCGTCAAGCGTCTTGCGCAGGTTTGGAGGGATAGGTATGGAG
>JALWAP010000148.1 GCA_027016315.1 Anaerolineae bacterium | reverse complement strand
TCTCGACGCTGGTAACGTTCGCTTTCGCTGCGTCGGTCTTCAGCCGATACCTGCGGAAGCGCGGCACTCATCTGCTCCTCTGGTCGGTGGGGCTGGCGCTCTACGGCCTCGGCACCCTGACGGAAGCGATCATGATGTTCACCTTCAGCCCCGCGGCGCTGAAAATCTGGTATCTCTCCGGGGCGATGCTGACCGCGGCATGGCTGGGCGAAGGCACGGTGCACCTGCTCGTCCGCAAGCGGAACGTGGCAAAGACCCTGACCATCGTCCTGGCGCTGGTCTCGCTGGCCGCGATCGGGCTGATTGTCGTCGCTCCCATCGCCAGGGGCGCCGCTTTCGACACCACGAAGCCGGTCTCGGCGCAGTACAGGGACATCCTGGTGCGCAACGGCTGGATTATTGCCCTGACCATCATCCTGAACATCTACGGCTCCATCACCCTCATCGGCGGCGCGCTTTACTCCGTCTACATTTTCTGGCGAAAGCGCATCCTGAGAGACCGCATGATCGGCAACATCCTCATCGCCATCGGCGCGCTGATGCCTGCGATGGCCGGGACGCTGATAAAGATGGGGCTGGCCGACTGGCTCTACCTGAGCGAACTCCTGGGTGCGGTGCTCATGTACGTCGGCTTCCTGGAAGCCGTGCGGGGTAAGGATTGATGGCTGGGGTCGTTTACATCGTTGGGGCCGGGCCGGGCGACCCGGAACTGCTCACCCTGCGGGGCAGGCAGCTCTTGGGCGAAGCGGACGCCGTCGTCTTCGATGCCCTCATCGACCGCTCCATCCTGCGCTGGGCGCGCCCGGATGCCGAACTTCACTACGTCGGCAAGCGATCCGGTTCCCACAGCGCATCCCAGGAGGAGATCAATGAACTGCTGATTCGGCTTGGACGTGAGGGGAAGCGAGTCGTGCGGCTGAAAGGCGGCGATCCGTTCGTCTTCGGGCGGGGCGGCGAGGAAGGGCTGGCGCTGGAGACCGCCGGAATTCCCTTCGAGTTCGTCCCCGGCATCACCTCTCCCATCGCTGCGCTGGAATACGCCGGAATCCCCATCACCCACCGGATCATCGCCGGGAGCGCCGCTATAATCACGGGCCATCGCTTCCGGGACGGCACGGAGCACGAGCACGACTGGGGCGCGCTGGTGCGGGTGGACACGCTGGTGGTGGTGATGGGCGTGGGGAACATGCCCCGCATCGTCCGGCGGCTCCTGGACGCGGGGAAGCCGCCCGACACGCCCGCGGCGATGGTGCAGTGGGGGACGACGCCACGGCAGCGGGTGGTGGTCGGCACGCTGTCGGACATCGTCGAGCGGGCGAAGGAAGCCGGGATCACCCCGCCTGCCATCACCGTCTTCGGCCCCGTGGTTCGATTGCGTGAGCGCCTGCGCTGGTTCGATTTGCCTGAGCGTCGACCGCTCCTGGGCCAGCGGGTGCTGGTCACCAGGGCGCAGGAACAGGCGTGGACGCTGGCAGAGATGCTCCTGGAGCGGGGCGCCGAGCCTGTAGTTCACCCGACCATCTGCATCGTGCCGCAGAACACCGACGAACTGGACGACGCCATCGGAAGGCTGTGGTGGTACACGTGGGTACTTTTCACCAGCGCCAACGGCGTGCGGATTTTCTGGGAGAGGCTGGAGGCTGCTGGCGGGGATGCGCGGGCGCTGGGCGGCGTGAGCGTGGGCGCCATCGGGCCCGGAACGGCCGCGGCGCTGGCAGAGCGCGGCGTCAGGGCCGATTTCGTGCCTTCGGCGTTTGTCGCAGAGGCCGTGGCGGACGAAATCGGCGACGTGTCCGGCGAGCGCTTCCTGCTTCCCCGCGCCGACGGAGCGCGGCCGGTGCTGGTGGATCGCCTGCGGCAGATGGGCGCCCACGTGGACGAGGTGAAAGTCTACCGGGCGGAGCCGGTGCTCGACCCGCCGCCGCTGGACGTGGACTGGGTGACGTTTACCAGCTCGTCCACGGTGCGGGGGTTCGTGAAAGCGTTGGAAGCGGGTGGGCTGAGCCTGCCCGATGGAGTGAGAGTGGCGTGCATCGGCCCCATCACGGCGCAAACGGCCCACGAGCTTGGGCTGCCGGTGGACGCCGTGGCGGAAACGTACACGATGGAAGGCCTGGTGGATGCAATCGACGCAGAGACGCGAAGGAGCGGAGCTTGAGATTCAACGCAAAGCCGCGAAGAGGCGTAAGACGCAAGGACAAAGATTAGAAAATCCTTGCGTCTTTGCACCTTGGCGGCTTGGCGTTGATGGACTGCCGTAGGTGAAGGGCGAGAGCGGATTTTTGAAGAATCTCTGCGTCTCCCCGTCTCTGCGTCAAAAACAAAGGTGCCAGATGCGGATTGTAGCAGTCGGTTTGAATCACAAAACCGCGCCAGTGGAGGTGCGCGAGAAAATATCGCTGGAAGGATGCGGGCTGCGGCTGGCGTTGCGGGAGCTTCCGCCGCCATCGCATGGCCCGGAGAGTCCGCCGATTTACGGCGGCGTCATCCTCTCCACGTGCAATCGGTTCGAGGTATACACCACCTCGCCGTCCGGCGACGAAGCCAGAGCCGCCATCCTGGATTTCGTCGGCAGGGTTCAGGGCGTGCCGCCGGAGGAGATCGAGCCGTACCTGTACACGCTGGAGGATGGGGACGCCATCATGCACCTGTTCCGGGTCGCATCTGGCCTGGATTCGCAGGTCATCGGCGAGCCGCAGATTTTGGGACAGGTGGCGGCTGCCTACGAGGAAGCGCGGGCGCAGGAGCGGGTTGGTGCGGAGCTTTCCATGCTCTTCCAGCACGCCATCCACGTGGGCAAGCGCGTGCGCTCCGACACCGTCATTAGCCGACGGCCGGTTTCCGTGAGCCACGTGGCCGTCGAGCGGCTCAGGAACGACCTGGGCGGGTTCGACGGCAAGCGGGTGCTGCTCCTGGGCGCTGGCGAGATGGCGGAGCTGACGCTGAAAGTGCTGACCAATCAGCGCGCCAGGCCGGACGTGGTGGTCGTGAACAGGACTTTCCAGCGAGCCAGGCGGCTTGCGGAGGCACACGGCTGTCGCGCCGAACCGTGGAACCGGCTGGGGGCGGAGATGGCCGCTGCCGACGCCATGCTCTGCGCCACGGGTGCGCCCCACGTGGTGGTCACGGCGGAGATGCTGGCCGAAGCCACGGCGGGGCGTAACGGGCGCGGCCCGCTGGCGGTGGTGGACATCGCCGTTCCGCGTGACGTGGAGGCGGAAGCAGCTGCGCTGCCCGGTGTGTCGTACACCGACATCGACGGGCTGAAAGCGATCATCGGCGAGAATCTGAAAGTCCGGGAAGAGGCGATCTCCGAGGCGGAGAAAATCATCGCCGAGGAGTTCGACCAGTTCATGGCAAGGCTCACCGCCCGCTCCGTCGTGCCGGTGATAGCGGCAATGCGAGCGCGGGCGGAGGAAATCCGATCGGCGGAGGTCGAACGGATCATGCCGAAGCTGGCGAATCTTTCGGCGCGGGAGCGGAACGCGGTCGAAGCGATGAGCAGGGCCATCGTCAACAAGCTCCTGCACGTGCCCATCGTGCGGCTGAAAGAGCGCGCCCAATCCGGCGACGGCATGCGCTACGCGGAGATGCTGTTCGACTTACTCGATTTGGGCGATGGGGGGCGAGTTTCAACGCAAGGACGCAAAGGAACGTAAGACGCAAGGAAAATTTTCAAAAATCCTCTGCGCCCTTGCCTCTCTGCGGCTTTGCGTCAGGCTCAGCAGTCTTGACAAGACCGGATGAATCTAAACGCAAAGACGCAAAGGAGCATAAGACGCAAGGAGAGGATTTAATAAAACCTTTGCGCCTTTGCCTCTTTGCGGCTCTGCGTCAGGCTTAGCAGTCTTGACAAGACCAGATGAATCTAAACGCAAAGACGCAAAGGAGCATAAGACGCAAGGAGAGGATTTAATAAAACCTTTGCGCCTTTGCCTCTCTGCGGCTTTGCGTTGACTTGACTCTCGAATTCAGAGAGGTGTGACCATGAAGATAGAACGTTCTCGGAAGCTTTTTGCGGAAGCGAAAGAGGTCATACCCGGCGGGGTGGATTCCCCCGTGCGGGCGTTCAGGGCCGTTGGAGGGCAGCCGCTCTTCGTCGAGAGGGGCGAGGGCGCGTACATCTACGACGCGGACGGCAACCGATACGTGGATTACGTCCTCAGTTGGGGGCCGCTGGCGCTGGGGCACGCCCACCCGGCGGTGGTGAAGGCGGTTCAAGAACAGGCGGAGCGTGGAACCAGCTACGGCGCGCCCACGGAGCTGGAGACGGAGCTTGCCCGGATGGTCATCGAACTCGTCCCGTCGGTGGAGATGGTGCGGTTCGTGAACTCCGGCACGGAGGCGACCATGAGCGCGCTCCGGCTCGCCAGGGCGTACACGAAGCGGGACAAGATCGTGAAGTTTCAGGGCTGCTACCACGGCCATGCCGACATGCTGCTGGTGCAGGCTGGCTCCGGCGTGGCGACGCTCGGACTTCCCGACTCGCCCGGAGTGCCCCGTGGAGCAACTCAGGACACGCTGGTTGCATCGTACAACGACCTGGAGGCGGTGCGGCGGCTCTTCGAGGAATATCCTGACGAAATCGCGGCGGTCATCGTGGAGCCGGTGGCCGGGAACATGGGCGTCGTGCCCCCGGCCGATGGGTTCCTGGAGGGGCTGCGGCGGCTGACGGAGGCGCACGGCTCGCTCCTGATTTTCGACGAGGTGATGACCGGGTTCCGTGTGGCGCTGGGCGGCGCTCAGTCGCTCTACGGCGTGATGCCCGACCTGACAACCCTGGGCAAGGTCATCGGCGGTGGCTTGCCGGTGGGCGCTTACGGCGGCAGGAAGGAAATCATGGAGATGGTTGCTCCGGCGGGGCCGGTCTACCAGGCGGGGACGCTTTCCGGCAATCCGCTGGCGATGGCCGCCGGGATCGCCACGCTGAAGGAACTGACGAAGCCAGGGGTGTTCGACGGCATGGTGGAACGGGCGAGGGCGCTGGGCGAGGGAATCGCCAGGGCTGCGAAGCGCGCTGGCGTCCCGATTTACCAGACCCAGGTCGGCACGATGTTCTCGACTTTCTTCCGTGAAGGGCCAGTCCGCAACTGGGACGACGTGAGCCGGTGCGATACGGAAGCGTTCGGTCGGTTCTTCCACGGGATGCTGGAAGGCGGGGTTTACGTTGCGCCGAGCCAGTTCGAGGCCGGATTCATCTCCGCCGCCCACGGCGACGAGGAGGTTCGAGCGACCATCTCCGCCGCCGAATCTGCATTTGGGAGCGTCTAAGAGGACGAGGCTCAACGCGAAGCCGCCAAGATGCAAAGACGCAAAGGATTTATAGAAATTTCTTTCCTACGTCTTATGCACCCTTGCGGCTCTGCGTTAAACTCAGCCCTGACCTACGGGGCACTTGCAACGCAAGGACGCTAACAAGCAAAGGCGCAAAGGATTTATAGAAATTCTTCCTTGCGTCTTACGCTTCCTTGCGACTTTGCGTTGAATATATTGGCTGGAGGAAAAAGCTATGGCGAGGTTTCCGATAGCAAGGCCGCGCAGGCTGCGCATCAGCGAGAACATGCGCAGGCTGGTGCGGGAGACGGTTCTGACGGTGGACGATCTCATCTACCCGCTTTTCGTGGTGTCCGGAAGCGGCATCCGGCGGGAGATTCCGTCCATGCCGGGGAACTACCACCTTTCCGTGGACATGGTGGCGAAAGAGGCCGAGGAAATCGCTCGGCTTGGGATACCGGCCATCGTGCTCTTCGGGATTCCGGAGCACAAGGACGCTGTCGGTTCGGCCGACTACGACCCGGACGGCGTGGTGCAGCGTGCCATCAGGGCCATCAAATCCGCCGTACCGGATCTGGTAGTCATCGGCGACGTGTGCATGTGTGAGTACACCGACCATGGGCATTGCGGCATGGTGAACGGCTGGCCGGAGGGGAACCCGGCGCACTGGAACGACAAATGGCCGGAAGGATACGTCCTGAACGACGAGACGCTTCCTTACCTGGGAAAGATCGCCGTGACTTACGCCGAAGCAGGCGCAGACCTGGTGGCGCCTTCCGGCATGATGGACGGCATGGTCGGGGCAATCCGGTCGGCGCTGGACGATGCGGGGTTCGGGCGCGTGGGGATTCTCTCCTACGCCGCGAAGTACGCCAGCGCGTTCTACGGGCCATTCCGGGACGCCGCCCAATCGCCGCCCCGGTTCGGCAACCGGAAGCAGTACCAGATGGATTCGGCGAACGCCCGCGAGGCGCTTCGGGAGATCGAGTTGGACATCGCCGAGGGCGCCGACATGGTGATGGTGAAGCCCGCGCTGGCGTACATGGACGTGATCCGGCTGGTGCGGGAGCGGTTCGACCTGCCGCTGGCGGCGTACAGCGTGAGCGGCGAGTACAGCATGATCAAAGCCGCCGCTGCCAGGGGCTGGATCGACGAGCGGGCTGTGGCGATGGAGGTTCTGACCGGCATCAAGCGCGCCGGTGCGGACATGATCCTGACGTACTGGGCCAAGGACGTGGCGCGATGGCTGCATCCCGGCCTGAAGTGAGGATTTCTTCCGACGCGAAGACACAAAGTGGCAAAGGCGCAAAGGATTTTAAGAATCTTAGCGTCTTGGCTTGCTTTGCGGCTTTGCGTTGAAATTCGAGCGTAATTTGGAGGAACGATGTTAAGTGTAACTCATCTTTTGAACGGAACTGCGACACCAGGGGATGCCCTGCGGTACGGTAGGGACACCAGCAAGATGCCTGCGCACCTGCTGCATTACAGCAAGGACAAGAAACCGATCGTCGTGTGGAACGTGACGCAGCGGTGCAATCTGCACTGCATGCACTGCTACTCCAACTCGCAGGACAGGGAGTACCCCGGCGAGCTTACCACGGAGGAGGGGATGCGGTTCATCGATGATCTGGCGGATTTCGGCGTGCCCACGCTGCTCCTTTCCGGCGGCGAGCCTCTGATGCGCCCCGATATCTACCAGCTTGCCGAGCATGCGTCGAAGAAAGGGATGCGAGTGGTGCTCTCCACCAACGGCACGCTCATCACGAAGGACGTGGCGAAGCGGCTGATGGACGCCGGGCTGGCTTACGTCGGCATCAGCATAGACGGCACTCGGGAGGTGCACGAGAGAATCCGGGGCGTCAAGGGCGCGTTCGACAAGTCGATCCAGGCGCTGAAGAACTGCCGGGAGGAGGGAATCCGGGTTGGGCTGCGGTTCACGGTGCACGCCCAGAACCTGCACGAGCTTCCCGCGGTCTTCAAGCTGATGGAGGACGAGGGGATCAACCGGATGTGCGTGTACCATCTGGCGTACGCGGGTCGCGGCGAGAAGATGCAGCGGTTCGACCTGACGCCAGCGGAGACCCGCCGGGTGGTGAAGATGATCTTCGACCAGTCGGAGGAGTGGCACCGCAAGGGGCTGAACATCGACCTGCTGACCGCCGACAACCACGCGGACAACGTGTTCATGTACTGGCGGATCAAGGCGAAAGACCCAGAGCGGGCTGAGGAAGTGCTGCAGATGCTCCGCTGGAACGGCGGGAACCAGTCCGGCATCGCCATCGCATCGGTCGATCCCAAGGGGAACGTCCACCCGGATCAGTTCTCGTGGCATTACAGCTTCGGGAACGTGAAGGAGCGGCCGTTCGGCGAAATCTGGACGGATACCAGCGACCCGCGCATGGCGATTCTGAAGGATCGGGCGGTGCACCTGAAAGGGCGATGTGCCGTGTGCAAGTGGCGGGACATCTGCAACGGGAGTCTGCGGGCGCGGGCGGAGAGCTACTTCGGTGACTGGCTTGCGCCTGACCCAGGGTGCTACCTGACGGACGCGGAAATCGGGCTGGAGCCTGGGACGCCGGAATGGGAGATAGCGCACCAGTTCATCGTACCGGTGCAGGAGCCGGAGATGGAACGGGAGACGGCGGCTATCTCGCCAGCGTAGTTCGTGGCTGCGGGGCCGAGGCGTCAGGAAAACGCGAAGACGCGAAGAAGCAGAGACGTAAGGATTGGAAATGATTTGGTGACGCTCAAAACTGGTGGAACAGGGTGGTTTTTGGTTCCTTCCTGTCCTTGGGCGAGGACAAGCCTGGCCGCTAAAGTTTTCGGCAGGATGTAGGTCGAGCTGTCTAGCTCGACCTGGCGAGCTAGACGGCTCGCCCTACAAAACCCATAGCGGCTGGTGGCTGTAGCTCCTTCTTCCCTCACCCATGACGAATGGGAGAGGGAAGGATGCCGCAGGCGGCCGGGGCGATGGGTGAGGGCAAAAGGCAATACCAGCCTCCTCGCCCAAGCGAACTTATCACACCACTTTTGAGCGCTACCGATGATTGATTTTACGGAAGCGGTGAAGATGGCTGAGAAAACGAGGAGATCTGCGAAATTCAGCCCGACAGAGTTGCCGTTTGGGGCGTTCGTAGGGAGCCGCAGGGTTGTGGAGCAGCTTTGCGGCTCTGCGGCTTTGCGTCAAATTGTTTTCGATAGCGATTTCACCGCTTCGATGCGCTTTTCCCGGAGGAGTTCCTGCTGTTCTTCCAGCACCTCCGACTTCAAACTGTGGAGGCGGGCATCGCGCAGGAACTCGCGGTTGAGTTCGGTGGCGAGGAGCAGCTGCGCCATGACCTCCGGGGAAAGCTCGCGCTGCTTTGCCATTTCCCGAAGCAATCGAAACTGCTCCGGAGTCAGCCGGATGGTCAGTTCGACATCACGAGGCGCTGCCATCTTGCGTCCCTCCAATTGCGTTCTCCGGGCACATGCAGCGAGGGTTTTGCGTGGGACAGCCCGGAACCAACCAAATCATATCACAAATTTCATCCCGCGACAACGAGTCGCCGTGGGAGCGTCAAAGAAAACGCCAAGACGCAGAGGAACGGAAGACGCAAAGGTTTTTCAAAAGCCCTTTGCGCCTTTGCCTCTTTGCGGCTCTGCGTTTCAGGTGCTCCCTCGATCTCACGGGATGTTACAGGAGGCATGAATGAATCATCTCAGCCATAGGGCCGCTTCCGAGCGGCAAATGCACTCGAAACACCTGCACGAAGTGGATTTCGACAAAGCGCCTTTCACCGTCCTCTGGGAGGTGACGAGGGCGTGCGCGCTGGCGTGCCGCCATTGCCGCGCCAAGGCGCAGCCAAAACCCGACCCACGCCAGCTCACCACGGAGGAGAGCCTGCGCCTCGTGGATCAGATCGCCGAGTTCGGCAGCCCGATCTTGGTCTTCACCGGCGGCGACCCGATGATGCGTCGCGACTTGGAGCAGCTAATACGCTACGCCAGCCAGGAGAAGGGCCTGCGCACGTCCCTGACCCCCAGTTCCACTGCGCTGGTGACGAAGAAGCGGCTCAAGAGCGTCATGGACGCTGGCATCCGCCGAATCGCCCTGAGCTTGGACGGGCCGAACGCGGAAATCCATGACAGTTTCCGCGGGTTTTCCGGCTCGTTCCAGCGCACCATGGAGATACTCCAGGACGCGCAGGACGTGGGGCTTTCGGTGCAGGTCAACACCACCGTAACCAAAATCAACCTGCCGTACTTAGACGAAATGGTTCCGTTCCTGGAGAAATACGGCGCCGTGCAGTGGTCGCTTTTCTTCCTGGTGCCGGTGGGGCGGGCACGGATCGAGGACATGATTTCGCCGCAGGAGCACGAGCAGGTGTACAACTGGCTCTACGATCTCTCCA
>JALWAP010000147.1 GCA_027016315.1 Anaerolineae bacterium | reverse complement strand
AATGTAGCCGCACTGCGGGGTAACGAACCCGCTCTTCGGGAACGCCTCTGTGGTAGCTTTTGACCAATCCTTCTCAAACTGATCCTCGAGCCGCCGGATTATGTCGGCCTGGGTAACGGCAATGCCCAGCTCCCGGTTGAAATCGAGGGAGTTGGTGGAGAAGTTTTCCGAACCGACGAATGCAAGCCTGTGGTCAACCACGAACATCTTGGCGTGCACGAACGGATCGACCATGTACCTGACCTCGGCACCGGCCTGCCTTATCTTCTCCCTGCCGACCTCGTTCACGTCGTTGGAAAGCGGATACCTCGGGGTAGAGATGAAACGGACTTTTACGCCTCGTCTGACCGCCTGGATGAGGTGACCTTCGATTTCGTCGTCCAGAAGCTCCTCTTCCTCGATATCGAGCGTTTCCTTGGCGCTATCGATCATATCCAGCGTCTTCGAGCGGGAGTTCACCGGCGACCAGATCAACCGGGCATTGGAGAGGTCGGGTTTCGTTCGGTTCCAGTCCGCATTGAAGACCTTGACGATCTCCGCTATGTCGGCAGGGTTTCGGTCGATTATCCCATATTCACGATTGGCGGTGAAAGAGGACGTGGTCATGTTCATGGTCATTATGTAAGCCACTTTATTGTCGACCACGATGGCTTTTTCGTGGAGGAATGTAAAAGTATGCGGCGACCATTTAAGCTTCACACCGGACTTTGCCAGATCGGTTCCCACGTCCACGTTGTTGGAACTGCCGCCATAGGGATTGATCTCGAACAAAAGCCGCACATCGACACCCCTCGCGACGGCGTCTTTCATTGCCTGGATGATCTTCGGCTCGGTGATCAGGTACATAGCCATGAGCAGGGAATGCTGGGCGCTGTTGATTCCCTTGAGCACCGGATCGATGCCATCGTTCGGCTCGATGAAAAGTTCAAGCCGCGACGTGGGTGTCGGGGTTGCGGTCGGGACAGGAGTGGGCGTCGGCGGGACCGGTGTCGGGGTAGGCACCGGAGGAGGCAAACACCCGCCGAGCAATGCCAACGTCAAAACAGTGATGATCGCTACCAGATACCGCCGTTTGCCGGATCGATTTCGCGAGTTCACCCTCAATCCTCCGTCGAACCGTCGTCCTCGGCTTTCTTCCTGATCAGGCTCCCAAAAGCCTCCATGAACTCGATCGGAACGGGGAAGATGATGGTGGAATTCTTCTCCTCGGATATCTCGGTGAGCGTCTGCAGGTATCTGAGTTGGAGGGCGGCGGGCTCTTTCGTCATCAGCTTGGCAGCCTCGGCAAGGGTCTTGGCAGCTTGATACTCACCTTCGGCGTGGATGATCTTGCCACGCTTCTCCCGCTCAGCCTCCGCCTGACGAGCCATTGCCCTCTGCATGCTCTGAGGAAGCTCCACATCCTTGACCTCGACGGTGCTGACTTTGATCCCCCAAGGCTCGGTCTGCTCGTCGATGATCTGCTGCAGCTTGGCATTGATTTTGTCCCTATGGGCAAGGAGCTCGTCCAGTTCTGACTGACCGAGCACCGATCGGAGCGTGGTCTGGGCGATCTGCCAAGTGGCCTGCTTGTAGTCGGCTACGTTCACGATGGCTGCAGACGGGTCGATAACCCGGAAATAGACAACCGCGTTGACCTTGACGGTCACGTTATCCTTGGTTATCGCTTCCTGAGAGGGAATGTCCAGCGTGACGACCCGCAGATCGACTTTCACCATCTTGTCGATTATCGGGATGATGAAGAAAAGCCCGGGCCCCTTTGCCCCTACGAGACGCCCGAGCCTGAAGATTACGCCGCGCTCATACTCCTTCACTATCTTGATTGCAGATGGAATCAAGATCAGCAAGAAAATTACAATTGTGGTAAGTGTCGTCAAACCGCTCATGCTAAAGCCTCCTCAGATTTAGGATCTATCGAAAGGACAGGTTGCAAACGATGCCGTCGCTCGAATTCTACATTTCAACAGATCGGTTGTCAAAACACGCTTGCAGACCTTCGTACAAGAGACGGCATCAAGGGGATAAGCTCCTCAGTCCACAAAGGGAGAAAAAAACGGCCCCAGACATGAATGCCACGTCCGGGGCCACAATCATTCATTCACGATCAAAACACTGGCTCAGCCGCCAAACGCCCCTTCCCTCCGGCTAATTAAAGCTATGCCTAGCAGGGAAACTACACCAGCCGCAATTAGCAAAAACGTCGACGGCTCAGGGACCATGGTTGGATCCCCAGAAGGTGGGTCAGGCGTCGGAGTAGGCACCGACGTAGGCCCCGACACCAACGTCGGAGTAGGCGTAGGACTCGGGGTGCGTGTCGAGGTGAACCCCGGCCCCAGCGTAGGCGTCGAAAGGGGCGTTGACGTTAGTGTCGCCGTGGGCGTGGGCGTTGCCGTGGGCGTTGCCGTAGGTGTCGCCGTAGGCGTTGCCGTGGGCGTGGGCGTTGACGTGGGCGTGGGCGTCGCTGTAGGCGTAGGCGTAGGCGTCGACGTGGGCGTGGGCGTCGCTGTAGGCGTAGGCGTCGACGTGGGCGTGGGCGTCGATGTGGGCGTAGCCGTAGGCGTTGACGTGGGCGTGGGCGTCGCCGTGGGCGTTGCCGTAGGTGTCGCCGTAGGCGTCGCCGTAGGCGTCGCCGTAGGCGTGGGTGTAGCTGTCGGGGTCGGCGTGGACACGTCCAAGGTCAGGCTCGATTCATCGTCATCAGGCTGTCCATCCTGCCAATCATCCACGCCAAACCCAGTAGCAGCTACGCTATCTGGATCAGTAGCGGAAGCGTGATTTATTTCGGCCAATACGGTAAATGAGCCGGACTGCTGCGGACTTACGGTCAGCGTCAAGATTCCACTCTGGCCAACCGAAACCGCCCCCAGATTCCACGTACCGCTGGCAGGATCGTAACTTCCCATGGTTGTGCTGAAATTGAGCAGATCCACACTGCTCGGAAGTGTGATTTGCGCTCCGGTCTCGTCGGAATCATAAGGCCCGGCGTTGGTCACGATCGCCGTGATCGTCACTGGCTCGCCCACCCCACCAGGTCCGCTATCGAAAGAAAGCGCAATGGACAGATCCGCTATCTTGGCAGAAGCCCCGTTCACCTCCTCGCCTTGTTGCAAGGCGAAATCAAGCACTTTTGTATAAGTAGCGGTACCGCCGGCAACAGTAGCTTTGTACAGCGCAGTGGGAGAGATAGCGTAGAGATGATCGCCATCGCTGCTCAGCCCCCAAATTCCTTCGGGGATCCCATGGGTCTCCGCTTCACCAAGATTTACATACGAGACGAAATTACCATCGCTATCGGTAGTGATTTTCAGCAGATAAGTGTGATGATTGTTCCAGTTTCCGGTTCCCCAAACAGCATAAAGCGAGCCGTCCATCTCAGCATAGTCGCCGGTGAACCCCCCATCGGGGTAGTCGTCCCGCATATCGTGCCAGAGATACGTGGTACCAGGGTCATAGTTAGTAAAAGAGTAAAATCCTTTCAACAACTCATAAGGATTGTAACTTTCCATTCCGCCGCCGATGAACCCCCTGTCACTACGCAGGTCGAACTCCAATGCATTACCCCACTCGAACGGCAGTTGAGGGGTCAACTGGGTAATATGCCCATTGCTCAAATCGATGGTGTACAGATGCGACTTCTGTCCCCAGCTCAGCGACAGCGCATACAATTCCCCATTGGGAGCAAACCCGATATCGCCAAACCCATAAGTTGTGGCATCCGGTACCTGCTCATGAGTGACAACGTATTCTTGATGGGGTGCCGTTTCGACATCTCTGATAACGAGGATTCTGTTCTTGTTGGTCACTAACCAAATGTCCCATGCCATAGCCTGCCGGACAAACACACCTGCCAACAGAACAGCCAACACCAAGCCCACAAAAAGGCTACGCACAGCCTTCATCACCGCCTCCGCAAACACTTATCTTCACGGTTCGAAAAGCTTCATTAAGCAAAACACTAAGGCTTCAAAAAGGTCCGCACAGCAGAGTGCCGAGTGTTCCTTGGCACTTTCACGCAATTAACGAAAACACTATCAACCTCACTAAGTACAACTGGTTCACGCTCAGCCTTCATTAATATTAAGCCATTATACGAATAATGCAAATTTTGACAATTCAAACTGGCGGGCTATAATGGAATAAGAACGGTGATGGAGTCCACCGAAGAAATGCCTCTCTCGGCTAATGACTCCTGCCCAAGTGAGACATCCCGGCAGGGGTCTTTTGTTTTAAAGTCGCTCCGCCGGGCGCATCCGGAGGAATTAGTTCATGGCTGTTGAATCCAGAACGCAGGGAACGGAGGATTTCGAGAGCATCCTGTTCGCCAATCCCGCGGATCGACTGAATACGAACGCTACAATGCCAGAATTCTTCGTCGATCTGAACCTCGATCAGATAGTCGATGCAATCACGCTTCCCAAAAAGAGCTACGATCTCAAGAAATTCTTCTTCACCCCGCTGAGCGGCCTGGATTCCATTTCGTACCGACAGGAAGTGATGCGAGATATCGAAAAAGAAGAAGTCCTCGCCGCAATCGACGCATTCGCAGAGAAAATGGCCAGGGTCAAGCGGTATCTCAAAATGTCGGATGAACTCTACTACCGCTACAACAAAGCCGGATGGTTCCTGGAAGCGGTACTGCTGTACGGGGAAGCCGTGAGTGAACTGGCAGAGCGCCTTTCCGGAGCACCGATCGACTCCAGAGGCATGAGAGAGTTCGAAAAGTACCTGAGCCAATACATCCACTCCGACGGATTTTCCGCGCTCATCGAAGAAGCCAGGGCAATCAAAGCCGATCTGGGGACGGTCAGATACTGCATCCGCATCAAAGAAAGCAGTGTGCGGGTGAGCAAGTGCGAACCGGGAGAAGACTACAGCGTCGAGGTCGTGAAGGCTTTCGAACGCTTCAAACAGGGAGACGTGAAGGATTACACGGTCAAGATCTTCCAGCGCACAGGCATGAACCATGTCGAAGCACGAATCGCCGAATGCGTGGCTAAGTTTTACCCGGAGATCTTCTCCCATCTGGAACAGTTCTACCTGGAGCGAACCGATTTCTTGGACAGCACCATCGACACTTTCGACGAAGAAGTGCAATTCTACATGGCCTACGTGGAATTCATGCGGGAAATCAGGCGCTCCGGGCTCGAATTCTGCTACCCCGAAGTCAGCACGAAAAAAGAAATCGAGGTTTCGGATGCTTACGACCTGGCGCTGGCCAAAAGGCTTTCGGCCAGGGGGATGAAAGTCGTTACCAACGATTTCTACCTCCACGGGAAAGAGCGAACCATCGTCGTCACCGGACCGAACCAGGGCGGCAAGACCACATTCGCACGCACATTCGGCCAACTCCATTACCTGGCCAGGCTCGGATGCCCCGTGCCTGGCACCAGCGCCAGGCTCTTCCTGTACGACCGGATGTTCACACACTTCGAGAAAGAAGAAGACATCGCCACCATGCGGGGCAAACTCGAAGACGATCTGATCCGGATTCGGGAAATCCTCGACCAGGCCACGTCGAACAGCATCATCATCGTAAACGAAGCCTTTTCCTCGACCACGCTTCAGGACGCCATCTTCCTGAGCAAGAAGATCATGGAGAAGATCGACCAGCTAGACTTGTTCTGTGTTTTCGTGACTTTCATAGACGAACTGGCTTCGTTCAGTGAAAAAACCGTCAGCATGATAAGCACCGTCATGCCCGACGATCCATCCCGGCGGACCTACAAGATCGTCAGGAAACCGGCAGATGGGCTCGCGTACGCAATCTCGATAGCCGAGAAGCACCGGCTGACGTTCGCCCAGATCAAGGAGCGGATGGAACGATGAAAGTCTACCTGATGTACCCAGACAGAGATTTCGATCCGAAGCAAGAGCCTCCGTGGAATGCCGACGACCTGGTGCAGGATCTGGAGCTCGAGATCATTTTCGATACGATGGCGCAGGAAGACGAATTCCTGTACAAGATCGCCCGAACCGCCCTGCTTTCCAGCCTGGAAGACCCAGACATCATACGATACCGACAGGGAATCATGCAGGACGCAATCCGTCACCCCGACGTGGTGCGGGCTATCTACGCGCTGCCACTGGAGGCGATCGAGAACAAACGAAAGCACTGGATGGGAATCTTCGGGAATTCTCCCGCCAGCATTTTGAGCAGCGGGTCGGAAATGATGCGGATGTTCATCGAGTTGCTCAAACGGTTGCGCAAAATCGCCGACGAAAATGCCGACACTTTCGAATCGAAAGGTTTCCGAAGGTTCTTCGAAATGTTGCAACGAGAGCTTGACGACGAATTTTTCGCCACCGCGGAAACTCAACTGAAGGACCTCCGATTTCGCTCCGGTGTGCTCCTGAGCGCAGAACTCGGCAGGGGTGCAGAAGGCACACACTACGTCCTTCGGCGTCCGCGACAGGAAGGCAACTGGATCAAGCAGCTCGTGACGAGCACCTTCCGCGAATGCGCATTCAGCATCCCGCAGCGGGACAACCACGGAGCGAGGGCAATCGCAGAGATCAGGGACAGGGGCATCAACCGTGTTGCCAATGCGGTCGGTCAGTCGGCAGATCACATCGACAATTTCTTCGGCGTTCTGCGGAACGAGCTGGCGTTCTACATCGGGGGACTGAACCTGTACGAACGACTTTCCGATTTTGGCGAGCCGGTAACGTTTCCCGAAGTTTTCCCCGCAGAACAGCGCAAGCGCTCGTTCAAGGAGTTGTACGACGTCAGCCTGGCGCTCACGAAAGCCCAAAAAGTGGTCGGCAACGACGTAAACGCCCACGGGAAAGATGCCATGATCATAACCGGAGCGAACCAGGGCGGTAAATCCACCTTCCTCAGGAGCCTCGGGCAGGCGCAGATTCTGATGCAATCTGGCCTTTTCGTCCCGGCGAGAGAGTTCCGCGCCAATGTCGCTGCCGGCATCTTCACCCATTTCAGGCGTGAAGAGGACACCAGCATGGTCAGTGGTAAGCTGGATGAGGAACTAAGCAGAATGAGCGACATCATCGATCACCTCAGGCCCCATTCGGCGGTGCTCTTCAACGAATCGTTTGCAGCGACGAACGAGCGGGAAGGCTCGGAAATAGCCCAACAGGTGGTGAGCGCTTTGCTGGACGAAAAAGTGCAGGTCTTTTTCGTGACCCACCTGTACACTTTCGCCAGGAAAATGTACGAGCGTAAAGCGGAGAACATCCTGTTCCTGAGAGCAGAACGCCTCCCGGACGGGACGCGCACGTTCAAGATGATCGAAGGAGAGCCGCTGCAAACCAGCTACGGAAAAGACCTGTACCGTAAGATTTTCGAGCGGCGAAAGCTTTCGTGAAAAGGGGCTGAAGATGCAAACAGACCTGGTAACCCTGGGCCTCAAACTGGCAATGAAAGAGCCCGGCTGCCCCATATGTCGGTTGAGGCAGAAATCCGAAAAACGCTATCTGCTTGGAATCCTGCGGGAAAACGTCAACGATCCAGCCACCAGAGCCAAGATATCGAAGTCGCTCGGCTTCTGCCCGAAGCACGGCTGGCAGCTTCAGCACATGGAAGAAGACATCTGGCACGATGGGCTCGGGAATGCGATCATCTATCAGGACCTGACCAGGCAGGTCATATCCTGGCTGGATTCCTATTCGACGATCCAGGAACAAGCCCAAAGCGATCGTCTCCCCAAGCGGATAGCCGGAACAGTCAAGAGATTTCTCGGCAGGTCATCCGGCGGCGGTGAAGGGATGTGCCCCGCCTGCGCCATTGGTGCCCAAAGCGAACACACCTACCTGGAATGGCTGGTACGGTGGCTGCCCCAGCCGGAGTTCCGTGAGCTATACGAATCGTCCGACGGCCTCTGCCTCGATCACCTGCGGTACGCCCTGGATATAGCCGAAGAAGAGAAACCGGAATCGGTCGCGATTTTGATCGCCTCAGCCCTGAAGAAGCTGAAAGCGCTGGAGGAACATCTCGACGGGTACATCGGCAAGCATAGCTGGCACAGGCACACGGAAGAGATGTCTCGGGAAGAGCTCGAATCGTGGAAAAAGGCAGTGGCGTTCTTTTCCGGAGAAGAAGACATCTGCCGCAGGTGATCACTCGCCCGGCAGCCAGATGGTAAACGTGGCTCCCTTGCCCGGCGTGCTCGACACCCCAACCCTGCCGCCATGGGCTTCCACAAGCGCCTTCACCAGCGCCAGCCCCAACCCGGCCCCGCCCCACCGGCGCGATCGAGAACGGTCTCCCCGGTAGAACGGCTCGAACACATGCGGCAGGTCCTCGGGGCGGATGCCCTCACCGTTGTCCTTCACGAAGATTTCCACACCACCGGGCGATTCACGCCATCCAACGACGATCTCGCCGCCTTCGGCGGTGTGCTGCACTGCGTTGTCAACCAGATTGAAAAGAATGCGCTTGAGGGCGTCGGGGTCCACGGGAATGGTGACAGGATCGCCTTCCTGCAAGGACAGATGTCTTTCCTGTGCCAGGAAGCCCGCCTGCATCATGAACTCGTGGAAGAAGGACGAAAGATCGACCGGACGCCTGTGAACGGATTCGGCGAGGTGAGCGCGTGAAAGCCCAAGAAGCTGGTCGCACAGTCGGAACAGGCGCGTGACCTCACGGTACATGCCCTGAACGAGCCTACGGGCGGTTGGCGGATCGTCCAAAGCATCCCGCAGCAAAACATCCATCGATCCCTGGAGGGCCGCAAGCGGGGTCCGAAGCTCGTGGGCAGCACTGGCGACGAACCGCTGCTGAGCTTCCATCGTCGCCTCCACCCGATCGACCATGTGATCGAATGCCGCCGCAAGCCGCCCGATTTCGTCGTTCCGGCGAGGCAGGTTCACCCGCTGACTCAGGTCGCCCGCTGCGATACGATTGCAGGTTTCCACCATGTCGTCCAGCGGTGCCAGCGCCGACGATGTCAACCAGAACCCCAAAAGCGTCCCAAACAGCAACAGCAAACCCACCCCTACGCCCAGCATGAGCTGCTGCCGAAAGAGAACCTGCTCCACCGGACGCAGCGACCGCCCGACCAACAACACGTCTCCACCAGCTCCCAACGGCATTGCCCCCACCAAGTACCGTTCTCCGGAAAGACGCACAAGGCAGGTAGTCGCCCGGTTGGGCACGAGCTTTGGGGTACAAGGTTCCCACGCTTTTGCCAACCCCGCTCCCTCCCCCGCCGAAGCAAGCACCCTTCCAGATGCATCCACAACCACAGCCGAATCCCCGCGCTCGACGACATCCCGCACCAGCGAGGCTAAATCTCCCTGAGAAGCAACTGAGGGAGAAGGCCGTCCCGACGGAGCTCCGGGTGGCGCTGGCGGAGGTGGCGGCAAGGGCATACCCCCATGCCAGCGTCCTACCGCTGTCTCGATCTGCGCCTGCAAATCGGAGGCGGTCTCGGCGATCAGGAAATGCCGGGTCTCCAGATAGAAACCGGCCGCGAGCACCACAAGCAAAGCAGAAAAAAGCCCCACATAGAGCAATGTCAGCCGGACTTTGAGCGACAAATCACGCAGGAGACGCATCGTCGGCTCCCTCGGGATGGAAAGCGTAGCCAACTCCGTACACGGTGCGGATGAGTCGAGGCGGTCGGTCTCCAATCTTGTCCCGCAGGTGGCTGATATGGACCTCCACGACGCTGGTATCTCCCGTATAATCGTATCCCCAAACGCGATTCAGCAAAGTCTCTTTGGAGAAAACCCGCC
>JALWAP010000146.1 GCA_027016315.1 Anaerolineae bacterium | reverse complement strand
GTGGAAAGCCCTGCGGATATTGACGGACAAACAGGGGTTTGGCCTTGGCGCCAGGAAGATCACGCTCTCCACCGTCGGAATAGTGCCCGGGATCAGGAAGATGGCCCGGGAGCCGCTGCAGATCAACTTGGCCATATCGCTCCATGACCCAACGGACAAGTTGAGGAACAAGCTCGTCCCGATCAACCGCCGATACCCCTTGGACGAGCTGATGGATGCGGTGCGGGAGTATATCAGGCTCACGAACCGCCGTGTAACGTTCGAGTATGCGCTGATGAGAGGGATAAACGACGACCTTCGACAGGCTGATCTGCTGGCAGACCTGCTTTCCGGATTGTTGGCGCACGTGAACCTCATACCGCTGAACCCGGTGCCGGGATCGCCGTTCCAGCCGAGCAAGCCGGAGCGCGCCAGCGCGTTCCTGGAACGCCTGCGCAAACGTGGCATATCCGCCACCATGCGTTTGCGGCGCGGCACCGACATCGAAGCCGGGTGCGGTCAGCTCCGCCAGCGAATCCTGGCGAAGCGCGCCGGCTGAGCCGACCTACCACCTTCGGTACTTCCCCATCAGCTCGGCCACGGCGAGCACATGCCCTTTCATGGCGCGAACGAGCTGACTTGCTTTCAGCCCTGGTCCCTCCCCAAGCTTGGTGTCCAGGGCATAGAGCCGGAAGAAGTACCTGTGCACCCCGGAAGGCGGGCATGGGCCGCCGTATCCGTACTTCCCCCAGCTATTCTTCCCGCTTTTGGCTCCGTCGGGTAGTTCCTTTTCGGAAGGTACCGCTTCGGGCAGCCCCCTGGCATCTCCCGGAAGGTCGTAGAGCACCCAGTGAACCCACGTGCCCATCGGAGCGTCGGGATCGTCGCAAATCAAAGCGAAACTCTCGGTGCCTGCCGGAGGCTCGCTCCATTCGAGGGGCGGGCTGACCTCCTGGCCGTCGCAAGTGTACCTGCGGGGAATCTCGTCTCCGTACCCAAAAGCCGGACTCCTTAGTTCGAATCCCATTGTGCACCTCCTGAAACCGGATTCTCTCTTCAATTATAGCAAACGTCCCTGTGTGATAAGGAGGAAATTTGCGTTTCCATGTGCGAACCCCGAGGCGAAAACTTGTGCTCTGTGCGATGTTGTACGAACATATCGTTGCTATGAGCAAAAAGATTAGAACCCGGGGTTAGGCGCAGGATGACTGTGGAAGAGCTGGAAATAAAAAGAACGGCAGGCGGGTTCGGGCGACCGAGTACGAGAAATCTTTGGACGAGAGTTGCTTTCAGGAAGCTCAATAGGGTTTTCGAAGAATCTGAAGCCGTTCGAATAGACGATCGCTCCAGGTTTGTTTTCTTCAGTGACTGTCACAGAGGCGACAACGGGAAGTCCGACGCATTCAAGCACAACAAAGGAATCACGATGCAGGCGATGGAGCGGTATTATCGCCAGGGATTCACCTACGTGGAAGTCGGGGACGGCGACGATCTGTGGCAGGTGCCTTCTTTTCGGAAGATCCAGAGCGCACATGGCTGCATTTTCGAGCAGATCAGGAAGTTCAGAGATTCCGGCAGGCTGTACATGGTCTTGGGCAATCACGAAATCCGCCGTGGTCAGAAGCACCTGGTGCGCAAAGGGGATATGTCGGTTCCGGAAGGCCTGGTGCTGAAACACGTGGAAACAGGGAAATCGATCTTCGTGGTGCATGGCCATCAGGCCGACCTCTTCAGCGGAGTCATAACCCCGGTGAGTAGAATCGTCGTCAGGATCGTCGTCAAGAACCTGCACGCCGCTGGGTTGGTGGAGCACCGCAAGGAAATTTCGTCGCTCATGAACAGCCGCCCCGGGCAGGCCTTGCTGAGCAAGCTCGAAAAGCCGCTGGTGGCGTGGGCTGGTGCCTACCGCAGGATCCTCATTTGCGGCCACACCCATCGCGCCGCGTATCCCCGTCCCGGCGATCCGCCTTATTTCAACACCGGGAGCTGCGTTTACCCCGGTTTCATCACCGCGCTGGAGCTCGTGGACGGAAAATTCCGTCTGGTGAAGTGGCTGAGCGTCGATGGCGAGGCATTGAGGGTGCCGATGAGCGCCCCGATCCCCATATCGGCGCTGGGCTAATACGCCCCAATCTCCCTGAGGCGGTCGTCTCCGATGCCGAAATGGTGTGCTATTTCGTGCCTGAGCACGTGTTCGACCATCTCCCTGATCTCTTCCGGAGATGAGCAATGGAGCTCGATTGGGCGCTGGTAGATGGTGATCCTGTCCGGCGGAACCAGCCCGTAGAAATGCGATCGCTGGGTTTGTGGGATCCCGTGGTAGAATCCGAGGAGCTGCGTGCGCGCCATCACCCCGGCAAGCCTCATCGTTTGCCTGTCCGGCCAGTCCTCCACGGTGATCGCTACGTTCTGGAGCTTGCTCTTGAACTCATCCGGCAAGTTCTCCAGCGCCTCCGCCACCAGCTCCTCGAACTCTTCTCTTTCCATGTCACAACCACTCGTCCTGTTCAGAGCATCACCGTAGCAGCGGCCACTGTCAGTACGATGGACGCTACCAGGGCAATCCAGAACATCGCTTCGTGCCAGCGCGTGCCGATGTCCAACGCCATCAGCACAAGCCGGATGCCGTTCAGCCCGTGGAACAGGATCACGAAGATCAGCCCCAGCTCGAGGACTTCCGTGACCGGATTGGTCATCAGCCCGATCACTCCATCGTATGCCTGCCGACCGGCCAGCAGGGATGTGAGGACGCCGAAATGCAGGAAGAGGTACAGCACCAGCAGTATCCCGGTCGCCCTGTGCAGCGCAAAAGCGACGTAGCCCGCGTGCCGCCCTTTCACGCCGAACCAGGTCCTGGCCGCTCCTGTTTTGGTGTTCAGCATCGTCACCTCCCAAAAACCTTGCCCAGAATCAACCGCTTGCGCAGGTACATGATCAGCCCGCCGGGGTCGACGTTGCTGGGGCAGGCGGCGGAGCATTCCATCGCCGCATGACACCGCCAGCACCCCTGCTC
>JALWAP010000145.1 GCA_027016315.1 Anaerolineae bacterium | reverse complement strand
GGTCTTCGATGTAGATCTTGCTTGCTCCGGACGCAAGCGCTTTCTCCTCCAGACCACCCAACTCTTCTTCCTGCCCCAGGTTGGCTGTGTAGCAAATGACCTCGCAACCGTAGTTCTCCTTGAGCCAAGGCACGATCACAGAAGTATCGAGGCCGCCGGAGTAGGCCAGCACGACTTTTTTCACACTACCTTTTTCCCCCATCCTGTTCCCTCCAAGGAAAGAAATAAATTCAAAGCGATTTTACACTCGCCTGCCCCTGTTGGGAAATGGAGAAGCCTCTGGTAAGCAGGCGGTGCGCCGGTGAAGAGGGCCTTGAGATTGAAGCTCTAAGCTCGAAGCATAGGGGAATGGCTGAGCCCAATTGACGCAAGGTCGCTTCGGGTATATCATTTGTGAGTCCAAATCCTGAACATTCGAGGGAAAGTCGGATGAAAAAGCTGATTGGCCTTGCTCTGGCCTTTGCGATTCTGGCTGCCGGTTGTTCCGGCAGAGTCCAGAAGAAAGCAAGCCCCAAAGAGCCATCCATGGGAGGCACGCTGATCTATGGACTCACGCTCCCGGTTTCCGGCATCGACCCGCACGTGAACGCCTCCTCCGAGCTTGGGATACCGCTCACAAGCGTCTACGATACGCTCGTGATAGAGGACAAGGAAGGAAAATTCCACCCCGACCTTGCCACGAGCTGGAAAGTGTCCAACGGAGGCAGGGTTTACACGTTCCACCTGCGCAAAGGAGTGAAGTTCCACGATGGCACGCCTTTCAATGCGGAGGCGGTGAAAGCTAATTTCGATAGAATCGCATCGCCTGAAACCAAATCCCAGAAAGCGCGGTTCATGCTCGGCCCATACGACCACACAGAAGTGCTGGACGATTACACCGTGGCCGTGCATTTCAAGCGCCCTTACCCGGCGTTCCTGGACGCGGCAAGCCAAGTCTATCTTGGGATGGCTTCTCCGGCGGCTTTCAGGAAATGGGGGAAAGATTACCAGTTTCATCAAGTCGGCACAGGGCCGTTCAGGTTCGTGAGCTACAAGGAAAGGCAGGAGATCGTCCTGGAGAGGAACCCGGATTACGACTGGGCACCGGAGATCATGCATCACAAAGGGTCTGCCTACCTGGACAAGATCATCTTCCGGTTCTACCCGGACCCATCCACCCGCACACCTGCGCTACTATCCGGCGAAGTGGACGTAATGGGAGAGATCCCACCGCGGGAAGCGGCAAAGCTTGAAAAAGACCCCCATTACAGGTTGATACCGGTGGCGGTGCCCGGGATGTCTGTGCAGTTCTTCTTCAACACGCAACATTCGCCGACGGACGACGTACGGGTTCGGAAAGCAGTCCTGTACGCGCTCGACAGGGAGTCGATGGTGAAAGCGGTGTTCGGTTCGTATTCGCCGGTGGCCGTCGGCCCTCTGACCGCCAATATGCCCGGAGCCGCGAAAGACCTGCCAAAGTATCCTTACGATCCGGAGAAAGCCAGGACTCTCTTGGAAGAGGCTGGCTGGAAAGATGTGGATGGTGACGGCGTGCTCGAAAAGAATGGGCAGAAACTACGGCTGGAGTGCGTGGTCATGAGCTGGGGAGAACTGCCGGACCTGGTGCCAATCATGCAGGAAGAACTGAAAAAGGTAGGGATTGCCATGTCCGTGAAAACGTTGTCCTTCCCGGCGGCGCTGGAAGCGGCAGCAAAAGGCGGATACCACCTGATACCGTTTTCTCTTTCCGGCACGGATCCATCGCTGCTCACCACGTTCTTCCACTCCAGGAACATCGGCAGGGGATTCAACTGGAGCAAAGTTTCAGATCCCCAGGTGGATGCTTGGCTGGACCAGGCCGATAGCTCTATGGAGTGGGACAAGCGGGTGGAGCTTTACGGCAATGTGCAGCGGAGGGTTATGAAGGAGGCCTGGGTTCTGCCGATAAGGGATCAGGTCAACCTGAACGCGGCTTCTTCGAAAGTGCACGGCCTTCGCTACGACTACAGGGGCTGGTTCCCCTGGCTGTATGACGTGTGGATTTCCAGAAAATGAGCGTATCGCAGGGGAGAGCCGCTGGTGCCGCCGCACTGCTCGTGAAGAAGGTGGCGGAGACGCTGTTGATTTTCTGGGCGGCGGCCACCCTCGTGTTCTTCCTGCTGGATGCGCTCCCTGGCGACCCGGCGGCAGTGCTACTGGCACAATCGGGGGCTTCCGGTTCCCAGGTGGAAGCGATGCGTAGAGAAATGGGGCTGGACCGCCCGGTGCTTGCGAGGTACGTGCATTTCCTGGGCGATCTTTCCAGAGGCGAACTCGGACGCTCGATTTTCACCGGCAGGAAGGTTCCCCTGCTCCTCCTGGACAGATTTCGGTACACCCTCGAGCTTGCGACCTGGGCTATGATCTTCGCTCTGGCAGTGGCGCTTGCGTTGGGCATCGCTGCGGCCATCAACAAAGGCCGGTGGCTCGACAAAGCGATCCAGGTGTGGGTCGCTTTCACATCTTCGGTCCCGGTATACTGGTCGGGGCTGCTGGCGATCTGGGTTTTCTCCGCCCATTTCAGGCTCCTTCCCGCCACAGGCGAGGGGGGAATCGCCCACATGATCCTCCCGACCGTGACCCTTGGGCTGGCGATCTCCGGCCCGCTGGCGAGGATCGTCCGCAACAGCTTCCTCGAGGTGATGGGGAACCAGTATGTGATGACCGCATGGGGCAAGGGAATGCCTCCATGGAGGGTCTACCTCCGCCACGTGTTTCCGAACACCCTGCCGGTTCTGGCGACGGTCTCAGGCCTTCAGTTTGGGTTCTTGCTCGGCGGGACGGTAATCACGGAAACGGTCTTCAGCCGCCCCGGGCTTGGTCGATTGCTCGTGGATTCGATTCTGTGGAAGGACTACCCAGTGGTTCAGGGTGCCGTGCTCGCCATAACGGCAATCTACCTCGTCGTCAACTCGCTGGTCGACATCTCGTACCGTCTGATGGACCCCAGGATGCACGGAGGGGCAGGATGAGGAGCA
>JALWAP010000144.1 GCA_027016315.1 Anaerolineae bacterium | reverse complement strand
GCTTGTACTCCGCAAAGCGCCTTGCGAACCCGATAGTGAGTGCGTTCGGATCGAGAATGCCCCTGGCCTGCTGGACGTAGGCGGCAGATGTTCCCTGCGCCTCCCTCTGTTGCGCCAGCCTTTTCCTAACGTAGAGGACGAGCCTGCGCCTGCCTTTGTTTCTGAGCTCCCATATCGTTTCTGCCGGAAGGTTGCGCAAGGCCCCCTCGAGGTGAGCAAGGTCGCCGCCCCAACGATCTTTGCCGCACGCAGCTTCCCATTCGGAATCGGCGTCGGATGATTCCCAGGTCGGCACATGGACGCCGTTGGTGACGTGGATAACCGGGACCTCGTATTGGGGCCATCTGGGGAAGAGCGGTTGGAAGAGCCTGCGGCTGACTTCCCCATGCAGCCTGCTCACGCCGTTGATTATTCCCGAACCTCTGATGGCAAGGTACGCCATGTTGAACGGTTCGTTTGGATCGGCTGGGTTCTTCCGCCCCAGCGCCAGCAGGTGCTCGTCGTCGATCCCGAGTTTCTGGATGTAGTGCCCCAGGTAGAGACGCATGAGCTCGGGGGAGAAGAGATCGAACCCTGCAGGCACTGGCGTGTGGGTGGTGAATACGTTGCCGGCGCGGGTGGCGATCAGTGCCACGTCGAAAGGCTTCCCGTGTTCCGCCATCCAATCCCTTGCGCGCTCGAGGACGACGAATGCAGCGTGCCCTTCGTTGAGATGGCAGACATCTGGCACGATCCCCAATTTGCGCAGCAGGCGCCAGCCGCCGATCCCGAGGAGTATCTCCTGCTGGATGCGCGTCTCTGTTCCACCTCCGTACAGTTCGCTGGTGATACCACGGTCTGCGGGGCTGTTCAGGGGCACGTTGCTGTCCAGCAGGTACAGCGTGACGCGCCCGACGATAGCTTTCCATGCCCGCAGCCACACTGTACGCCCCGGGAATTCCACGTTCACCATTGCCCATTCGCCGTTCTTTTCACGGGCGGGCATGATGGGAAGCTGGCCGGGATCGTTGAAGGGATAGTATTCGTGTTGTTGTCCGTTGGCGTCTATGGCCTGCCGGAAATATCCCTGCTGGTACAACAGCCCCACGCCGACCGCCGGAACCCCCAGATCGCTGGACGTTTTCAAATAGTCCCCGGCCAGTATCCCGAGTCCTCCGGAATAAATCGGTAGTGCTTCGCTGAGACCGAATTCCATGCAGAAATACGCCGTGGTGATCGTGCCGTCCGGTCCCTGGGATTTGAACCAGGACGTGCTTTTCTGCATGGCTTCGTGGTACGATGCAACGTGCTCCTGGACGAGTGCGACGAACGATGGGTCGGCAGCCAGCTCTTTCAACCTGGTGGCGGCAATCGTCTGCAAGATGAGCCACGGATTTCGGGTGGTTTCCCACAATTCGTGATCGAGCCGATCCCAGATTGCATCGGAAGCATGACCGGTAGCCCATCTCAGGTCCAGAGCCAGCTCTTCCAGTCCCTCCAGTTCCTTCGGAATCGGGGGGAGCATGTAGCCGAGTGTACGGTGTTTCATGGCATCTCCTCCTGTTTTTGTCTTTTCTTGGCTTCCTCCCAGCGTAGCCAGAGTATTGCCAGCCCTATTCCGCCGACGATCGCTTCTCCTGCGAAGAAATCGAGCCCTGTCACCGGCAGCGTGGATAGCAATGTTGGGAGCGAGTCCCACAGGCCGTGCAATATGGAGACGAGGATGTATGCTTTTACGAGATTGAAAGTGAGCCGAAATCGGCCGTTTTTGCTTTCATGGAACAGAACGCCTGCCAGGATTGCGGTCCACGTTCCATGTCCGAGCGGGGAAAGGAGTCCGCGCATGAGCATGATGTTCACTACTGCGTCGATATTGCCGTGGCTGAGGAGAAAGGCCGTGAAAGCGTAGCCGCTGCTCTCCAGAGAAGCAAAGCCCATCCCCGCGGCGGCTCCGAGTAGAATCCCGTTTATCTCGGATTTGTTCTTCATGCGCCATCCAAGCGCAATCACGCCGAGAAGCTTTGCGAACTCTTCGGCGAATCCGACGATGAACGCCGTCGAGAAAGCGAGGTGATGTATGAACAATGGTTCCAGCATGGCTGCTGCGGATACGCCGAGCACTCCTCCGTAAACGAAGCCCAGCGCCAGGCCTAACGGCGTCAGGGAACTGAGGCTCTGGTGATCGTAGAGGAAGACGACATAAGTAATCGGGATCAGGAACGTTCCGAGCATAGTCACTGTGGGAAACAAGTTGGGGTTCCCTGTGGTCTCCAGTGCGAAAAGGCTCAACGAGAACAACAGAAATCCGCTCCACAGAATATGTGGCCACGTAGCCCTATGACGGATTGCTTTGGCGTGGGAAGCGGGCGGCATCGCTACCTCCTTGGATTTGTCCGGCGTTGAAGTCAATTATATCACGTTGTGGCCTTCTCGCCCACGTCGAGTGGCGAATGACGCGGTAAAGGCCACATGGATGGTGAGTTGAACCTATCTGCTGAGCGGTATGTGTTGTCGCGATACGTAGAACCGTGCTGCTGTCATCAAGGCGCTGGCTTTTTCGTGCTGGCGGTATTCATCGCGAGGCTCACTTCCAGACGCCTGGTGACTCAACGGATCGTCCCTCCGGGTTCGATGGACGATGGAGATGAGCCGGAGGATTTGCCAGTGGAAATTGAGGCTGGCGCGTAAGCGTCACTGCCCCATCGGATGGCAAAATGGAAGGGCTCGCGTTAATTTGTTGGCCTTTGGTAGAGCAGGAATCAGACTATCTTCGCTTTCTCACCAGCAAGACCGCTCCTCCGCCGAGGATGAAAATAAGCCCCAGTGCCACCAACGAGAACTTGATGGTGGAGCACCAGGCCGCTACGGCAGGCCAGGAAGCATTCCGCGAACCTAACAGCCAGCGGATCAGCGCCCAGTTTTCCACCGCATCCAGCGTGGCAGCCAGAACCTGCGCCCATGCCAGCCACTTCGCCAGGCGCGCCGCTGCTCCGCCCAACCGTTCTCCAATCATCACGCA
>JALWAP010000143.1:19199-30333 GCA_027016315.1 Anaerolineae bacterium | reverse complement strand
TTTGGATTATTTGTCTCGTTTAACTTTAAGTATTCCAACGTTCTTCCGTCATCGAGAACAAGAACGCCTCTCTCTCGGTCGCCAACTTCCTCACGATAGACGCGAGATTTTTCAAACCAAACTTCCCACTGGATCGCCCCCCATTTAGATCTTTCCCATTCCTGCCCTCGGCTAAGACTCTTCCCGCTTATCAACATATCCATTGCGGCTTCATTATAACGGTACTCCCATACGATATGCAGTCGTTTTGTGCGAGGAGCCACGTACAACATATAAATGGCTTTTTGCACCTCTGTTTCCATGCTATGCTCTCCTTGGAAAAGTGTGGAGCCTAATCAGCCGCTGGAAATTCCAGCGGCTGAGTGTCCCAAGTTTACCCTCTACTCTCTAAGGGCATTGTAAACTCCGAGGGTGAGACAGCATTAAAAAGGCATAAGACCCTCCTACAACACCCCAATGTAAAGATATTCCAAAATAAAGGCCGGGGTGACACGCTGTAGCCGCCGATGCTTTGACTTTCCCAGGAGCACTTCCTTCTTTGTAGCCAGTACTTTGCAATTTCCCACCACGGAACAGTGCAACAAACACGTGCATGGAGCCAGAGGTGTTACACTTCGACCAAGCCACAATATTGACGCGACCTGGCCGATGATGCGAATGATGCGGGTCATCAATGTTGTGAGTACATTCACCACAATGCGCTGCAAAAGCCCTATTGTTAGCCACAGCTATCAACTTTATCTCATCTTTCTCAGAAAACCGTATTAGATATGGTGTCTGTGGCTTAATAACAACATTGTGAAGAAGTACTTGCCCATTCTCTGTGATCTGCAATTGTTCGAGAAGAAGTTGGGAGAGTACATCTTCAGAATAATTGAGAGTTTGAGGATAACTCGCCTCAGGCCCCGCTAGCGTGGGGCTGCCCTCAGCAAAGGCGGGCGCTGCAAAAGTTAAAAGCAACGCCACCATTAACAATAAGTGTGGGAGACGATGGAAAGACCGTTTCACGATACACCTCCGTTATATCAGTATAGGGGTTTGCGAAAGTGTTGATTCACTCTTGCGTCGATATACCACAACCACTGCCCCTCGCGACTTTTCGTCCCAGCGCAACCTGACCTTGCCCACGCTGCCCCTCCGCTCTTCCCTCCCAATGCGCCCAACGATTGCGTCAGCGGCACGGCGTTGCCGTCTTACTTCCACCGTTGGCGCACGATTTTAGGCCAAATTTCCGCCCACGTTCGCGCGCGGCGCAGCAGCGTCCGTACGCGCTTGGCTTTCCATCTATAGCGCCCATGCTGTTAGCCCAAGCGCTGCAATCGAACACGTGCAAACCCCAGCCGCTACCCCGCCTCTGTCGTGGTGAACATCCTGCACACTCACTCTTCCTCGGGCAACATGTTCCACACCTTTGCCATCGAATGCAGCGGTTTACGTGACAACCGTCAGCGCGATACGCCGAAATCTCTCAACACCGTTTCCAGATTCTCGATAAGTGGAGGCAAATCGTCTTGTATTGTGCGCCACACTACAGATAGATTCACGCCTATGTAGTCATGTATCAGCTTGTCTCTCGTCCCGGCGATCTCCCGCCACGGTATCTCTGGATATGCTTCCCGCACATCTGCCGGAACTTTCTTTGCTGCTTCCCCTATGATCTCCAACGCCCTCACGACCGCAAACTGCGTTTTCTCGTCCGATGCGAACTCCTCGTATCCCATTCCCTCGACGAATTCCAAAGCCTTCTTCGCGCTTTCCAGCATATCCACGAGATAGTCCAGGTAGACTTTCTCCGCGCTCATACTTCCTGTGCCTCTTCAAGGATGTGCTTGCCGATGGTGGGTTTGAGGCTATCCTTCATCACCAAATCCACCTTCACGCCCAGTTCATCGCTCAGAAGATTCTCCAAGGCAACGAATTGAAACAGCGTCGGCACCTCGTCGAACGTGACCAGCAGATCCAGGTCGCTCCCTGGCTTTTCTTCTTCGCGCACGTACGAACCAAACACCTCCAACGTCCGCACGTGGTACTTTTCGTGCAAGAGGGGGAGCATGGCCCTTAGTTTGCCCAGGATTTCGTTCAGCGTTACAAATGTTCTGCCCATACGAACTCTACGTGATGAGACTTCTCGGCCACTTGCTGGAGTCCGCCGAATTTTATCTGCAGATTTCACAGATTGCCTTGAGACGAGGAAGTCCCCGGAATCTGCCCTCCAAACAGATGATACACGAGGGGATGGGCAATGTCAAAGAACCAAAAATCCCAAAGCGGTCCCTCGGCGTCAGAGAATCTACACGCGGCCTTACTGCCCATGAAAAACGCCGGAGGAGATGGGAAATTCCTCCGGCGTCAGCCCCAACGATAGCGTCAGCGGCGCGGCGTCGCCGTCCATCCGCCGCCGTGGGCGCATGATGTTGCCCCGAATTTCCGTTTCTCGCCCGTCCTCTTTCGCCGCTTCGGACTGACGAGACGTACAACCCTTCGTATGTGTTCAACCTTCCGGCTTTTTCCTGGGCCGCCCCCGCCTCGAGGCTGGCAGGTTGGGGCCTTTGTCCCAGGAGCTTCGCACAAAGCCGCTACCAGCGATGCACGTCCCAGTAGGAACCCCTGAACACCGCAGGGCTTACGTCCATCAACAATCCTTTCTGGTCGCAAAAAGCCGTGTTCACTGCACGCGGGGTTAGGAATGCGTCTGCTTTGCAATCTTTGTTTTAAGGTAATTCACAAAGGATGTACAAGAAACTAAAAAGAACTTTGCGTCATCTGCTGTAATATCAGGTTCATCCAGCATGGCGTGCCGTATTCCGCCTTCATCGCTGGTGTATCCATATAGCCTCAAAAAAGCTTCCTTCAATGCGGGGTGGAGATTGCCATCTCGCTCAAGCCTTTTAAGCGCCTCACCCAACGTCGCTTTTTTCTCTCCAACAATTGTTCGCGAGATACTTTCTACCGCAGAGATGGATTCTTTTATGGAATTCCGGTAATCGGGCCTCTGGCGATCACTCAACAGCTCTAAAGCGCGTCGTAAATGCTTGGTAACACCTGGAAACTTATCATCTGACAAGGCTGCCTCAATAGATTCAATCTCTTGTGAGTCGGTAACTTGGACAAATACACCTTCAATGAAACGGTACGCAGAAAGCTCCTCTTCCAAAACTTGATTAACAGACCTTATCACTGCCTTGTCCACGAGCGCGCTACGTAGGATAAATTCCAGAAAATCATAAACCTCGAACCATTTGCAAGAGAAAAAGTACTTTCTGATCTCTTCAAGAATACTTGTAGTGGAAGAAGGTAAAGTATCCAAAGGTTGTTTGAAATAGCCTACCCACAAGCTCTGCCCAATCCATTTTACACGAAGCTCACTATAGCCCGAGGGGAAATAATAAGCCGTAAAGGAATTAGGTCTTTTAGCACGGAACAAAAATACATCCAACACGTTCCACAACGAGTTTCGTAATTCAGGAGTCATCCCATCTATTTGAACTTTTTCACTAACGGGGGTATAGCCCTTCCTTTGGCTAAAGCGTAAGTATTTTTTAGACATCGCCCTCTCACACATTCCTAACCATTACTTTACCCGGACTCACTCCGGATAACAGCCCAAAACAGGATATTATCCGGCATAAGTCCGGATAATGCTCCATCGGAGTTACTTATACGGCGTAATTCCATACGATACCCCCGTAAAAGGTGAAAAACCGAGCCTGGCAATACAACTGATGCAAACAAACAATACACCCAGGCGGTGAAAAGTGTCAAATTCGCAACGGGGCCAAAACATCCCTTGTGCAGGCTGAGTGCGTTATGGGATTTATGTTCTCCATCATGGGAGACGCCGGAGAGGTGCCTCCCCCCTCCGGCGTCATCCCGATTGCCCGATCAGCAGCCCTCGTCACTTCACCTTCTCCACAGCAAACTCGACCTCTTCCTTCCCAAGCTTCAGCCGCCCGGAAGGCAGGCCCTCAGGCAGGGAATCCGTATCGGTGACGAGCCGCTGGGAGAGCGTCTCACGCGCCACGTAGTCGCCGAAAGCGGAGAGGACGTCCGCCAGCACCTGACCGCCTTTCAGATAGGTCACGATCCGGTCGCTCAGATCGAACCCTGCGTCCTTCCGAAGCTCCTGGATGTGGCGCACCAGCTCGCGAGCGTACCCTTCCAGCCGCAATTCGCGGGTGATCTCGGTGCTCAGGGCCACCATGTACCCGCCTTCCATCGCCACAGCGTAGCCGGAACGCGGCTTGACGCGCACTTCCGCCTCGTCCGGCTGGACGGTGATGGTCTGGCCTTCTACCTCCAGTTGAATGGACTCGCCGTTCTGGAGCTTTGCAGCCAGCGCTTCTTGATCCATCTTTGCTACTTCTGCCCGCATCTTTGGGTAAAGCGCGCCGTATTTCCGCCCAAGCTGCGCCGGCAGCAAGTGGATCTTCACGTCGGCGTACTGCGCCGCGGCGTCCATGACCTTCACATCCTTGACGTTTAGCTCGTCGACGAGGAGCGGCTTCATGCGCTCCAGACTTTCCCGCTGGCTCGCTTTGGGCAGGTGCACCCACATCACCGCCAGCGGCTGCCGGACTTTGATCCCGGCACGCTGCCTCGCAGCGTGCCCAAGGCTCGCGAGCTGCTGCGCAAGCGCCATGTCCGCCCGCAGTTGCTCGTCGATGAGCTTTTCATCGTACGAAGGCCAGTAGCTCAGGTGGACGCTTTCCGGCGCGTCCGGTCGGAACGAGAGCACCAGGTTCTGGTACATCTCTTCGGCCACGAAAGGCGTGAACGGCGCCAGTAGATGGCTCAAAGTCACCAGCGCCTCGTAAAGCGTCTGGTACGCGGCCATCTTGTCCTTGTCGTCTTCGCCGCGGCCCCGCCAGAACCGCCGACGGCTCCGGCGGATGTACCAGTTGCTCAGGCTCTCCACGAAGCGGGAAATCGCCTTGGTGGAATCGGTCACATCGTACCGCTCCATTGCCTCTGTCACGTCGCGGATCAACGCGTGGGTCTCGGCCAGCAGCCATCGATCCAGCTCCGAACGCTCTTCCGGGGGCACCTGCGGCTCCGTCGGGTCGAACCCGTCCAGGTTGGCATAGGTGACGAAGAAACTGTAGGTGTTCCACAGGGTCAGCAGGAACGATCGCACCACCTCTTCGACCAGGTGCAGGGAGAACCGACGGGAGTTCCCAGGAGGCGACGCCGTGTAGAGATACCATCGGATGGCATCGACGCCGGTCTTCGGGATGACGTCCCACGGATCGACGATGTTTCCGATGTGCTTGCTCATCTTCCGGCCGTCCTCCGCCAGGATCAGCCCCAGGCAGATGACGTTCCTGTAGCTCGGTTCGTCAAAGAGCAACGTGGAGACCGCGTGGAGGGTGTAGAACCACCCCCGGGTCTGATCCACCGCTTCGGAGATGAAGTCAGCGGGGAACTGCTCTTTGAAGAGTTCCTGGTTCTCGAACGGGTAGTGCCACTGGGCGACCGGCATGGAGCCGGAATCGAGCCACGCGTCCGCCACCTCCGGCACGCGACGCATCGTCCCGCCGCACTTCTCGCACTTCCACGTGATTTCGTCCACGTACGGGCGATGCAGGTCGAGGTCGGACAGGTCACGTCCCGCTTTCTCGCTCAGTTCTGCCACGGAGCCGATGACCTCCGTGTGGCCACACTTGTCGCACTTCCAGATAGGCAGCGGCGTGCCCCAGTAGCGATCTCGCCCGACGGCCCAATCGATGTTGTTCTCCAGCCAGTTGCCGAACCGACCGTGCTTGATGTGCTCCGGCACCCAGTTGATCTTCTCGTTGTTCTCCAGGAGCTTGTCTTTCTTGGCCGTGGTCTTGATGTACCAGGTAGTCTTGGCGTAGTAGAGCAGCGGCGTACCGCATCGCCAGCAGAACGGATAAGTGTGCACGTAGATCCCGTGCCAGTACATCAGCCCGCGCTTCTCCAGCTCTTCGATGATGAGCGGATCGGCATCTTTGACGAACATACCCTTCCACGGCGTCACTTCTTCGATGAACTTTCCGTCCAGCCCAACGGTCATCAAAATCGGCAGATCGAATTTTCGGCAGACCTCCATGTCGTCCGCGCCGAAAGCGGGCGCCATGTGCACGACCCCGGTGCCCTCGTCGGTGGTGACGAAATCGGCCGGAACCACGTAGGCATAGTCTTTGTCCACCGGCAGGAACCTGTAGAGCGGCTCGTAGTGCTTGCCCACCAGTTCCTTCCCCTTGAACTTCCGCAGGACTTTGTATTCGCCGTACTCCTCCCGGATCGATTCCTTCAGCCGTGCCTCGGCCAGGATGTACTTTTCGCCGTTCTGCTCCACCTCCACGTAGTCCAGGTCAGGATCGACCGCCAGCGCCACGTTCCCCGGCAGCGTCCAGGGCGTGGTCGTCCACACGAGGAAGTAGGTGTCCTTTTCGCCTTTCACGGGGAACTTGACGAAAATCGAAGGATCCTTTGTGCCCTCTCTGTACCCCAAAGCCAGCTCGTGGCTGGAAAGAGGCGTGCCGCACCTGGGGCAGTATGGCACGACCTTGTAGTCCTGGTACAGCAATCCCTTTTCCCAGAACTGCTTCAGAATCCACCACACCGACTCGATGTACGAGTTGTGGTAGGTGACATAGGGGTGCTCCATATCGATCCAGAAAGCGATCCGCTCAGTGAGCCGCTCCCACTCTTTCACGTACCGGAAGACGCTTTCCTTGCACTTCTGGTTGAACTTTTCCACCCCGTACTCTTCGATTGCTTTCTTGCCGGAGAACCCGAGCTCCTTCTCCACTTCGATCTCCACCGGCAGGCCGTGGGTGTCCCATCCTGCTTTCCGCAGGACGTAGTACCCTTCCATGACTTTGAACCGGTTGAAAAGATCCTTGAACGCACGCGCCAGCACGTGGTGGATACCAGGCTTGCCGTTGGCCGTAGGTGGGCCTTCGTAGAACACGAACCTCGGCTTCCCCTTTCGGGTCTCCAGCGTCTTGTGGAAGACGTCTCGCTCCTTCCACTGCTGGAGGATTTTCTCTTCCATCTCCGCAAAATTGACTTTTGGTGAGACTGGTTTGAATCCCATGATTACCTCCGTGAATTAGTCCATTAGTCGGTAGTCACATAGTCGAGTAACCGCCTTGAGCAGTGGTGGAGAGCCCCTGAGCCCTGCAAGCCCCAGACCATCCAACCAAAGACCACCCAACTACCGGACTACCCGACTACCTGACTATCCGACTATTTGACTACTCGACTACTCGACTACCCAACTTCCTTCCACAGTTCGAGAAAATAATCCCCGAACCCGACGCTCCGCCAGAAAGCGAGCCCGGATTCGTTTGCCGCCGAAACCTGCAGCCGCACGTGATCCAGCCCTTGAGATATGAACCATTCCTCGGCAGCTTCGACCAGCTTTCGGCCGACACCACGCCGCCGAAATCCCGGATCGACGTAGATATCGGTGATGTAGCCGTGGCGGGAGCGGACGAAGACCGGCGTTCGTTCCCTCACCATCCCGATCAGGAACCCGACGATCTCTCCCCCGGCGTCGGCGACCAGGACAATCACGTCTGCCCGAGATGCAGCGATCCTGGACAGGAAGCGGCGAAAGCCTTCTTCCGCATCTTCTCGCACCTTCAGCCGCGGATCGATCGATTCGTGGTATTCCACCTCGCCGTTCCACAGCCGGACCACAGCATCCATATCTCCTGGTGCCATCCGCCGCACCACGAATCCCTGCCCCAACTTCCCTCCAATAATCAATCCACGGATTTCACAGATTACACGGATTCAAGACTTCCTTTTCATTCGATTGCGCTGACCACGAGTACCAGCTCCAAGCCATTGACCATCGACCTGCTCAACTATCCGGCTATCTGACTACGCGACTATCCGACTACTCGACTACCAGACTATCCGACTACAAAAACAGCCCTCGCCCCCATGGGGACGAGAGCTTCACTCCCGCGGTACCACCCCTCTTGGCGGCAGAAGCCGCCCTCTCTTCAAAGGCGCTGTCACGCCTTCGCGGCTATAACGGGCCGCGCCCCCGTCCCAGCCTACTGGCAGGCTCGTCCTGCGTTCGGTGGGAGGCTCCGGAAGGATTTTCCGCCGGTTTCCGTGCACCCGGCTCGCACCACCCCGGGCTCGCTGACCACTTCCTCCGGCGTACTCGTTTCCATCATAGCCTTTGTCGGTGTTCGCTTGTATCCGCCAGCTTTTCCAGCGTCGCCGGCGAATGCAGGCATTTTATATCACGATGGCAACGATATTGTCAAACAACTGCTCCCAATTGGCCGGCGTGATCGGCTTCCGTCGCACCTCTTGCTGGTAATTGGCATTTTTAGCTTCTTTGCCATAGAATTTTAAGCAGGAACAGGAGTTCGAACCGGCGAGGTGTTTGGCAGGATATGAAGTTTACAAATGTAATACTTGCTGCAGGTAAGGGGACCCGGATGAAGTCCAATCTCCCCAAGGTGCTTCACCCGATCCTCGGGCGGCCTATGCTCTGGTACAGCCTCCAGGTAGCCAGGGAACTTTCCGACGAACCACCTGTGGTGGTGGTAGGCCACAAAGCGGGCGAGGTGATCGAAAAGCTTGGGGACGGCGTTAAATACGCTTTGCAGGAGCCTCAGCTCGGCACGGGACACGCGCTGCACAAAGCGATGCCCTTGATCTCACCAGACGTGGACACCGTGCTCGTGACGTACGGCGATATGCCGCTCCTGCGCGCCGAAACCCTTGCATTGCTGCTCGAGGAGCACGGGTCGCACCCGGGCCCTATCACCCTGATGACCGTGGTGATGGACGATCCGCACGGGTTTGGGCGTATCGTCAGGGACAAGCGAGGCGACGTGATAGCCATCGTCGAAGAAGCACACGCGACCCCGGAGCAGAAAGCGATCCGGGAGTTGAACACTGGCATTTATGCGCTCGATGCAAAATGGACTCGGGAGCACCTTCCGCGGCTTCCCTTGAGCCCCAAAGGCGAGTACTACCTCACCGATCTGGTGGAGATGGCGGTTTCGGAGGAATTGCCGGTCAAAGCGGTGGAAGTGGACGATCCCGATGAAGTGATAGGCATAAACACCAGGGTGCACCTGGCGCAGGCTGAAGCCGCCATGCGCCGCCGCATCAACACGGACTGGATGCTGAAGGGTGTCACCATCGTCGATCCGGAGACTACGTTCATCGATCCTGTAGCTTCCATCGGCAGGGATACGGTGATCTACCCGAACACCTACTTGCGCGGCGACACCTCCATCGGCGAAGAGTGCATCATCGGCCCCAATACCATGATCCTGGATAGTCAGATTGGGGACCGGTGCGAGGTAAGATTCTCCGTGGTGGAAATGGCCATCTTGGAGGACGAGGTCGACGTTGGGCCATTTGCTCACCTGAGGAAAGGTGCCCACCTCGCCAGGGGCGTGCACATGGGCAACTTCGGCGAAGTCAAGAACTCCTACTTAGGTCCTGGAACCAAGATGGGGCACTTCAGCTACATTGGAGACGCCACCATTGGGGAGAACGTCAACATCGGTGCTGGAACCATCACCTGCAACTACGATGGGGAGAAGAAGAACCCGACCCACATCGAGGACGGGGTCTTCATCGGCAGCGATACGATGCTCGTCGCTCCCGTGAGGGTTGGCCGGGGCAGCAAAACAGGCGCGGGATCGGTGGTCACCAGGGACATCCCGCCCGGTTCGCTTGCTTACGGCGTCCCGGCAAGAGTGAAAAAGCGCTTGAGCGACGAATAGTTGATTCAGAGATCGAAGTATGGTGCCGGTTTGGTGCCACGAGAACAACATAAAAGCGAGGTGACTTAACAACTTATGGAGGCGGACATAATCCCCCCCTTATGTAGCATCCTGTTTCTGCTCCTTCTGGTGCTTTCGGCTCTCGTCGATATGGTTGCCGCGGTGATGGCCAGAGAGGCCGTGGCAGATGCCCTGAAATCCACGTCTGCGAGGAAGCAGGATTTTACCAACCTCTTTTCGGCCCCAGAGAAGGTTGCCACTACAGCATCGATTCTGGAAGTGACGTCGCTTGTCGGTGCAACGACCTGCGCCTACGAAGCATTTTCCACCAGGTCTTTGCGTCCTTACCGCATCTGGGCGCTGGTGGGGCTCGTGCTGATAGCGGTCACGCTGGAGGTGGTGACAAGAGCGTACTTCTCCCGATCACCCAGGGAAAAGGCAGAGAGCTTTGACTGGCTCGTCCGGATTTTCGTGTTTCTCCTCGTGCCGGTTACATTCTTCTTCCGGCTGCTGGAACGCGTGATCTCCGGCAAACGGGATGGAGAGATGGTCAAGAATCCGTTCCTGAGCGAAGACGGCATCCGGTTCTTGCTCGATATGGGTTCCGAAGGCGAAGAACCTATCGAAGCCGCCGAACGGGAGATGATCGACAACATCATCGAGTTCAAGGAAACCATCGTCAGGGAGATCATGGTGCCGAGGCTGGACATCGTGGCGTTGCCCGAGGATACGAGCCTCCACGATGCGCTCGACCTGATCATCAAAGCAGGGCATTCCCGGATCCCGGTCTACCGTGAAAGCATCGACCACGTGGTCGGGATACTCTACGCCAAAGACCTGTTGGTGTGGATGCGGGACGGTCGGCAGTTCGATCTGAAGGACATCCTGCGACCGCCATATTTCGTCCCGGAGACCAAGAAAGTCTACGACCTGCTGCGGGAGATGCAGAAATCCCACATCCACCTCGCCATCGTGGTCGACGAGTACGGCGGGGTGGCAGGGCTCGTCACCATCGAGGACCTGCTGGAGGAAATCGTCGGGGAGATCCAGGACGAATACGACAAGCAGGAGGTCGTTTACGCCAAAAAGGTGGACGACAACACGTACATCTTCGACGCGAGAATCCTGATCGAGGACGTGAACGAGCTTCTCGGGAGCGACATCTCGAGCGAGGGAAGCGACACGTTGGGCGGGTTCATTTACAGTCAACTGGGCCGGATACCGGTTCCCGGAGAGACGATTTCCTACGATGGGCTGGACCTGGAAGTGCTTTCGATTTCCGGCCAGCGGATCTTGAAAGTGCGGGTAAGCAAGAGGAAATCGGAGGAGAAGGAAGGCGGCGGGCCGGGGAATCACGCCGGCGTGCTGGGCATGCTTTCCCTGTTCTGACGTCTGGG
>JALWAP010000143.1:0-19189 GCA_027016315.1 Anaerolineae bacterium | reverse complement strand
CTGCTTTGGAGGTAAATCGATGAAAGCATTGATCACCGGGGGAGCGGGGTTCATCGGGAGTCACCTGGCCGAGGCGTTGCTCGGGCGAGGGGACGAGGTGATGATCGTCGACGACCTATCTACCGGGCGGTTCGAGAACATCGAACATCTCACGTCCAACCAGAATTTCCACTTCGCCATCGAAACGATCACCAACGAGACGGTCATGGACAGGCTCGTGAGCGAATGCGACATCATCTTCCATCTGGCGGCTGCCGTCGGGGTGGAGCTGATAGTCCACAGCCCCGTCCGCACCATCGAGACCAACATCATTGGCACCAGGGCTGTGTTGCAGGTCGCCAACAGGTATCGGAAGAAAGTGATCATAGCGTCCACGTCCGAAGTCTACGGCAAGGCGGTAACCGTGCCGTTCAAAGAGGACGATGACAGGCTTATGGGACCTACCACCAAGAGCCGATGGAGCTACGCTACTTCCAAGGCCGTGGACGAGTTCCTTGCGTTGGCTTACTGGAAGGAAAAGCATCTGCCAACCGTCGTCGTGCGGTTCTTCAACACCGTTGGCCCGCGGCAAACCGGTCAGTACGGCATGGTGGTGCCGAGGTTCGTCACCCAGGCGCTGAAAGGGGAACCGATAACCGTGTACGGCGACGGCCAGCAGTCGAGGTGCTTTACCCACGTCTCCGACACCGTCCGCGCAGTGCTACTCCTGTCCGATCATCCGGAGGCAGTGGGGCAGGTTTTCAACGTCGGCAGCAGCGAGGAGATCACCATCCTGGGGCTGGCGCAGAAAGTCAAACACCTGCTCGGCAGCGATTCGGAAATCGTGTTCATTCCCTACGACGAGGCGTACGAAGAAGGGTTCGAAGACATGCGCCGACGCGTGCCGGATACGACCAAGATCCGAAAGCTCACCGGCTGGACGCCCCGGTATTCGCTGGACGATACCATCATTGCGGTGGCTGAGCACATAAGAAAACAACTCGAGGGAGATGAAAGCGTCCAGGCTTGAAGCGCTGCTGGCGGTGATTTCGATGCTGGCGATCCTATCCATCGCCGCTCAGCCGGGCGGCGTCCGGGGGCAGGCGCTCGGATTTCCCCAGCAGGGCGTCGTCATAGGAGATTTGCTGTACGATGGATACGCTTCCGGCGACAAAGACGAGGCATTCTCCCTCTGGAACGTGGGTTCCAACCCCGTTTCGCTGAACGGCTGGCACGCCACCGATGGCGAAGGCTCCGCTGACCTTTCCCCCGTAAGCATCCCGGCGAAGGCGAAAGTCTGGATTGCGAAAGAAGCGACGGCGTTCGAAAGGACTTTCGGATTCCCGCCGAACTACGAATACGGTGCCAATACCGATCCGGACGTCCCGAATTTGAACACCACTGGGAACCTTTCCTTCAGCAACTCGGGAGACGAGCTTTCCGTCATCGATTCGTCAGGGGCTATCGTGGACGCCCTCTGCTACGGCAAAGGGCCCCTCGATGCAGGCTGGAGCGGCGACCCCATTCAGCCCTACACCGCGGGCGGCCTCTTCCGGAAGAGCAACCAGTTGCTGAGCAGAAAGCTGGCGCTCAATGCCAGGTTGCCTTTGGGCGATACTGACACGGCCTCGGATTGGGTTCAAGACCCAAACGACCCGATTCTTGGACGGAGGCCCGAATACCCAGGCTGGAATCGGGAGAAGTTTTGGATACCGGCCAAGGCTTCTGGAAACTTCCAGCTGGCGATTGCCGTGGCTCCAGATGGCACCACAGAAAAGATGCTCGGCGTAATCTCCGGAGCGAGGAACTGCATCTACTACGAAGGCTACACCCTGGAAAACCCGAGCATCGCTCAAGCACTTGCCCAGAAAGCGCAATCCGGTGTGCGGGTTGCAGTTTTGCTGGAAGGCGGTCCTGTGGGCGGAGTATCGGAGTTGGAGAAATGGTGCGCCCAGACGATCGAGAACTCCGGCGGACAGGTGTATTTCATGGTAAACGACCGGAACGGCGCCCACGCACGCTTCAGGTTCTTGCACAGCAAACTGCTCATCGTCGACGATTCCCTGGTCGGAGTCGGAACCGAGAACATCGCTATCGGGAGCATGCCGGACGACCCGCTGAACGACGGAACTGGCGGAAGTCGGGGAGTTTGGGTGTTCACAGACGCCCAGGCGATCGTGAATCGGGCGAAGGAAATCTGGTCGATGGACGCCGACCCATCCAGGCAGGATGTCTTCCGCTGGAACGCTTCCGATGGGAAGTATGGCCCGCCGCCCGCCGATTACACCCCTCCGCCTCCGTTCGATTGGAAAGTGTATCGGATTGAGTTCCCCCAGACGCTCACGGCGCAGGCATCCCAACTGGAACTGCTCACCGCTCCGGAAGCCACTTTGCGGCCTGACGGCATCCTGCAACTGATCGATTCTGCCGGAAGTGGGGATGAAGTTCTGCTGGAGTACCTGGAGCAGCAACCTCGTTGGGGCAAATCGAGCGCAACGGTACAGGAAGACCCGAACGTCTACCTGGAGCACCTGATCGATGCAGCCAGAAGGGGTGCCAGGGTTCGGCTGCTGCTCGACAGCTTTTTCGACAGTCCTTCCAGCCGCATGAGCAACAGGGCCACGGTCGATTACGTCGAGACGGTCGCTTCGGACGAGGGACTGGACCTGTCCGCCAGGCTCGGGAACCCGGCATGGCACGGGTTGCACGGCAAAATGGTGCTCGCGAGGATCAGCGGCAAAGGATGGATCGCCGCAGGCTCCCTCAACGGCAGCGAAGTTTCGTGCAAGGACAACCGGGAAGTCGTTTTGATCGCCCAGTCCGATCAGGGCTTTGCATTCCTGAAACAGGTGTTCGACAGAGATTGGGCGAATCCAAATCACTGGGACGACGGGGCGGACCGATGAAAGTGCTTTCCGTCAGCGACGTGGTGGATCCGCTCGTCTACACCAAAAGCCTGCCGGAGCGGTTCGGGGATGTGGATCTGGTGATCAGCAGCGGCGATCTCCCCTACTACTACCTGGAATTCATCGTAACGATGCTGCACGTGCCCCTTTTCTTCGTGAGGGGGAACCACGCTCCCATGAAAAAGCCGTGGGAGCGGGAACACCCTTTGCCCCAGGGATGCGTGAACCTGGATCAGCGTGTCTTGAACTACCGTGGACTGTTGATCGCCGGGCTCGAAGGCTCCATGAAGTATTCCGATCGGGGGATCGCACAGTACACCGAAGGGGAGATGCGCTTGAAAGTGGCAAGGCTGATCCCGCATTTGCTCTGGAACAAATTGCGAGAAGGTAGATACCTGGACGTTCTCGTCACCCACGCTCCCCCGTTTGGCATCCACGACAAGCCTGATAGATGCCACACCGGCTTCAAGGTGTTCAACTGGTTCATCGAGACGTTTCGCCCCCAGTACCTGATACACGGGCACGTGCACCTCAGCGGGTACCACCGACCGGAGGACGTGCTGGTCAAAGTGGGCGATACGTGGGTGCTGAACACCTACGGTCACAGGGTGACGGAGATTTCGCCGAAGGGTAGAGAAGCGTAACCCGCGCGCCTTGCGTCTCCATTCTACCAATGCGAAAACGCCGGGAGTAGGGGAGGTCTGCAGATTGCCCCTGCCTGCCGGAGCGCCAACGAGGAATTTCCTCGCTCGCGTATCCGATTTAGTGACACAGAGATGCAAAAAACGTAGAGGCGCAAGGCATTTCAGTAAACTTTGCGCCTTTTCATTCCAGCGTTCTCGCGTTGTGCCTTCCACAGACCGTACGAGTGCCAGGCAACTACTTCGTTCACCCCGAACGGAACTATGGTATAATCCTCGGTGAAGCCTGCCGGATACGTCCGGTCAGGAATCGCAGAGAACGAGAGGTGTTGGTGATGGCAACACGCAGGCTCTTCAAAGTTGGCAAGTCTCTTGTGCTGGAGATCCCAGAAGAGGTCTTGCTGGCGCTGGACATGGCAGAAGGCGACGAGCTGGTCATCGAGCTCGACCCAAGGCTCGGCAGGATTTTGATTGCAAAAGCCGGGGAGTACTCCGGCATCGACGAGGAGTTCGCCAGCGAGGTCGATGATTTCATCGAAGAGTACAGGCCAGCGTTGGAAGTCCTAGCCAACAAACGCAAAGAAAAATGAAGTACCTGACGCCGCAGCAGGTGCTGTTCTTGCATTCCAGGCTGATCTCTGAAATCGGAGGAAGCCATGGGGTGCGGGACGTCGGGTTGTTGGAATCGGCGGTAGAGCGACCAAAAGCCACGTTCGGCGGGGAGGAGCTGTACCCAGACCTGTTTTCCAAAGCAGCAGCTATCATGCTTTCGTTGATATTGAACCATCCTTTCGTGGACGGCAACAAGCGGACGGCTATCGCCTCCGCTGCGATGTTTCTCTTGTTGAACGGGAGGAAGCTGAACGCGACTTCGGACGAGCTTCAAGAGTTCACACTTCGTGTGGCCGACCGGGGCGCAACGGTGGACGAGGTAGCCCGGTGGCTTCGAGAACATTCCGAACCGCTCCGCCCGAAGCGCCCGTTGTCCAAGAGCAACGCTCCCCGTGTGGGTGCGGGCACGAGCAACTGAAGTCCGAAAGGAGGTAACGATGAGACGCACACATTTTCTTCTTTTGTTGCTCACGGCCGTTCTCGTGCTGGCCGGATGTCAGCGAGGCACGCCGATGCCCACGTTTCCGCCGCCTGCAACACCCGTGCCGACCATCAAGCCCGCGGCGACACCGACCGCGAAGCCCGGGCTCACCGTAGAACCACTTCCCAAGGCGACCCCGCTTCCCGTCACACCGACGCCAGTTCCGCCTACGGTGACGCCAACCCCCATACCGCCGACGCCGGTTCCGCCGACGGCGACACCAACTCCGCTGCCGCCGACGCTAACACCTGTTCCACCCACGGCTGTTCCATCTCCCACTCCGGCCCCTCCGTCTTCGACGCCTTCGCCAACGACGGTGGTTCGCGAAATCCACAATGAGCCGTGGGGGCTGATAGAGGCCTACATCGAAGACATCGACGAGAGGGCATTCACATCGGCTTACGGATGCTTCGATTTCACGAACCAGAGCTATGAGGATTTCGTGCGAGGATTCTCCGACACGGAACACGTCACCGCTGTCATCTGGCCGCCCACATGGTGGGAAGGGGCTGCGGGAACCTTCTACACCTCGGTTCCCACCATCCTCCTGGCGAAGCACAAGGATGGCAGCGAGCATTACTACGCTGGCTGCTACGCGCTCCAAAGGGCAAACCCGGGGATGGCAGGGAAACCCACTGGTTGGGGAATCAACCAGGCGCAATCCGTCATGCACCCCGTCAGCATCCCCGATGCGTGGGCGCTGGAGCACGCGTGCAGCGAAAATCACACTTTCGATTGGGAGGTCCCGTTCGACGATCAATCAACCCCGCTGGCGGCGCTGATTTCCTACGTGGACGCGATAAACAGGCGGGATTTCCGCAGGGCTTATGGCTATTGGGAAACTCCCGATCGGCCCTACGAGGATTTCGTAAAAGGATTCGCAGACACGAAGTCCGTCATATTGGCGGTATGCCTGCCGACGCATGGGGAAGGCGCTGCGGGGAGCTGGTATGCCGAGATCCAGACCATGCTCCTCGCAACCCACAAAGACGGCAGCAAACACGTGTTCGTCGGACACTACATCATGCGTACTTGCAATCCATCGACTTGCGGGCAGCCGGAAACATGGAGGATTTATAGCGCCAAAATGGCCCCATCGCCCGGCAACAGCAGCGACGTAAGGCTTTTGCACGGATGCAGGTGATGGCGGCGGCCTTCTCGGAGAGGCTCTGATGGAGCGCATCGATTCGTCGGACGGACTTGATGTGAAGCAGTGGCGGGGCGTGGTGCTGTTCGTCGGGGCGGCCGATAGCGGTAAGAGCACCCTGGCGAGGACTCTCTGGCCGAGAGTGGTCGCTTCGCACGAGTCACCCGCTTTCATCGATGCCGACATGGGACAGGGGACTTTAGGCCCGCCCACCACGCAGACCCTGGCCCTGTTCTCCCCGTCCTATCGTGACGCTTTCCCGCCGAGGGGCCGATGGGTGAGGTATTTCGTCGGGAGCACCACGCCCCGGCGGCACATGCTGAACACCATCGTCGGCCTCTCGCTACTGGTGCGGGAGGCGATCCGGCGCTCCGACGTGATCCTGATCGACACCACCGGCCTCGTCGACCCAGATCAGGGCGGTATCTCGCTCAAAACGGCCAAGATAGAAATCCTGCGCCCTCACACGGTTGTGGTACTGGAGCACGGGGATGAGGTTTCTTCCGCTCTCGGCCCGCTCGAGGCCCTGGGGACTCGCCTGGTGAGCCTTCCCATATCGCCCGACGTCCGAAAGAGAACGCTGGAGGAGCGAAGGGAGAGGCGTCAGTACAGATTCAGGCGGTATTTCAGGAACGCCCGGAAGATGGCTTTGGGCAAGAGCGTGCCCGTGATAGGGAGCGGGAATCTGGAGCCGGGCCGTCTCATCGGCATCCTCGACCGGCGGGGGTTCCTGCTTGCTCTGGCGGTTTTCGAAAGCGAGAGCGAAGACGGCATGGTGGTGTCGAGCCCCTTGGGGGAAGGGAGGCTGAAATCCCTTGCAGCAATCCGGCTTGGGGACATCTGGCTCGATCCGGAAACGGGAGAGCACGGGTGGATACCGCGCCCACGTGCCGAAGCAGCCCGTGAAGGCTCAGCCGGTGCGCCCGAAGCCGACGTCATACCACTACAACGATCCAGGGAGGCAACATGAAAGGAGACGATCGGATTCCAAGGCAGTACGGCTTGTGGGATAGCCCGGTGACCCCGGCAAGCATTGCCCACGGACTTCGTTTAAGCGATGTGAGCTGGGACGACGAAACCGGGGCGTTGATATGGCTGGAATGGCGGTCGGACCAGGGGGTGCTGGTCGAACTCCCGCCGGATGGAGAGGCGATCAGAGACCTGACCAGCGATCTCTCGGTCCGAGCGAGGGTTGGGTACGGAGGTGGAGATTTTACCGCTGGCAACGGCCACGTGTATTTCGTGGAAGCGGAGAGCGCCAGAATCTTCAAGAAGCCCTTAGGATTCGGCACCGCACCCCCCATAACGCCCGCTTTCGGGGCCTCGGCTTCTCCGACCCTTTCGCCTAACGGGGAGTGGCTGCTGTTCGTGCGTTCCTACGAGCGGAAGGATTCCATCGACATCGTGGATGCCGATGGGAAGAAGCTCCCCCAGAAGCTCGTATCCGGAGAGGATTTCTACATGCAGCCGCGCTGGCATCCGGATAGCAAGAAGATCGCGTGGATAGCCTGGAATCACCCTCAGATGCCGTGGGACGGAACGTGGCTGCGCATCGGCACGCTGAAATTTCCGGACGGAGGGCTTCCGGTCATCGGGAGCGTGGAAACGGTCGCCGGAGATGAGCATACTTCCATCTTTCAGCCTGAATTCTCGCCGGATGGCAGGTATCTGGCGTATGTCTCAGACGAAAGCGGCTGGTGGCAGATTTACCTTTACGACCTCAGCACGGGGGAGGTTCGGCAGGTGACCCATCGGGAGGCCGAACACGGAATGCCCGCCTGGATTCAAGGCATGCGCACCTACGCGTTCTCGGCCGACAGCGGTTCCATCTATTACACCGAGAATGTCGCCGGTTTCGTGGAGCTGTGGAGATACGACCTCGCCACGGGTGAATCCCGACGGATCGACCTGGAAGGCTACACCTCTCTCGGGCAGCCCGCGGTGTCCCCCAAGACCGGCGCCCTGGCTTTGCTGGCATCCGGCGCCAGCATCCCGCCGAGGGTGGTCGTATACGAAGAGGGCAGAGGTGTGAGGGTGGTCCGCCGAAGCACGACCGAATCCCTTCCGCCGGAGGACATCTCGGAGCCGGAGGCGATCACCTGGAAGGGGATGGACGGTGGGCAGGTGCATGGGTTGTACTTTGAGCCCAGAAACAGCCGCTTCGAGGGCAAGGGGAAGCCACCCTTGATCGTGCACGTGCATGGCGGGCCCACGAGCCAGGCGACGGCCGCGTTCAACACGACAGCCCAGTTCTTCACCAGCCGCGGGTACGCTTTCCTGGAGGTGAACTACCGGGGAAGCACCGGCTACGGCAGGGAGTACCGGGACGCGCTCAAGGGGAACTGGGGTATCTACGATGTTCAGGACTCCGTGGCCGGTGCAAAACACCTGGTTTCCGAAGGTCTGGTCGATGGCGAGAGGCTCGTGATCATGGGAGGAAGCGCTGGAGGCTTCACCGTGCTGAAGGCTCTGGAGGATTACCCCGGGTTCTTCAAAGCAGGCATCTGCCTCTTCGGAGTGTCGAATCACTTCACCCTGGCGGCAGAAACACACAAGTTCGAGGAAAGATACCTGGACTCGCTGCTGGGTCCGCTGCCGGAAGCATCGAAAATCTACAGGGAGCGGTCGCCGATTTTCTTCGCCGACCGGATCAAAGACCCGATAGCCATCTTCCAGGGGGAGATCGATCAGGTGGTGCCCAAGGACCAGTCGGATACGATAGTGGAATCGCTACGCAGGCGGGGAGTGCCCCACGAATACCACGTCTACCCCGGCGAAGGACACGGATGGCGGAAGAAAGAAACCATCGAGAAGTTCTTCACCAGCGTCGAAAGGTTCCTGAGGCAGTATGTGATCTTCTCATGAAGTGAGTCGGTTCCCACTTGCCCACACAAAAAGCGCCTCCGCTGTGGAGGCGCTTTTGGATTCACGAAAAACGGAATTACTCTTCCCCTTCTTCCGATTCCTCGCCTTCTTTCGACTTGCCCTTGCCGACCACTTCCACTTCGCCAGCTTCCATTTCGGCTCCCTCTTCTTCCTCGCCAGCCTCTGCCATGGCTGCAGAAGTGAGGCTCAGGTTTGCGATGACATCCTCCTCGTCGGCCAGTATCTCAACGCCCTCCGGAACCTGGATGTCGGCGACAGTAATGCTCTTGTCCAGGCTGTCGAGCGGCGAAACATCAGCCTCCAGGTGAGTTGGAATGTTGCCCGGCAGACACTCGATCTCTACCTCGTCCAGCACCTGAACGAGCACTGCCTCGTTCCGTTCCACCATCGGAGCCTCTCCGATGAGTCTGATAGGAACCTTCAAGCGGAGTTTTTCGGTCATGCTGACCGCCTGGAAGTCCACATGCACGAGGGAGAGTTTGACAGGATCACGCTGAACCTCCCTCATCAGCACTTTCGTGGTCTTTCTTTTCTTCCCTTCGCCGACGTGCAAATCGACGAGCTTGGTTTTTGCTCCTTTTCTGATGACCTTCTCCAGGTCGATGGCTCTCATCTGAATCGGCATGGATTCGAACCCGTGACCGTAGACCACTCCGGGTACGATCCCCTCGCGGCGGAGCCTTTTTACTTCCCTTCCGATAACTGTTCGTTTGTAAGCTTGTAGTTCCAGTGCTTCACCCATGATAACTCCCCTTCAGTGTCTCTTTTCTGTTCTCGGCAAATGCACTCTATTCTAATTAACGGGTAAACTTTAGTCAAAATCTCCGCACGCTGCAAAGACGACGAGGTGCGCAAGGCGTTTTTGAGTGTGTAAGTCGAGCCGTCTGGCTCGACAACAATCCCTAAGCGAAGACGTCAAGACGCGTGAGATGCAAAAAGATTTGAAAAATCTTTGGGGCTTTGTTTCCTTTTTGCATTTTCGCATTTCAAACACGAGACATGTCCTGGGTAGTGGTGAGGCTTTCCTTTGCCCTGATATGCGGGATGAGTCCTCTAGATCGACCAGGCGAGCCAGATGGCTTGGCATACAAGGCTCGCCTCTGCTGGCGCCGGCGCGACGATGCTGGAGACCAGAGCATCTTTGACTCTGGCGTTGGCCTTCTGGCGGGGGAAGGAGGTTAGTCCCTTTTCTCCTCGATAATCTCCTGCGCGTTGAGCTGCGCGAGCGCCCTGGCGACTTCGGCTATCGCTATCCGCTGCTTGCGGTACAGGTCCGATTCGCTCATGGCGAGCTTGTCTGCCACTTCTTTCGTTCTCTTCCCCTGGATGAACTTCAGGTCGACGATGTTGTACAGCACCCATTCAGGGGATGTCATTTTCCGCTCCCCTTCAGGGCGGAGCTGCTCTACGGCTTGTTGCAACACCCGCCTGAGCGCTTTGATCGGCGTCCCTTCTTCTTTTGCTGCCTCGCTGACTACCTTTAGCTTCAACAACGGGCTCTGCTGAAGTTTTGGCCCGCCCCAGTAGTGCGCAAGGGCGTCTTTCACCCATTGCATGAACTCCGGCGTCACGTCCAGGTCGCCGACCGGGTTCTCCTGCGCCAGCGAGCTCCCCGAAGTCCTGTAGAGGATGCTTCGCCTCCACCGTTGCACCCGTTCGATGTCCGGCATTATCCTTTGCAACGCGAGGAAGATCCCCTGCTGTATCAGCCTGTCCTCTATCGCCCGCTCCACCTGCCGAACCAGGGCGCGCATGGTTTCGATCCCTTCCGGGGGAATCGAAGGTTTCCCTTTTGCACGCAGCCCGATGATGCCGAGCACTTCATCCCTGCCTCGGGTGCGCAGGGGGAGGAAGAGATACCCATCGTGGGCCACGAAGAGCCGCTCTCCGCCGCGCACGCCGTCATCCTGACCGCCCACGTCGAGCACCGCTGGCAGGTCTCCCTGGGTAAGGAACCGCTCGAAGTCGCTGCCCATCTCGCCGCAGACCGATTCGGTGCGCAGGCCTTTGTCGGTGAAGACGGAGACGAATCCACCTACCGCTCCGACCACCTCGCAGAGCCCGACCAAAGCACCTTCCATGATCTGCTTCAGGTCTGCGCTCGTCAGCAGGTGCCTGTCCATCTGGCTGAGCCAGGCGATTTCCTGCCAGTCCTTTCGGTAGGCAATCCAGTTGATGATCGGCTTCATCCACTCGATCAGCACTTCCATGACGATGATCCCTATCGCCACGCCCAGCGCTGCGGTGACCATCGGCGGCAGCGCCAGAAATTGGCTGATGACCGGGGTCGCCAGGACGACTCCGATCAGCACGCTCGCCACGAAAGGCCCCCGGAGCAAGAACTCCACCAGATCGTGCTTGATGACCCTGTCCGGGGTCAGGATGCCATAGTAACTGACTGTGTAGGCCATTACAACCAGCATGAAACCAATGCCGACGTTCCCCACAAGGGAGAGCAACAGTACCCTGTCCGGGCTCAGGTAGTGCCTGGACCCGGCAACTGCCAGGTATGGGAATACGCTGATCCCTGGGGCGGCGAAGGAGATAGCCAGCCGGAAGAGCCGCCTCCGCACCGTGTCAGAGTGGTATTTCTTCCTGACGTTGTAGATCATCGCGAATCCCAGGAGCAGGGTACCGAAGAAATAGATGACGAAAACCCAGAAATATGGCCCGGCGCGGAGCTGGCTCACAGGCGGGTTCACGTTCCCATCGTAGACTATGAGATCGGTGAACCAGGCGAGGAGCCACACGATGGTGCTGACGAAGTAGTTGAACGCCACCAGGATGCGCCTCCGTCGGCGGGGTGGCATCGTGGTCTCCAGCACCGATTCAGCAAAGTGGAAATAAGCGGCGGGCACGAAAGCGATTCCCAGCCACTGGAACCTGAGCCATCGCAGCACAGCAGAGCGAGTGGAGACCTGGTTGACCAGGAGGTCTCCCCCGTAGACCACCGTGACGCAGAGGAACAGGATCGCAAGGCTTTGCGTCAGCGCCGTTCTAGCTGTGCGAAGCAGAAGATAAAGAAACAGCGAAAAGGCGAGAATCAGTATGGCGCTCGAAAAGACAAGATTCGTGAAGAAAAGAATCTTCTGCCAATCCATCTCAGGTCAAGGATTTCCCGAAGAACAGGGCCACATCCCCGCTTCTGTAATAGAAATCGCTGTACCCAGCGAACTCGAACCCGTTGGCTTCCAGGAAGAGGGTGGCGGGATAGTTCTTGCTCGGGACAGGGATCAAAAGCCTCTCGAGCCTGAGTTCGGAAGCGGCGAAGACCTCCGTTTCGGAGAGCAATCTGGAGCCGACTCCCCTGCGCCTGAAAGGCCGGTCTACTATCAGGTACTCGACTATGCCGGTTCGCTCTTCGTTGTCCATGCTTATATCGACGAAGCCGCACACCTGAGTGCCTTCTTTTGCCACAAGTATGCTTCCTTGATCCCAGTGAGCCGAGATGATTTCGCCGATGATCGGTGGACGGACCTTCAGCACTCTTGGCAGTCTGACTTTTTGCAGTGTCACGGATATCGTGCCGCGCGCCACTTCCCGACGCAACTGCCAGATGTACTCAGTCTCGTACCCACCGTCCAGGGAGTAGCAGGCGCCAAGCTCTCTCAGATCCGGCTTTCTGACGAACACAGGACTCATCGAAAATCTCCTCTAACGAACACCGTCTTTACTTCCTTCATTCTATCACTTTCTTCCAGCCCCGGCAAAGCGCCTCCCTGAATTCCAGGAACGAATCGGGCACGCGCTTCTCTGTGCCCGATTCCATGGTCGAACCATGCCACCAATCGTCGGCGGTATACAGCCCGGTTTCCCATCCAACCGCCCCTGCCGTCGACTATGCGACTACCGGACCACTTGACTACCAGACTACTCGACTACCAGACTATTCTCACAACCCCACGTATTCCCCTTTCACCAGCGCTTCTGCAGGGATATCGAGCTTCGTCAGCAGTTCGTTAACCAGCCCGGCTTTTCTCTCTGCGTCCGCCTTAGACCACGTGCGCACCTTTATCTCGATAAAGCCTTCCTCCACCGCCGGTTTGGTGAGCTTGTCCAGGTTGATCGCAAAGTCCTCGCCCTCGTAGTCGATATGATACCTGGTGCGCCATTTCACCACTTCCTTTTCCCGATCCGGGCGGAAGTATTCCCGGTAGAACCGGAGGGAGTGGGTTGCGGGCGCCACGAATCGGGAGCGTCGCAGGATCACCGAATTGGCGTATTCCCGTTCCACGGTCGGGCCGAGCAAAGTGAGCGTGTACTGTGGCTTCACGTCCAGGTCGGCACCGGGGAGGTTACTCCTGCCTTTGTGGTGCACCAGCACATTGTCTTCCCGGTACCGGATGAATCCCTGGTTCCCATCTTTGAACAGGAAATACGTGTCGAATTGCTGGCGAACGCTGCGCCGCAGGACTTTTAGCTCGCTGCTCTGTATTCTCCGCTCAATCTCAGAGAGGTCCGGCACGCGGGCCTTGACCTGTATCTCGAAAGTCTCCCTCTGTTCGACACCGGGCGCAATCGCCAGGAGCTTGTCCAGCAGGCTCCTTTCCCTGTGGATCACGAAGTCACCAATGGAGACAGCGATTTTCTTCGCATCCCTGGCCACTTCCCCGTAGTCTATCGTCAGAGGCTGCCGATCCTTGAGCAACTGCTTCCCATCGACCCAGACGTGTTTCACATCCGATGCCTGCGCGGTGTAAACCAGGTGGGAATAGATGTTCTGCGGCCCGAGGTCGAAGAGTGGTATGAGGTGCGGCGCGTCCAGGGAAAACGCCGTGATGTCGGCACGCTTCCCGGGTTCCAAAGAGCCGATCAGGTGGTCGAGGTGCAGGGCGCGTGCTCCTTCGATGGTTGCCATGGCGAACGATTCCTCTGCGGGAAGGGCTGTTGGATCTCCAGTGTGGGCTTTCGCCAGCAGAGACGCCAGGTGTAGCTCCTCCAGCATGTTCTGGTTGTTGTTGCTCGCAGGGCCATCCGTACCGATGCCCACGTGTACCCCGTTCCGGATCATCTGCTGCACCGGCGCCATCCCGCTGGCGAGCTTCATGTTGCTCGATGGGTTGTGTGCCACGCCGACGTTGTTCTCGCGCAGGATTTGTATGTCTTCCCTGTCCACGTGAACGCAATGGGCGGCGATCGTCTTTGCCTTGAACACGCCGAGCTTGTTCACGCGAGCAATGGGAGAGAGTCCGAATTCCTTGAAGCTCTCCCTGACCTCCTGTGCCGTTTCCGAAAGGTGGATGTGGAGCGGCACACCCTGATCGATGGCGAGTTCGGCTGCTCGCGTGAGCAGGTCGTCGGTGGCCGTGTAAGGCGCGTGCGGCGCAACGGCTGGAATCACGCGAGGGTGATCCTTCCATTCCGAAATGAATTTCTCGGTGCGATCGAGCCCTTCGTCATAGCTGTTTGCATCCGGCGAGGGAAACTTCAGTATGGTCTCGCCCAGTATCGCCCTCATTCCTGCTTCGTCCACCGCTTTTGCTATCTCTTCCTCGAAATAGTACATGTCGCAAAACGTGGTGATCCCGGAAAGGAGCATTTCCGCCAGCGACAGGAGCGTCCCCTTCCTGACGAAATCCGGCTTCACGAAAGCCCTTTCCACCGGCATCATGTATCCCAAAAGCCACACATCCAGGCGCAGGTCGTCGGAGAGCCCCCGCAGCAGGCTCATCGGCACGTGGGTGTGGGCGTTCACGATCCCCGGCGTTAGAAGCAGCCCGGTGCAATCGCACACATCGTCGGCGCTGAATTTTCCTTCGATCTGGTCCCATGGGCCGACGAACTCGATTGCGCCGTCTTTTATCACGATTCCCCCGTCTCTCCAGACGTGCCTTTGGTCGTCCATGGCGACCACGATGCCGTGGGCTAAAATCTTGTCTGCTTTCTCCATTGTTTTCTCCTTTGTCTTGGATATATCAAGGGCGCATGAGACCATCATGCGCCCTGAAACATGCTTCGAAATCGGCGTCCATCAGGGACGCAAGCTCTAAAATTGTTCACCCTCGTCCTTCCACTCTTCTTCCTCGAGGTCGTCCAGCGACTCTATGATTATATCGTCTTCTTCCCAAAGAGCCGATTTCCCAGGGGTATCTTCTTCCTCTCCATCGTCCCACGAATCCTCTTCCCCGTCGAGCACCAGGTCATCGATCTCTTCCACCGTAAGGCAGGAGAGGGTTTCGGGATCGAGTTCTATGGTCTCTGCTGTACAGAAACCATCGTCCCAGTAAATGCACCGGCTGTTAGGGCAACGCACCTTAGTCATTTCTCACCCACCAGTTCTGAATTTGGGCATCCAGAGCCACCGAACGCCGCTGAGCAGCGTCATCACCAACAGGATCGTAGCAGAGCTTACGCACCACAGGCAGATCGACAAAATAACAAACAGCTCCAGATAAGTCAAATACGCTGAGTACACAACCCCGACAAATGCCAGGGCGAAAAACGCTTGTCGCGTCCAGAAAGCCCTTAGGTTCTTCATTTCCCAGATGAGCAGGCCCATGAGCACCACGTACAATGCCAGCCCCGCCAGGGCAACTGGAATCCCATGCACCGTCGAATATTCGCTCAGCGCCACCAACTCGCAGCCGGAATAGTTGGCGCAGTAGACGACTTTGTTGGCGAAGTGAACGTAGCTCAGGTAACCGGCCACCACTATGCCTGCTCCGCAGAGCGCCATCAATATCCACCGCAGCAGGTCGTCCGACGATCGGCACCATTTCCCCACGGAGCCGCGCAACGTGAAGTCCATTTCCCTACCTCCAAAGCGTCAGATTTCGCACTGCACGATCTCCGGCCAATCGAGCATTTGCACTTCGACCGGCTCTCCGGCCTCGACTTTCATAACCCCTTCGGGGATGATCATCAGCCCGTTTGCCTTCGAAAGTGTCTGGAGGACGCCAGAACCCTGCGGCCCTGCTTTTCTTACAACGTAGCAATCGCCTTTTCGCTCGACACGAACGCGCACGTAGTTCCTTCGTCCGCTGTTCTTGAACGGCTCGGCGGTCACCGCCTGTACGGTCGGCTTCCGGATGCATGACCTGCCTTCCATTTTCAGGAGCATCGGACGCCCGAACTGTTCGAAGGAGACGATAGAGGAAACCGGGTTCCCGGGCAGGCCAAGGAGAGGAACGCCGTGGACGTAACCGAATGCCAGCGGCTGTCCCGGTTTCATCCTCACCATCCAGAAAGAGATTTCCCCCTCTGCGTTCAGCACCCCCTTGACCACGTCGTAGTCCCCTTTGGATACGCCTGCCGAGGTGAGGAACAAGTCTGCTCCTGCCTCTATCCCTTTGTTCAACCTGGAGCGGATGTCTTCTTCCGTATCCCTGGCTATTCCAAGCATGATCGGCTCTCCGCCGTATTTTCTGACCAGCGCAGCCAGGGAATAGCTGTTGGCGTCCCTGATCTTGCCGAGGGAAATCTCGGAGTCCGGTGGAAGCAGCTCGTCTCCGGTTGAGAGGATCGCAACCTTCGGCTTCCTGTGCACATGCACGGAAGTCACCCCGATCGAGGCAAGCAGCCCGATTTCCTGCGGCCTTAGCAGCGTGCCTGCATCGAGCACTATTTCGCCAGCTTTCACGTCTTCGCCAGCCTCTCGCACGTTGTCGCCTTTTCTCGGTGGCACGAGCACGGAAACGTACTCCAGGGAAGAACCTTCCTTTCGCTCTGGTTCGTCTGTGCTCTCGAACCGAACCACCGTGTCGGCTCCCGGTGGGATCGGAGCTCCGGTCATTATGCGGATGGCGGTACCCGGCTCGACGGACAGTTCTGGGGCGTATCCGGCGGCTACCGAGCCTATCACCCTCAGACGCACCGGGTGCTCTTTGCTCGCGTCGGCCACGTCTTTGTAGCGAACGGCGTAGCCATCCATCGCCGAGTTCGGGAACGGTGGAATGTTTTCGCGTGCGCGTACCGGTTCGACCAGCACTCTACCAAGGGCGTCCTCGAGCCCCACCCGCTCCGCCGGTAACGGCCTCACGCCTTCCAGCACTTTCGCCAGGGCTTCGTCAACGCCTATGAGCTCGTTTTCTGGTACGACGTACCTGGTCATCTAAAGGAAACCTCCAAGGTCGGTCTTGACCCAAGTATAGACCACGTTTCGGAGGGCGTCAATCCACGGGCTTGCAGTAATCACTGCACTGGGATGAGCGTGGCGAGCGCCGGGTGAGAATTCTTTGCCGCCTCCCGAAAAGAATCGGAGGCGTCCAGGCCTGCCCTCGCTTTCTACACCAGCACCAGGGCTATCCCTATGAGTGACACGATTACCCCGATGACGGAATTCACCGAAGGTATCTCGCCGAGCAGCAGCACTCCAAGCAGGATGCCGCCGGTTACTTCCTGAGTGGCGATGAGGTTGACGTAAGTTGCATGCGTCCTCCTGAGCGCTGCGTTGTACAACGTATGGCCGAACCCGAGGGGGAATATCCCGAGCATGAGCACCGAAAGCAAGGGGATCAGGGTGTACCCCGCGGGCGTGCGGTGTATCCAGGCCACGGGCAGCAGCCAGAGGGCGCCGAATCCGTAGACCGTTCCGGCGTAGACGAAAAGCGAATACCTTTCCCGCTGTGACCTTCCCATGATCGAATAGAACCCGAACATGATGGCAGAGCCGAGCGCCAGCAGGTCCCCGATCAGCATCCTGCGGTCGAAATTTGGCTGGAATCCTACCATGATTCCTATGCCGATCACCGCTATGACCACCCCTGACCATTTGCGGGTGGGTATCGGCTCCTTGAGGAATATGCCGGAAAACAGCGTCACGAAGATCGGAGCGGTGTAGACGATGGCCAGCGAATGAGCGATGCTTGTGAAGCTCAGCGATGCGATATAGAACAAAAAGTGAAGCGCCGTGATCAATCCAAACAGTACGAACTTCGGCAGCGCATTGGTGCGCAGGGTGAATTCTTCATGGCGCAGGAACAGCAGGCCGTAGACCATCAGGAAAGCTATGAGGAGCCTTCCTTCCGCTATTTCGTAGGAGGAAAGGGGAGCCGCCCATCTGATGAAAACAGGTGTGGTGGCGAAGAAAAGCGTGCCAAGCGCTGCATAGAACAGCCCGGTTTTCTCTGATTTGACCAAAGCCGTACCTCCATGGCGATGACGCTATCCCAGGCGGTTCCCCTGCTCGAGAGGTTCAGGGGGCAGGGGTAGGAGTTACCCAAACCGTCGGGGTTGGGGTCGGCGTTGGGGGGGAAGGAGGTGGGGCAGCGATGATCACCAGCCCGAGCACCATGCTCAACGCGAGGATGGCGCTTATGACCCACAGAACCACCTGATTTTTCTTACGCCTGACCTTCTTTGCCATGATACAGCACCTCCAGCAAACGAGTGGTTTGGGAAAGTATCTCATGAGATGGGGTTTAGCGCAAGGACAGCAAAAGCGGACTGCGCCGCGGGCGGAGGACACAGCCGAAGCGAGGGAGGCTTTGTGTTCAAGATGTGTGAGCCGGACACTACAAATTTTGTCAGTTAGATTTGACAAAAATAACTTTATCTGGCACCATGTTCCTTGAAATACTCCGTGGAGGAGCTTTCGATGAGAAGTATGGCGCTGGATTACGATACGCCCTCGGGGCGAATAATTTATTACCTGCAGAGGCACGGCTCGGCGAGCGTGAAGGAGCTGCGTGAGGCCCTTGGCGTCACGACGAACGCCGTGAGGCAGCAGCTCATGCAGTTGCAGGCCGAGGGGGTCGTGGATGCAAAACTGCATCGAAAAGGTGTAGGTAGGCCGTTTTACGTTTACTACATTACGGAAGAAGCCAAGCACATGCTGGCAAGCCGCACCGGGGACCTCCTGGTCTCGGTTTACCGGAAAGTCGTCGAGAACCCGGAAAGCACCCTTGCCCGCAGCTTTTTCTCCGAAGTCGAGGAGGAGCTGGTTCGGGAGTACAGGCAGGCGGCTGCCGGGATGAAGGACACTCGATCCAAGCTGGAGGCGATCGTACAGCATTTCAAGGCAGAGGGTCTGCAGGTGGAGTTGGAGGAGCAAGATGGTGAGCTTGCAATCCTCTTCTTTACCTGCCCGTACTACTCCCTTGCCAAGGAAGACAAGAACAAGACGATCTGCCACGTCAGCCGAAAAGCGCTGGCCGAGGCGCTCGGTGTTTCCGTGCAGCGAGGGCATTGCGGCGAGAAAGGCATGTTTTGCTGTTTTCGTATAACCTCCGCCTGAGATGGCGGCATCAATACATTCAGGAGGTGTTTAGTCCATCATGAAGGGAACTCTGGAAATCAAAGACCTGCATGTGCAGGTGGAAGGGAAAGAAATCCTCAAGGGTGTGAACCTTACAATCCATCCGGGCGAAGTGCACGCCATGATGGGGCCGAACGGATCGGGGAAGAGCACCCTTGCTTACACTATCATGGGGCATCCCAAATACGAGGTGACGGGGGGAGACATTCTGTTCGAAGGAGAGAGCATTCTTGGGCTGTCCCCTGACGAAAGGGCCAAGAAAGGCATTTTCCTGGCGATGCAGTACCCCGTCGCCGTGCCCGGGGTGACGCTGGCGAATTTCCTTCGAGCTGCTGTCAGCGC
>JALWAP010000142.1 GCA_027016315.1 Anaerolineae bacterium | reverse complement strand
CTAATCGTCGTGCCACTTTTCTTCAACATCTATTCGAGCAGAGTGTTCGAGCCGGACAAGATATCAATGCTCAGGTCGCTGGCGTTGTTCATCGTAGCGGCCATGGCGCTCGTCTGGATAGAAGGCGGCAGGAACCAAACGGACGGTAACGCAACGAAGACACCGTGGTGGAATGAAGCGTGGAAGCAACCCCTCGTCCCAGCCGCTTCGGCATGGGCGCTCGCATACCTGCTGAGCACCATTTTCTCCGTGGCTCCCAGGATTTCGATCATAGGTTCGTACCAAAGGCTCCAGGGAACGTACTCTTTCTTTTCCTACCTGACCCTTTTCACGGCTCTGCTCCTCTTCCTTAGGAGAAAAGACCAGTTCGAGCGGGTAGCCTGGGTGATGGTAGCGACCAGCTTACCAATAGCATTGTACGGCGTCTTGCAGCACCATCACCTCGATTCGCTCCCGTGGGGAGGGGACGTGGTCGACAGGGTGACCGGGAACGCAGGGAATGCCATTTTCCTCGCCGCTTATCTGATAATTCCTTTTTTCATCACATTGGCGCTGCTGGTACGCTCCTTGGACAAGATGCGAACGGGCGAGGCTGAAATGGGGGAATCATGGAAAGCAGGCGCACTCATGTTCGTGCTCTTCGTCCAGTCGGTAGCGATAGTCTACACCAAGAGCAGAGGGCCCTGGCTGGGTTGGTTCGGCGGCATATACCTCTTTGGGCTATTAGGGTTGATCTCGATCAAGCAAAGGGCGTCACTCCTCCGGTCTAATCGGCTCAGGAAACTCGCGTCCACCCTGTGGCTTGCGTGGTTGGGTCTCGCTGTGGCAGGCACATTGTTTCTGATAGTGCTGAACCTGCCCAACTCCCCGCTGGCACAGGTGAAGAAGCACCCGTACATCGGCAGGCTTGGGAGGGTCTTCGAAACGAGCCATAGCACAGGCGAGGTGCGCGTGTTGATCTGGAAAGGCGCGCTGCAGATGGTTCAGCCTCACCCCCCGATCCGATATCCAGATGGCAGCCCGGACAGGTGGAACTTCCTCCGCCCGATAATCGGGTACGGGCCGGAGACGATGTGGATGGCTTATTCGCCGTTCTACCAACCCAAGCTGGCCGAGGTGGAAAACCGCAGATCATCGCCGGACAGGTCTCATAACGAGACGTTTGACTCTCTGGTGACCACCGGGCTCATAGGTCTATTGGCAGAACTGTTTTTCTTCGCCAGCATCTTCTATTTCGTGCTCAGGTGGCTCGGACTGATGCGCATCAGAGCGCACACGTATATCTTTGGGGGATTCCTGATAGCAGGCGGCATCCTGGGGCTGGCCGTTCCAATCGCTCTCAGTCGGCCGGAGTTCCTCGGAGTCGGCATACCGGTGGGGTTCATCATCGCTTTCATCCTGTTTGCCACATGGGCGACGATTTCGCAAAAGCGCATAGACGACATGGGGGGGGCAAGCGGAGAAAGGCAGCTTTTCCTCATAGCCATCCTCTCCGCCGTCGTCGCCCACTTCATCGAGATTCAGTTCGGCATCTCCATTGGTGCCACCAGGGAGTATTTCTGGACACTCGCGGCATTGCTGGTGGTGGTCGGAACCCGGTGGGAAGCCTTTTCAGCCCCAGAGTCGGTTCCGGCTCCAGAGGTTCCGAAGGCACAAACGCAGCGAAGCAGACGGAAAAAGCGGAAGAAGCATCAGCGGGTTCCAGTGCCCAGGCTATCGTTCGAAGCACCCTGGTGGGTGCCCACCACCGTATTCTCCCTGCTATCCAGCTTCGTGCTGGTGACGGTAATCTACGATTTCACGTCCAACAACAGGAAAGTAACCTCCGCCTGGAAAGTGTTCTACAATTCGTTCACCACTAAGCTGGTAAACGACAAACCTGCGTTCGGGCTGGGGATCTTCTGGCTCATGGTCTTCACATGGGTGGTACTCGGGGTTTTCTCCGTGGTAGATGGGAAGAAGGAAGCGGAAGGCAAAGGCTCGCTTCTGTCGCACGTTTCGCTCTATGTGCTTCTGACAGCATTCCTCTCGCTGACCTTTGGTCTGATCCACGCAGCCAGGATAACCGCGTTGATCTCGTTCCACCCTACCACGCTGGAATCGCTGACTCAGCTTGCGGGGCTTGTGGTAACACACACCGTGAACGATTACTTCGCAGCGCTTCTCATTGCACTCTTCGCCATTTCGGTAATCCTGTGGTGGCGGGTGAAGGACTCTCTGCCGAAATGGAGCAACCTTGGGGTCGTATCGCCTCTGGCTGGCGCTGTTCTGCTCCTGCTCGCACTGATACTCGCCGTAAAAACCAACCTCGCGCTGATCCAGGCCGATGAGATCTACAAGGTAGCTCAAAGCTACGAAAACGCCAACCATCCATTGGAAGCAAGCGAGCTCTACCGCATTGCGATAGACCGCTCGGGCGGGATCGTGGACATGTACTATCTGTTCCTCGGGCGCACCAGGATCGAGCAGGCGAAAGCAGCCAAAACACCGCAGGAAAGGGAACGTTACCTTCGTGAGGCCGAGGAAGCGCTTCTCAAAGCGCGGAAATTGAACCCGCTGAACACAGACCACACGGCCAACCTGGCGAGGCTTTACAATACCAAGGCGCAACTGGAAAAGGACCCTGCCAAGCGGAAAGCGTACCTGGAAAGAGCTCTGCAATACTACAAAGAAGCAACCATGCTCAGCCCACATACGTCCTACCTCTTCAACGAGATGGCCGCCGTCTACATCTCGATGGGAGACTACAAAGACGCCATAGCCACCCTGGAGCGCTCGGCGAAAATCGAGCCTGGGTTCGACCAGACCTATCTGCTCCTGGGAGAGGTGTACGTCAGGGAGAAGAAGTGGGACAAAGCAGTGGAGGCTTACCAAAAGGCGATCGAGATCAACCCCACCGCAGATGCATACACGGCATTGGGGTACGCCTATTCCAAACTGGGCAGGATAGACGATTCCCTTCGTGCAAACGAGAAAGCACTCGAGTACGCTCCGCACAACGTCGCAGTATTGCGGAACCTCGCCAT
>JALWAP010000141.1 GCA_027016315.1 Anaerolineae bacterium | reverse complement strand
AATCGGCGGGCATCACGGTGAACAAGAACCTGATCCCATTCGATCCACTACCTTCCAGGACCACCAGTGGCATCCGGGTTGGGACTCCGGCGATTACCACGCGCGGCATGAAAGAGCCGGAGATGCGCCAGATCGCCCAGTGGATCGGCCGTGTGCTGAAAAGCCGCGGCGATGAGAGTGTACGAAAGGAAGTCCGTGCGGAAGTGGAAGACCTCTGCCGCCGCTTCCCGATACCTCACTACGAGTGAACCTTGGCCCGGCGCCTCGAGCGCCGGGATCTTCTTGCCTGGAGATGCTGGAGGGCGCACGTCAGTCGTGCGCCCCTCTTCGCGTTGCCCGATTTTTGCTACTGCACTGGACATCACCACTCCAGCACGTTATGTCAAACAGAATAGAGCTTCCTGGAGCGAACTTGACCAGATAAGCCATCTTGCCACTCACTCAGCATACTCCCTTCTGTAAAGCTCGACTAATTCCTTAACTTTCCTACTCGTAGTTCTGGTATGTTCCATGATGTTGCGGATGATCTTCCTGGCTGTCCACTCTTCTCCCCGATGCTTTGTGATTCTTTCGAGTTCCTCCGGTGTGGCGTTCTTGAGCCGTTCCGTGAGCTTCTTTCTCATGCTCTGAAGACACGTGAGAAGGTCGTCAGGGCACTCCTCCAGCATTCTGACCAGGTGCAACTGGCTTTCGGCAGCGTCCCTGAGCAACTCGCTGATTGAAGGATATCCAGGATTTGGTTTCCACTCGAGCGCATCTTCGGGGAGGGAGGTTACGGTTTCCATCAACTCGTCCCAGAGCACGCTCATCCACTGGAGATCTCTATCCCTTTCACATGCCCTCATCGGAACGTAATCGCTGGGGAGCGTTGGGCCTTCGACTTCTTTGACCACCAGATCAATCGGCTCATTCCTGGCAGGCAAGTGGGATTCGCCGCTTTGTCTCAGCAGCGAAAGATAAGCATCGATGTTCTCTTTGATCCGCCCGAGTGTTTCCTTCTTGGTGCGCCCTTTTGCCACACATCCCGGCAGGTCCGGTAGGTAAGCGATGTACCCTTTCTCTTTCTTTACGGTTTCCTGATCCACTCGTATGTAAACGGTATAGGTTGCCATTGTAGCCTCCTTGTTTTTTCATCTCGAGCACATTTTACCAGGATTCGAAATCGGTCAACAAATCCGACCACGTCCGGGGATGAAAAAGCGCCGGGAGTGTGGACTCCCGACGCAACGCGGGTGGCACTCGAAGTTCTTCCCCCTACCTGACCTCGTACAGCAGGTCTGGCCTGTTGCTGCAAATCCCATCTACCCCCAGATTGTACAGTCCCCGGATCACTTCCGGGCGTTCTTCGTGCCAGGCGATCACTCCCAGACCGGAGGTGTGTACGCGTTCGACCCATTCCTGGCTCAGGAGCAGGTCAGGGCGGGGTCCCTCGTTCTCCCAGCACGGATGGACGAAATCCGCCTCTGCCTTCGATGCCATATCCAACGGGTCCACGTCTACTTCGTGGAACAGGATCGATGTGTACACCTCTGGCATCCGATGCTTGAATTCTTTCACCAGTCCCTCGTCGAACGAGCCAACGATCACATAGCGCTCCATCCCGTTGCTTTCTACCAGCTCTGCCACGGCAGCATCTGTCCCTTTGCCTTTGAGTTCCACATAGACCCCCATCATGTTGGCCCGCGCCCACTCAAACACATCCTGGAGAGTCGGGATCGGTTCAGAGCCCATCACCTTGAGCTGCCTGATTTCTTGCAGCGTGACATCAGAGACTTCCTTCTCTGCGCCGGTAAGCCTTTTCAGCGAGAAATCGTGTATAACCACAGGCACGCCGTCTCTGGTCAGATGTACGTCCAGTTCGACCATGTCTGCGTGCTCATGGGCAGCTTCTTCGAAAGCCTGCATGGTGTTCTCGGTTGCCCAGTCGGAAGCTCCCCTGTGGGCGATCCGCAGTGTTCGCCGCTTGTCAGGAGGAGTTTCCGCTTCCAGCCTATCGATCCAAAGTTCTACCCGATGGGGAATCCATTTCTCCAGCAGCGGCCATGGCACCAGGATATCCCTGGTGATCCTGAACTCTTTCGTGAACCGCCACGTCGGCTCGAAGCGCATCTCCTCCAGGTACCCGTGCACCAGGGTGTCGGAAAGCGGGTGCTTGGGTAGCCTGCCTTTGAACAGCGGCGTTTCCCAGACGCCGCCCGCGCCGGCTCTCTCCTCGCATTCCATGTCACCGTAGGGGCGTATCCGGGCGAACTCCTCCGGCCTGAACGCAAGGGCGTGCTTCCCCGGCTGTGCGAAGAGCGCAACCCTGCCGTCCCGCGTGAGGCTGAATCCACCCCTGACCGCCGAATGGTAAGAACCGTGCCAGCTCGCGTCCACCCGGACCACGTTCCCGCCCGCATCGAGGAAAATCCAGGCGTGCTCCAGCTCGTACAGGTGCCCTATGTCCCAATCCCACCAGATGGCGTACTCAATCGCCAGCGACGCTGCCGGGACCCCTGGCTCGGCGAGCCTTATCTCCCGCGGAAAAGAGGGAGATCCCCCATCTTTCCGGAAGATCATGTATCCCACCGTAAGCGGCAGGAATGGCTCCCTTTCGTCGAAATAGATTACAGGGGCATGCTTTGCCGCTAGATCGCGGTCCGCGTCGTCGGGGGCCTGTTGGAGCAGTGATTCGAGGTCGCTTTCGAAAGCTCTGTCGTCGAATTCCATGTTTTCGTTCACCTCAAGATCGAGCAATCTCGCCTTCTGGTTCAGAAGGCGGTGTTCCCTCTGCCAACATGCACGATGAAGCTCAATACGCGTTTCTATCGGTGAACACTTTGAAGATGGTCATCAGCAGTATCTTTATGTCCAGCCAGATCGACCAGTTTTCGATGTACCACAGATCGTATTTCGTCCGCTCGGCGATGGATGTATCGCCGCGCAGGCCGTTGACCTGCGCCCAGCCGGTGATACCCGCTTTCTCTTTGTGTCGCTCCATGTAGCGCGGGATGCTGCGCTTGAACTGCTCCACGTAGACCGGCCTTTCCGGACGGGGGC
>JALWAP010000140.1 GCA_027016315.1 Anaerolineae bacterium | reverse complement strand
ACCTTTTGTCCGGCACCGAATCTGGCACGGCATTCCAGTTCATCTCCGAAATCCAGATTGCTTTGTGGGCGTCGCCGTTCTTTATCATTATGTCTCTGATGTATTTTGGCCGGGAGAAATTGATGACCCTGGGGTACATCCGTCTGTCCGTGGGGCCAGACCAAAGCCCGTATCCCTGCATCGACATGATGTCGAAGCAATTCTTTGCTCCGGCGTTGTACATCCGCTGTAAGAAGACGAAATCGTTCATGTCCCGAGGTCCGAGTTCGATAGTGCTGGCGAGCGCGCCTGCAACTATCACCACGTTCGGATCCACGGCTTTGGCTCGTCTATAAGCTATGCAGAGAAGTTTCGTGTATTCTTCAGGGTTTACTGGCTGATTGCCCCATTCCGGGTAGATGTTTGGCTCGTTCCAGATCTGGTAGTAGTGAACCCTGCCTTTGTATCGGGAAACGACTGCTGCCACGAAGTCGCCGAAGTCGTTGAAGTCGTCGGGCGGGGCATACGTGCCGATGGCATCACCCTGCTTTCTTGTCCACGCCGGGGGATTGGATAGACGCACGATCAGCTCCAGGTGGTATTTGTGGGCGAGGTCTACGATTTGATCGTATTTATCCCACGCGGAATGATTCCATTTGTGATCCCAGAAATCCCCTTTTCCGCTGATTTCAATGTCTTCCCATGGGAATTCTTGCCGGACCCAATGGAATCCGGCGTCGGCTATCATTTTCATGGCCAGTTCCCGCTTTTTTGGATCTACCTCCTGTTCCAGGAACGTGTTGATCCCAAAGGGGTTCACGTCGGCGTACTCCACCGGTGCCATGTCGTCGGTGCGGGGTTTAGGGCGCAGCAGGTCGGATGAGAGGTCTGTGAGGCCCTTCAACTGTTGCAGAGGCTCGGTTTCGCCAGTCCAGTCGAAAAGTGTGGAGGATATGCGCGTGTGTCCGAGCCACAGCGCAACCACAGTTGTCGCCGCCGCCAGGATCAGAAAGATGGATGTCGAGATCCTTCGTTTCTTCATAGTGGAAATTATATCATTCGAGGTGACGTGGCGGAAACTTGCAAACGAGAGCCTGATCGGTATAATTTTAGGTGTCAGGCCACCCTAGCTCAATCGGTAGAGCAACGCACTCGTAATGCGTAGGTTATCGGTTCAAGTCCGATGGGTGGCTCTCGAATAAAGCCGGGGATGCGTCCCCGGTTTAGTTTTTTCTCTCGAAGGAACCCGTTTGCGGCCTGTCCTTTTCGATTTTGAAGCGGCTTTCCCAGCATGGTACAATGCACCTGCTTTATGGAGGTGGAAATGCAACGACTGTGGACACCGTGGCGCATGGCCTATATCAAGCAGGAGCCCAAGAAGTCCGGATGTATATTCTGCGAAAAAGTTAAAGCCGGGGACGATCGTAAGGAGCATATCCTCTGGAGAGGGAAACTGGCTTACATCACTTTGAACCTTTACCCTTACAACAACGGCCATTTGATGGTCGTCCCCTATCAGCATTCTCCTTCGCTCGAGTACCTCCCTTCTGAAACGATCCTGGAGATCGGAGAGCTGATCAATTTCAGCCTTCGATTGCTCAAGGAAGCTCTTTCCCCGGACGGGTTCAACATCGGGGTGAACATCGGGAAATTCGCCGGGGCAGGGGTCGAGGAGCATGTGCACGTGCACGTGGTGCCGAGGTGGAGCGGCGACACCAATTTCATGACCGTCGCTGCCGAAACACGCGTCATCCCAGATTGGATAGACGACACATACGCCACGCTGAAGGAGTTCATGGACAAGCACCCGGAAATCTTACCGCACGGATGATGCGGTTGGTGTCGAAAAAAGGCGACGAGGCCTTTGACTCAAAGGAGGTCGATGATGAAGCTTTCACGTGTTGCGGTCATTGGTGCCGGTCAGATGGGGAACGGCATTGCACAGGTTTTCGCCCAGGCCGGGTACCAGGTGACGATGATAGACATAGTCCCGGAGGCAATCGATAAAGGCATCGCCACCATCGAAAAGTCCCTCGGGAAATTCGTCGAAAAAGGGAAGATTTCTGCGGAGCAAAAAGCCGCCATACTCGGGCGAATTTCCACTTCCCTCAGCATGGAAGACGCTGCTTCTGCCCAGTTCGTGGTGGAAGCCGTGGTGGAGAACGCGGACATCAAAGCCAAGGTTTTCTCCAAGCTCGACGAGGTCACAGCTCCGGACGCCATCCTGGCTTCCAACACATCCTCCATCTCCATTACGAAGATAGCGGCTTCCACCAACAGGCCGGACAAAGTGATTGGGATGCACTTCATGAATCCGGTGCCGATCATGAAGCTCGTGGAGGTGGTGCGGGGTCTTGCCACCAGTGACGAAGTCACCGGGTTCGTGATGAACCTTGCGAAAGAGCTTGGCAAGGTTCCGGTGGAGGTGAACGACTTCCCGGGATTCGTTTCGAACCGGATTCTGATGCCGATGATCAACGAGGCCATCTTTGCACTGCAGGAAGGTGTGGCGAGCAAAGAGGCAATCGATACGGTGATGAAGCTCGGGATGAACCATCCCATGGGCCCCCTGACCCTTGCGGATTTCATCGGGCTCGATACGTGTCTGTACATCATGGAGGTGCTCCATCGAGAGCTTGGTGATGACAAATACCGTCCGGCTCCCCTTCTCAGGAAAATGGTGGATGCCGGGTACCTGGGGCGGAAGAGCGGGAAAGGATTCTACGATTACAGCAAGTAGCATTTTGGCCTGCAATGTGAGCGCAGGTAACTTCGAATCGAAAGGACGAGAAAATGGAAACGCTGGAGAAGTACAAAAACCTTTTGAAAGAAATCGGCAAGCTGGAATCTGCCACGTCCTTGCTTGCCTGGGACGAAAGAACTTACATCCCGGAAAGCGCACACGAAGCCAGATCACAGGTTCTCGGGAAGCTATCCAAGATGGCTTTCGAGCTTTCCGTCTCCGACGAGATGGGTGAGTACCTGGAAGAGCTGACGAAGGAGGACGTTTTCCAGTCGTTGAGCGAGAAGGATAGGGCGAGCGTCTACTGGGTGAACCATGACTACAAGAGATTCAAGGCTATCCCACCCGACCTGTTCGAGCAATACACCATAGATCGCTCCAAGAGCGAGTTCGTTTGGGAGAAAGCCAAGGCCGAATCGAATTTCGAGATGTTCAGGCCGCATCTCGAGAAAATGGTCGATTACGCAAAGAAGTTTGCCGACATCTTCGGCTACGAAGAAAACCCCTACGACGCTCTGCTGGAAGACTACGAGCCTGGGATGACTGCTCGTGAGCTGAAAGAGATCATCGAGCCGCTTAGAAAAGAGCTCGTATCGTTCCTTCGAAGGCTGCTGGACGAAGGAGAGGCGCCGGATACGAGTTTCCTCACCGGAAATTTCCCCAAGGAAAAGCAGCGAGAGCTTTCCATAAGAGCGCTCAAAGCGATGCATTACGATTTCAAAGCAGGCAGGCTCGACGTATCGGCGCACCCGTTCACCACCAAGATCGGGCCGAGCGATGTCAGGATTACCACCAGGTACATCGAAACCGAGCTTCTGCCGGCGTTCTTCGGCAGCATGCACGAAGGCGGGCATGGGCTCTACGACCAGGGGATCGACAAAGACCTGACCTGGACCGGGCTGGACACCGGAGCATCGATGGGAATACACGAAAGCCAGTCCCGGCTGTGGGAGAACTACGTCGGGAGGAGCAGGGCTTTCTGGCAGTTCTTCTATCCGCAGCTTCAGGAGGTCTTCCCGGAGTTCGAAAGCGTGCCCGTGGAAGATTTCTACAGGGCTGTGAACAAGGTGGAACCTTCCCTGATCAGGGTGGAGGCCGACGAGCTGACCTACAACTTCCACATCATGCTCAGGTTCGAGTTGGAAGAAGGGTTGGTGAACGGTCGGATCGAGGTGAAGGACCTGCCAGAGCTTTGGGACGATGCTATGAACCGGTACCTCGGCGTCACGCCTCCGGACGATGCTCACGGCGTCCTTCAGGATGTGCATTGGTCTGGCGGGATGATCGGCTACTTCCCGTCGTACATGCTCGGCAACCTTTACGCGGCTCAGATCTTTGCCGCAGCCAGGCGTGAAATCCCGGACCTGGAAGGTAAGATAGCTTCCGGCGACCTCCTTACGCTGCGGGAATGGCTCCGGGAGAAGATACATCGGTTTGGGCGGATGTACGCGCCGAAAGAAATCCTGGAGAAAGCCACCGGCGAAGGCCCGAACCCCGAATACTTCCTGAAATACGTTCGTGAGAAATTCTCCGACGTCTACCGGCTTTGACCCCAGGTAACGGAACGGAAGCGCAGGGGCGCAGGTTTTTGATCACCGCGCCCCTGCGCCGACCGAATTCAGCAATCGAAGGCAGAAACTTGGCGAAGCGGATAAAGTGCGTTTTCTTCGATTTGGACGAGACGTTGTATCCCCGGGATGCCGGGGTGATGCAGGCTATACGGGATCGGATACGGGAGTACATGGTGACCCGGCTCGGGATGGATCCGGAGACGGCGGACGCTATGCGCAGGGATTTCCTGCACAGGTATGGAACCACCCTGGCTGGCCTGCAGCGGCATTTCCCCGATCGTATCGACGAGCTGGAATATCAGAAGTTCGTCCACGATATTCCGCTCGAGGAGCTGCTGAAACCTGACGAAAAGCTGGCGCGGGCTTTGAGTGCCATCGAGCCGAAGAAAGTGGTGCTTACGAATGCTTCCAGGGAGCACGCTGAAAGCGTGCTCAGGGCTCTGGGCATTTTGGATCTGATGGACGGGATCATAGACATCGAAATGCTTGGATACGTCAACAAGCCCAACATCGAAGCATACGAGAAAGCGCTGAAGATCATGGGAGTCAGGGCGGAAGAGTCCGTGCTGGTGGAGGACAACGTGCCGAACCTGCTTCCGGCCAAAAAGCTCGGGATGTACACTGTCCTCGTGGACGGTGAGGGTGCCCCCGGAGTCGATTTCGTTATTCGGGAACCTTCGGAGATCGTGGACGTGCTCGAGGCACTGGAAAGAGATGGCTGAACCGAGGATTCCGACCGATGCTGAGTTGGTCAGGAGATGCCTCGAAGGGGATGGCAATGCATGGGACCTGCTCGTGGAGCGCTACATGAGGCTCGTCTATTCGATCCCGCTGAGTTACGGTGCATCCAGGGAGGATGCTGCAGACATCTCCCAGGAAGTCTTCGTCCGCCTGTTCGAAAACCTCGGCGCTTTGAAGGACGCGTCCAGGCTTTCCGCATGGCTGAAGACCACCACCCAGCGGGAAAGCTGGAAGTGGATGAAGAAACACGCCAGAGAGGTAAGCGTCGACTGGGACGACGATGAGTCGACAGTGGGTGTTTCTCACGATGTGGACGAACTCACCGTCAAAATCGAACGATACCAGGCTCTGCGAGAAGCCATGGCCCTGCTGGACGAAAGGTGCAGGAGGCTGTTGGGAATGCTTTTCTACCGGGATCCGAGGCCATCGTACAAAGAGGTCGCCCGGGAGATTGGCATCCCGGAAGGGGCCATTGGCCCTACCAGAGCAAGGTGTCTGGAAAAGCTCAAGCGAATCATGGAGGGTAGAGGATGAAGAAGCCCAGGGTTTTCGTCTCCAGGCGTATCCCGGAAGCTTCGCTCAGGCCGCTGATGCAGGAATGCGATGTGGAAATCTGGGAGGACGAGCTACCGCCCCCTTATGAGAAGCTTTTGGAGAAGGTCGAGGGCAAGGACGGGATCATCTCGCTCCTGACCGATCGGATAGACGCTCATTTGATGGACGTGGCAGGTCCACAACTGAAAGTTATCAGCCAGTACGCTGTGGGGGTCGACAACATCGACCTGAAGGCGGCCACCGATAGGTGCATCGTGGTGGGGCACACGCCCGGAGTGCTTACGGAAAGCACCGCCGACCTCGCGTTTGGGCTACTGATGGCTGCTGCCCGCAGGATCGTCGAAGGGGCCGAGTACGTGAAGGCCGGGAAATGGCGCACCTGGCACCCGTTGCTGCTCCTGGGCAACGATGTGCACGGGGCGACGCTTGGGATTGTCGGCATGGGAAGGATCGGGCAGGCGGTTGCCCGCCGGGCGGCCGGGTTCGGCATGAAGGTGCTCTACTACAACCGAACGCCCAAGCGGGTCGAAATCCCCAACGTGGACGCACGGCAGGTGGACCTGGAAACGCTCCTCCGGGAATCCGATTTCGTCAGCATCCATACCCCGCTGACCGAGGAAACTCGCCACATGATCGGCAGGAGGGAGCTTGCGATGATGAAGCCTACGGCGGTGCTTGTGAACACCGCCAGGGGCGCGGTCGTGGACACGGATGCCCTCTACGAGGCGCTGAAGGACGGCCGGATCGGTTACGCTGCCCTTGATGTCACCGACCCGGAGCCGTTGCCCTCTGATCATCCGCTCCTCACGCTGCCGAATGTGGTTGTCGTGCCGCACATCGGGAGCGCCAGCACCACCGCACGCACGAGGATGGGGGACCTGGCAGTGGCGAATCTCCTCGCCGTGCTGAACGGGAAGCGCCCTCCTCACGTTGCCAATCCGGATGTGCTGGAACGCCCGGAATGCAGGCGAGCCTGATGCCGCACAACTATCCTGCCGGGCTTGGCCGGAGGCTCTCGACGCTACGGCCCTGGATATGTTGACGATTTGGGCCGGGGGGCCAGGTTCAGCCCGCTATCCAGGACGATGGGAGCAGGTCGGTGCGGTCGCCTGAAGAAAACCCTGCCGCGGGAGGCGGGTTCCATTTCCTGCTGGGTGCCACATCCTACGTGGTCGAAGCCGGGCTGCTGGAAAACGCCCGCTTCCTGCGTGGCCTCGTCGACGATATGGAGCTGGTTCTCTTCCATACGCCGGAGGCATCCAACCTGCCATCCGAGGATGAAATCGGGGCGCTTGCAGAGCTGGCTGCCGGCGGATTTGGATACACGGTTCACCTACCGCTGGACATACCGCCCGGGAGCCAAAGCCATCCTCTCTCGGTTGCACTTGAGGTCATCGAATCCACATTGCCGCTCGAGCCCAGGGCATTCGTGGTGCACCTGGACGGGCGGGAACTGTTGCCCCGCCCTTCCACTAAGGAGCTTGCATCCTGGCGGGATGGCGAAGCCGATGCATTGGCAGTGCTGGCAGAGGCGGCTGGCGACCCTTCTTTGATCGCCGTGGAGAACCTGGAGAGATGGCCGCCGGAGTGGTTCCTGCCGATGATCGACCCGTTGGAGGTAGGACTCACCATTGACGTGGGGCATCTTTGGGTTCAGCGGCGCGATCCGGTGCCTTATCTCGAACGATGGCTGCCGAAAGCGAAGGTCGTGCACCTCCACGGCGTCTCCCAAACCGATCACGTATCGCTCGAAGAGGTCGAGGAAAGGGATCTGAAACAGGTGCTCGATGTCCTGCGCGGCTTCCGAGGCGTCCTGACGCTGGAGGTTTTCGGAATGGCGGATTTCGAAAGCTCGGTTAAGGTTCTACTAAGAAAACACTCGTAGGGGAGCTATGTCAACGCGAAGCTGCGAAGACACTCAAGACGCAAAGACTTTTCGAAATTCTTTGTGCCCTGCGCGGTTTTGCGTCCTGGCGTTCTTTTTCGGTCTCTCTCGACAGGTTTTCTTCCTGTTTGATCAGCACCGCGCGCTGTGGAGGTACTCAGAAGGATGCTGCGTTGAGTGGAGGTAGCTATTCCTCGGGCTCTTCGGGCTTGTACGGCTTGTGCCAGACGCGCGGCGGTGTCGGTCGGGATTTCTCTTTTAGCTCTTCGTAGAGCCCGATTGTCGTCGTAAGCCGCTTGCGGTCTTCCTCTGCTCGCTTTTGCTCCTGAGCCTCTGCAAGCTCCCAAATCCGTTGCATGATCAGGTCTCGTACCTGGTACGGGTGCGGAATGTAGTCGAAAGTCGCCTCTCCTCTTTCTGCCGCCGTGCTGACCCTAATGGTGCCGTATCCGAGCACTTTGGCTTTCCAGCTATCGATTTTCACATCTACGTTCTGAATCCTCGAAAGCGGTGTGATCACGTCGCTTACCTTGATCGAAAGCGGGCCTTTGTTGATATCGTGCAGCGTGGTCTTGTCGAGTATGTACTGGTCGTTGCTCCAGTTCTGATATTTGACGAAGAAGAAGAAAGCGTCGGCCAGGAACAGGAGAGCGAAAAGTCCAGCTACCTGTGTCCTCGAACCGATAGGAGGAGCGTAGAACAGAAAGTACAGAGCGGCAGTGGCCAGCAATAGGAACAGGAGAACGGGCATAGCGATCGCTTGATAAAGCCTGATCCAATGTTTCCTCCATACGATTCTGTCCCCTTCCTGCCAGCTCAGCGTGAAGAAGAGGTGCCTCCACTTGACCTCTCGCGTAGTCGGACGGCTCTTCCGGGCAGCGCTATACGGTTCAGGACGTCTCCGAAAGAGGTACCTCACGAGACCTTTGAGAAACCTTTGCGCTTTCTCGGTTCTCTTCTTCATTGAAAGGAGCAAACGTGTCATTCTACTTCGCCCTCTCGAGCGCGGGACGAGGGGGCGGTGCGGCAGGGCCGTCCTCGGCGCAGTTGGAGAAAGGAGGTTCAGCACCTTTTCCTTGATGTCACGTTTCAGCGATTCTTTGTATTTGGCTATTCGGATGCGCTGGGTGCGCATGCTTATCTGGAGGATTCTTTCCCGCACCTCGTTCGGATGACCGATGTTGTCGAATATTATCGTACCCGCGGTGGCGGCGGACTGGATGTAGATGTTTCCCACGTCCAGGAGCCGCCTGACGATCCCGACAGTGAACGTCTTGACGTCCTGGACGTGTTGGATCGGTATTTCTTGCGATGCTTCGCGCACCGGGATGATGCCGAACAGAAGCACCTGATCCCTGGAAACGATCCTCTGGTTCGTGACCACAAGGAAGTCGTTCAGAAAATCGCGGGCGACCAGGAACGCTACTGCCGCTGAGAGAACGAATTCTGTCAGCAAAGCCTGAGGCAACAGCCAGAGGATTCCATTCCACGATAGAGAGCCGCTTCCCTTCGCTATGAGAGCAGTAATCAGACCAAGGCCGATGGTTATCGCCATGATGATGAGTGATACCCTCTTGATGTATATCCACCAGTGTTTCCATCTGCAAAATTTGGGTGCTTCGCCTGGCGAGAGTTTGATTTTGTCGTAGCAGTAATCCTGGTCCGGGATGATCTGCTTCCGCAGCCAATCGAACGCCTGGTCAACGGCCCGCGAGTTTTTCTGCGATGTTTGTTCCTGATCGCTCTCCTCTGCGTCTCTTCCGGCAATCAGGGTGGTTTTCCATTCGTCGTACTCCTTTTTCAGGTCGCCATCCAGGTCCCTCCCGAGTTGAACGAAATCCTCATGTGCCAGGGAAAACCATTCGCTATGCTTGGTGGCTTCCACGGTGACGGAATGTTCGCCGGTGTAAAGTATGGATTTGAGCCCGAAATGGCATTTCCTGAAGACCGGATCCGGCAGGTAACTCCGTGGCCTCTCCCTGCCACTCTTGTCGGTGGCTTTTACCAGGGCTTCGCCTTTCCGAAGGACGTAGAGTTTGTTGGCGCGTTCGCCCTGCACTACTACTTCCTCCCACTGAGGTACGTACTCCCACCCGATGTAGCCGGAGAGGACTTTGAGAAACCGCGGCGAGCGTTTGTCGAACCCCAGGCCGAGCACGCATCTTCCGTTGCGTCTGGACATCTCCGCCAGTTCCGATGCCGGGTCCACGTATTCCAGGGAGGTGGAGAGGTCTTTCCCGTAAAGCGTCTTGCCGTGGAGGTTCTTGAGTTGGTCGAACGGGACGCGAAAGAGGCTTGCGTCCGTCTCCATCACTGCTTTGTAGAGGTGCAGGGGTTCGCCCACCGGTGATTCGGAAAGCACGAAGACCTGTCCGGCCGATAGGTAGTGATCGGGCCCAGGTGCGTTTTTCGACCCGTGCCTCGGGAACTCGAACGCGGCCACACGTCCCTGGTTCACGATCCATAAAGATTGCGTCTCCGGGTAGCGTTCCGGCAGTTCTGTGCCCCTGGCCAACCTTTCTTCTCGAACCGCAAGCGCCAGGTATCGCAGGTCTAAATTCGGGATGTTCTGGAACGCAGGGATGGTTCGCAACCGGGCTGCCACGTCCTCTCGGTACAACCTGGTGGCGAAATCGGCATGGCGCTCGATGATGTCCCCCAAAACCTCCGCGGGTAGGATCATTACGTTGTGTGTGGCGATCCCTTTCTCCTTGATTACGACCGTGTAAGGCTGGGGATGCTGGAGTTTTCCCGGCAGTTCCCCAAAAGTGTCGCCAGGACCGAGTGTCCTCCGTATCCAGGAGAAATCGTGTATTGAGTCTCCGACCTGAACCCGCGCTCCTTCCTCGATGGCTTTTCCATCGAGCAGGACGAAAACCTCGCCGTACATCGTGCCTTTGAACACGACGACCCGATCCGGACCCGCTTCGAGGAAGAAGCTTCGCTCTACAGTGTAGGCTATCTCCTCTTTCGGGATGTCGGAGAACAAGCGGAACGAGGCGAGCCTGGTTCTCGCCCATTCCGCTTCTTTTGGGGTCAGTTGCTCTCCCCAAGCTCCTCTGTTCATAGCATTTCCTTCAGGGTTTCGGCCACTTTCCGGTTCATCCCCGGAACCGAAGCCAGTTCATCCACCGATGCTTTCTTTATCCCTTCCAGGGACCCGAACTGCCTCAGCAACGCTCTCCGTCGCCTCGGCCCGATTCCTGGAATGGAATCCAGGATCGAAGCGACGGAGGATTTGCTCCTCAGCCTGCGGTGGTAGCTGATCGCGAACCTGTGTGCTTCGTCTCGGATGTGCACGATCAGCCTGAGCGCCGGAGACGTGGGAGGAAGTTTGATCGGCTCATCCCTATCGGGTAGGATGATCTCTTCCTCACGCTTGGCAAGCCCGATGGCCGGGATTTCGTTCCTCAACCCAAATTCCTCGAGCACTTCCAATGCAACGTTTAGCTGCCCGCGCCCGCCATCGATCAGCAGCAGATCGGGCAGAACTTTCCATTTGTCCGATTCCCTGTCCCCGGGGGCGGATTTGGAGCTTTCGATAGCCCGCCTGAACCTGCGCCGGAGCATCTCCCGCATGGCTGCGTAGTCGTTAGGCTCGCCGATACGGCCTACCTGCCGTATCTTGAACCGACGGTATTCGGATTTCTTCGGCGTGCCCTGGACGAAGACCACCATGCTGCCCACGGTGTTCGTGCCCTGAAGCGTGGAGATGTCGTAGCCTTCGATCCTAACTGGCGGGCGCTGCAGCCCCAGCACCTCCTGGAGCGCGGAGACCGCCTCCGCCTGCCGACCTTTGTCCGATTGCCACTGGGCGAGCATCACCCGGAGGGCTTCCTTTGCGTTCTCCATCGCCATTTGCAGCAACTCTTCGTCCTCGGTGCCAGATGGCAGGCGTAACTGTACCGTTTCGCCCCGCTTCCTCTTCAGCCACTCCTGGATGATTCTGCGTTCGTCCAGGTCCCTCGGGAGCAGAACTCTGGACGGGACGTAAGTGGCGGCGTCGTAGAATTGCTTGAGGAACGAGGAGAGAATCTCCTCCTGATCCGGGTCGTTCCCTTTCTCCAGGAAGAATGTCTCTCTGCCGATGAGCTTGCCGCGACGGATCACGAACACCTGGACGCAGGCTTCGTTTCTGTCGTTGGCTATGGCAATTACATCTTCGTCCACGTCCACGGTCGATACAACCCTTTGCCTCTCCACGATCTGCTCCGCCGCTTTGATCTGGTCCCTGTACCTGGCAGCGATCTCGAACTGGAGGTTTTTGGCTGCTTTCATCATCCTGTTCCGAAGGTCCTCCAGGACCTCTTCAGTGTCTCCTTCCAGGAACTTTTCCAGGCCTTTCAGCATCTCCCGATACTCTTCCTGGCTGATCGCCCCGATGCACGGCCCCGCGCACAATCCGATGTGGTAGTACAGGCAGGCTCGCTTCTTTTTCTTCTCCCGCTCCACGTCGCAGGTCACGTATGGGAAGACTTTTCGCAGCGCTTCCAGCGCTTCCCGGACAGCCCATGCCGACGTAAAAGGGCCGTAGTACTTACCGCCGTCCTTCAGCACTTTCCGGGTCATGGTAACCCGCGGATAGGGCTCCTGCCAGTGGATCTTGATGTACGGGTACTGCTTGTCGTCCTTGAGCCGGACATTGTACCTGGGCTTGTAGCGCTTGATGAGCGTGTTCTCCAGCACCAGCGCTTCCAGCTCGCTCCTGGTAACGATCCATTCGATGTCGTCCACGTCGGCGACCAGATGGAGCGTTTTCTCGGTGTGCTGCGCCCTCGGCTGGAAGTAGGATCTCACCCGGTTGCGGAGGTTCACGGCCTTGCCGATGTAGATGACCTGGCCGGAGCTGTTCCGCATGATGTAGACGCCCGGTTGCGAAGGGAGCAGCGAGAGCTTGCCCTGAATTTTTTCGTTCATCGCCTCGATTCTTGCTCTATCCCTCCGCCAGACTCCGCAGGGTCTTCAGGTTGTCCACGTCCTCGTGGAGATCTTGGCTCTTCGGAGTTTCCAGGAGCCCTGGAAGCCCATCGAACCTCGGGTCGTTCAAGATCATCCTGAAAGGCTCGAGCCCGAGCATCCCCTGGCCGATATGAGCGTGCCGGTCGATGTGGCTTCCCACGTCTTTCAGGCTGTCGTTCAGGTGGAACACTTTCAGCCTCTCGATACCGATGACCCTATCGAATTCGTCCCACATCCGCTCGTAGCTGTCCCGATCCCTGAATTCGTACCCCGCCGCCAGGGCGTGGCAGGTATCGAAGCAGATTCCAACCCGGTTCGGGTCGTCGATCATGTCGATTATGGCCCTTAGTTGCTCGAACGTGTACCCAAGGTTCGTGCCCTGCCCGGCAGTGATTTCCAGCAGCGTAAGGACTTTGAACCCATCGGTTGCGGCATGGCACCGATCGAGCCCTTCGGCAATTCTCTTCAGGCCGGTTTCCTCGCCCGAGCCGGTGTGCGAGCCAGGATGCATCACCAGGTATGGGATGGATAGCGCTTCGGCCCGCTGGAGTTCGTCGATGAAAGCGTTGATGGATTTCTCCCAGAGCTCGTCCTTGGGCGTGCCCAGGTTGATCAGGTAACTGTCGTGGGCTACAACTGGGTGGATCCCAGTTTCCTCCTGCTTTTTGTGGAACCGCTCGATTTCCTTCGGGTCGAGCGGTTTGGCCGACCAACGGTTGTTGTTCTTGGTGAATATCTGCATCGCATCGCATCCGACGGATGCTGCCCTGTCGAATGCCCTGCTGACACCGCCTGCTATCGATTCGTGGGCGCCCAATCTCAGCACAGGAGCCTCCTTGACGATGTGTGGTTCACTGATTTCACGGTCGAATCGTCTCCGATTTCAACAAACGAATTATAACGCAAGTTTCAACGGTTTGAAAATACGAGTGAAAGAGGGATACCGCGATTTACCTGTTCTAAGTTTGCTTTTAGCCTGTCTGGAAAACGTAAGCAAGGAACAGAGCTTTCGGCGAACTTTACGCCTTGGCGTCAAGCTGTGGGCTAAACCATCTTGTCGTCCTGAAGAGCGAAAGCGACGAGAGTCCTCGGAGGTTCTCTGTCGGCATAAAGGTAAGATGTCGGGAAGGGTTTTGTGCCTTTGCACTGGTGGGAGATGCCTTGGAAATGGGATCAGGATCCGCCCGTCCGCAGTATGGAAAAGCCGAGCAGGGCGCCAAGGGTTGCCACGACGAAAAGCCCGACCACGATGAGCCATGTACCCACGCTCCACGGCCATCGGAAGCTCACCCTGGGGATCAGGATCGATGTTCCGAGGATTATGGCCGCCAGGATGAGGCTTACGGCGAGCCTGTTCACCATCTTGTCGGCTTTCTTCAGGATTTCGTCGTAATTCTCCGGCTCCACCTTTATCCCGAACTCGCCGCTTTCCACCATCGAGAGGATGGATGATGCCTGTTTGGGCAGCGACAAGGCCAGCTCGCTCCACTCTTCAAGCCCTTTGATGGTGCGCTTGCCCAAGGCCTGTGGAGATGTGAATTGCCAGATCACCTGGTGAGCGTAAGGCCTCGCTACCTTGAACATGTCGAAATCCGGATCCAGCTTCAGTCCCACGCCTTCCATCATCCCCAGCGTCTTGCCCAACAGCCAGAGATCGGAAGGAAGGCGCAGCCGGTGCTTGAAGGCGATTGGCATGATCTCCGACACGACTTCCTTCGCCCGAATTTCCTTGAGCGGGCGATCGACGTAATTCTCCAGCAGTCGGTTGATGTCTCGGCGCAAAGCCGCCCGGTCGACGCGGTGCCCGGCAGCCCCCATCTTTATCAGCCGATCCACTATCGCTTCCGAATCGAGGTTGACGGAAGCAACGAGCAGGTGGGCCAGGTCTTCCCTGACGTACCGGTCCAGGTGGCCTACCAGTCCGAAGTCCATCGCCCCAATTACTTCTCCCGGCATGACGAAAAAATTCCCCGGGTGCGGGTCGGCGTGGAAGAACCCATCGATGAAGACTTCCTTGATGATTATGCGTGCGCTGTGGCGGGCGATGCGTTTTGGATCGATGCCCGCTTTCACCATCGCATCCACGTCGTCGATCTTTATCCCGCGGATTCGCTCGATGGTCAGGATACGGTTCGTCGTGTATTCCCAGTATACTTTTGGGATGTAGAGGTGCGGCTCGTCGGCGAAATTCTTCCTGAATTTGTCGGCGTTGAACCCTTCCTTCCTGTAATCCAGTTCCGCCCTCATTTTGTGGGCAAAATCGTCGGCTATGTCGACGAAATCGTAGAGCTCCCCCCACGGGGTTCGTTCCTGCGCCAGATGCGCCAGATCGAACAGCACGTTTAGATCGCGCTCTATCAGCTTGGCGATCCCCGGACGCTGTACCTTCACCACGACTTCTGCTCCGTTGTGGAGCACAGCGCCGTGCACCTGAGCGAGGGATGCGGAAGCAAGGGGCGTTGGGTCGAGCTTCTGGAAGAACACCTCCGGCGGCCAACCCAGTTCTTCCTCTATCACCTGCCGAACGTCCTCGAACGGGATTGGCGGGGCGCTGTCCTGCAGTTTCGAAAGCTCCTCAATGTATCTCGGAGGGAGGAGGTCGGGGCGGGTGCTCAATATCTGTCCGAGCTTGATGAAAGTCGGCCCGAGTTCCTCCAGCACTACACGGAATCTCTCCGCTGTAGAAAGGCGTTCTTCCTCCTTGCGTCCTTTCCTCAGGACTTTAGCCGGAAAGGAAAGGTAAGGCACGAGCTCCATCTGGTCTACGATCTCGTAGAACCCGTGTTGTATGAGCACGTGCGCGATTTCGCCCAGGCGCTGCAGGTTCTTGTATCTCTGGATTCCGGGAAGCATTTCGCCCTCCTCGCGGTGCCTTCGCCCGCGTTTCAATTATATCCTTTCCCGCTTCGGTTGTCATCAAGTTACTAAGAAAACACTCGTGGGGATGGAGTTATGTCCGCGCAGAGACGCAAAGATAAGCAAGGCGCAAAGATTTCTCGAAATTCTTTGCGCCTTACGCAGCCTCGCGTCTTGGCGTTTCCTTATCAGTCTCCCCCGAGAGGTTTTCTTCCTGTTTGAGCAGCACTGCGCGCTGTGGAGTTACTCAGAATGACATAGTGGATCGGCGCGTTTACGGCGCTTGAAGCGCAACGCCAGGACGCAAAGAGACAAAGACGCAAAGTTTACTGAAGACCTTTGCGTCTCTGTGATCTTGGCGACTCTGCGTCATTTAGGCGAGCCAGACAGCCCGCCCTACAGGGGGTGCGTAGATCGAGTCGTTCGGCTCGACCAAAGCGGGGGCGTGTCTCTGCGTGGTTGTAGGTCGAGCTGTTAGCTCGACAGGGCGAGCCAGACGGCTCGCCCTACAGGGGGCGCGTAGGTCGAGTCGTCTGACTCGACCAAGGCAGCCAGAATGATGTGGCGACTTGATGTGTCCACAGTGCACACCAAGCGCAGCGCTGGGACGCCAAGAGGCAAAGGTGCAAAGTTTATTGAAGACCTTTGCGTCTTTCTCATCTTGGCGTCTCTGCGTTGATGAAAAGGGTACGCGGACGAAGAAGATTCTAAGAATGACGAAGGGCACACGCCTTCACGTGCATCAATCGGTGGTTTGAAGTATACTTTCCCCATCTCCGGCAAGACGTGGAAAAATGGTCGAAAGCAAAGAAAAACTCGGTTACAACCTGATACGCTTGCTGGCCGTCCTGGTGATACTCGCCAACATGGCGGCTTACTACCTCCCGGAGGAGAAAGCGTGGGGCGTGTGGCCGTATTCTACCCTGCCGCTGCCGGTCGGTCTGGCGTTGGGGCTGGCAGCCATAGGTGTAGTGCTTTGGTCGCCGAGCCGCTGGCTCCGTTTTTCGATACCGAAGAAAGTCTGCGCCGTCGCAGCCGTTCTCTCTTTGCCGCTGTTCTGGATCGGCAGGATCAGACACACGCATTGGGGGGACGCCAGCCTCCTGCTCCAAGCCATTCCCCATCCGGTATTTCACCTGACTTACACCTGGCAGGCGCCGTTCGACGTGTTCATCCATGCCAAGCTTTGGGCTTTGGGGCACAGACTTTGGGGCTGGCCCGATCCGCTTCCTGTTTACAGAATCGTCAGCATCTCCGTTGGGATAGCGTTCGTCTACGTGGTGTGCAGGGTAGCGCTGGCATGGGAAGAGCAGACGGAATCCCGGGTTCTGCTGTTCCTCCTCATATCCACTCTGGGGACGGTCGAATTGTTTTTCGGGTACGTGGAGAACTACCCCGTGGCAGCGCTGGGCATCACCCTGTACCTGGCGCTTTCGCTCCGGGTGCTTTGGGGCGAGATTCCGGTCTACTGGCCAGCCACTGCCCTTGCGATCACCATGGGATTCCACCCTTCCACCGGCATTTTGTTGCCTTCCCTGATCTACCTCGGCTTGCTCTGGGCGCGGGGGAAGGGCATTCGCGGCTTGCTCGACGCTGCCTTTCAGATAGCAGCACCCATGCTCGTGGTCGGGACCGGCGTCCTGGTGCTCATGACGGCAGGCCATCACGGCTTGAGCTACCTGTTCGGGGTCGACCGCCCGGGCGGCGGCGATGCCAAGATGTTCGTGCCGCTGCGCCACGTCTCCACGAAATGGGAGCATTACACCATGTTCTCCGTCGGGCATTTGATCGACATCGTGAACGAGCAATTGCTGACCGCTCCGGTTCTGCTCCCGACGGTCTTAGTGCTGTGGGCGCTCAAGCCGCGCTCCATGTTCGAAAGTGAGGAAGCGAAGTTCTTCGGAATCGCCGTGGCCTTCTACCTGCTCCTGATATGGACGTGGAATCCGGATTACGGCGGGCGCAAGGATTGGGACCTTTTCTCGCTCGCGGCCATACCTCTGGCCTTCCTGACCTGGTCGACGTTGAGGGAGTTCTTTTCGAGCAGGTACAAGGTCAAAGCTGGGCTGGTTCTGGTCGCGGTGCAACTGATCCACACGGCGGCCTGGGTCTACCAGAACGCCCATCCGTGGCCGCACTGATTATTTCGGTCGAACCCCGACCGCTCCTATCACGCCGGGGCCGCCATGGCAATCCAGAACCTGACCAAGCTCCCGGATGTCGCATGTTTCCCTGGGCAATCCGACGGCCTGGGAAAGCAGATCTGCGGCGTGTGAGGCGATCTCGGGAGCTCTGGAGTGGTAGATGCCGATCCGCATGAACGGCCCTTGCTCCGCCAGCAGCTCGACGAGTTTCCTGATCGCTTTCTTCCTGGATCTCACGTATGCAACCAGCTCCAGGTTCCCATCGCGCACCTCGAATATCGGCTTGATGGAAAAAGCTTTGCTCAACCGCTTGAGCAACGGCATCACCGCGGCGATCCGCCCGCCTCTCTGGATGTAATCGAGGGTATCGAGCATCAGGAACGCGCTGGTGCGCGCTTTCAAATCCTCGATCAGCGCCACCACTTCGTCCTTGCTCGCTCCGGTAGATGCCAGCTTTGCTGCTTCGATGGCGATGTACCGGATGGCGTGGGATATGAGCTTGGAGTCGATTACCGTCACAGCGTCTCCAAAGGCGGCGCCAGCCGCCCATGCCGTTTCGTATGTGCTGCTCAATCTGCCGGATAGGCACAGGCAGACGACTTCATCTCTGTTCTCCACGATCCTGCGAAACACGTCGGCGAACGCCCCCGCGGAAGGTGTGGACGTCCCGACCTTGCCGCCTGCTTTTTCCACCTTTTCCCAGAACTCATCTTGCGAAAGCTCCAGGTCTTTGAATTCCTCGTTTCCTATCCTGATAACCAGCGGGACGATCTCTATCCCGTAGGTTTCTGCCTCTTCTGGGCTAACGTCTGTCGCCGAATCGACTACTAACTTCACAGTCATATCTTTTCTCCCTGCACTTTGCTACATGGTCAGGCTGGTTCGTTCCACGATTGTACGCCACAACTCCCAGCCCTTTGGATCGATGAAAACGTCGCTGATATCTTTCGGTAGGTTGGGGTAAGGTCCGAAAGACCTGAGGAATTCGAAATGTAGATGCCCTTTCAAGTCCGTTGCAGGCAGTAGTGCATCCTTTGTTGGAGAGAATTCCACCAGTCTGTATCCGCTCCGATTGCATAACTCGGTGTCCAGAGTAGCATCTTCCCATAGCCATTTACTATTTATGTACACTACAGTCAGCCCGTGGAATGGTAGAATACCTCCTGGCATGTAGGGCTCATAACGCGTGCCAAGGAGCTTGTGATCTTTGATGTGTTGGAACGCTATCTGCGCGGGCACGCCTACTGCCCTCGCGAGGGCTGCGTACAGGATGGCTTTCTGCTGACAAAACCCGTTTCCTCTTTTCAAAGTGAGGGAAGCTTTCCAATCCTCCCTGCTCCTCAGCAATGGCGCAAAATTGTATTCTATTTCGTCGCGTACGAAATAGAAAAGCCTTCTTGCTTTCTCGACCGGGTCGTCGCATGCTTGCACAATTTCTCGGGCAACGCTTTGAATCAGGGCGTTGTTGGAGTCGATTACGTCCGTGGAAGAAAGGCACTTTTCCAAATGTTTGCATCTACCTTTCGGCAGAGAGATTTTCAATGCGTTTCTTAGCATATCCCTCATAGCGGAAGCTCGGTTCTGCCATGCATCGCGCCCTCCGGGTGCAAAATTCGTTGATAGTGTATACAGATGGCTCCGTTATTTTTTAAATTAAAGTGCGCCCCAGTACCTCTAAGGAACGGAACAGCCGATCCACGCCTTTCTGTCCCAGTTGATCCACTGCTACCACGACGAGCACGTGCGGCGACTCCCGTCGGAACGAAATCCTTTGGATGGCCCCGGGGTGACTGGAGACGAACTTCGATAGCGGTCGGATTATGGATTGATGAGAGGTTCGCCCGTTCTTAAGGACGGAAAGTCCATCCTTCATTTCCTCTTTCTCCCAACTGCCCTTCCCTTCGATCTTCGGGAGTATGCGCTTTCCAAGCCTCGATTTCTTGCGCAATATTTCGACCTCCGTTTTGAGCGGCTTCTTCAGCGAAGCCTCCACCAGGAGGAGGTCTTTTTTGTTCTGGAACATGTAGAGAATCCACAGAGGTAGAACTTCCCTTGGGAGCATTACTGCCTGGATGAATATCGACCGAAAGGGGGAGGGTGGTTTCGTCACCACAGCCTGGAAGCCGGAAGTTCTTGCCTTTTCCCATTTCCCTTCAGAATTTGGGAAAGCCGTCTTGACCCATCTCCTGAACCTGGTGGCAAGCTGTAAGTTCCTCTGGCTGCCGACCACGAAATCGAGCACGAGGAGTACGGACAGGGTCACGATCACCAGGACAGACGGCTTGTGAAGGGAGTTGACGAGTTGGTTCATGAAAGTTGCTCCTTTGTCGGCTTTCGTCGGTAGCTTCGGGACAGAAGCAGGCCATCCCGGATTGAATAGGGCGGGTGGGACTCGAACCCACACGGAGCCGAGCTCCAGCAGATTTTAAGTCTGCGGCGTCTGCCAATTTCGCCACCGCCCCTCTCGATGGCAATTTTAGCAAGGGGATGATGGCGTTGTCAATCCAGGTGAACATATCTAAAGACAGGGGTTTGGTTTTTATAAAGGCTTCTTTGAGAAGCCCGGTAGGGCGCTTTCGGCAAACTTTGCTCCTTTCGAGCAAGTGGTGGGCTTACAGAGCCGCGAATCTCATTCAATAGCTCATTTGCCTGGGTAGAGGGCAACACGGTGAGCTGATACCGACCAGGCGCGGGGGAACGCGATGAGGGATACTTGTACAGAAGATGCTGTGCGCTGTTGTTCTGTTCAAAGCTCGGATTTGACACGTCGGCGCATCGGTGGTATATATCGGTTTGAATCGAGATCGGAAGAGGTCGACGAAGGAAAGAAGCAAAAATGACGATGGAACTGATTAGCCTCCTTAGCATCATTATTAGCATGCTTCTGGTCATCGTTCTTGGCCAGAAGCTAATGCCGGTTGGGAGGCGTCAGTTCGAATAGCTGGATCACACGTAAAAGCAGAGTAAATCAAAACCCCCTCCCAACCGGAGGGGGTTAATTTTTTGGAGGTACAAGATGTACGCTAAGAAAAATTCTTTCTGGTTGGACGAAGAGGAATGGGCAAGGTCTGAGAACATGCTCTCGGGGTTCATGGGCGAGGGTTATGCTCCTCCCGATTGGGTTGCAAACCTGAGCGCTATGCAGAACACAGAGCAGACTGCGGACGTGAGCGGGAGTTATCACAACGATTTCCTGCACAGACGGTACAACCGCTGAGTCGGGGCATCATCCCGGGACGAACTTGTAGCCGACGCCTCTGACTGTCTGCAAAATAGATGGATGCGCAGGGTCGCGCTCGAGCTTTCTGCGAAGCCAGCTTACGTGGACGTACAGGGTGCGGCTCCCTGCAGGGCAATCTGTTCCCCATACATTCTCCAGGAGCTCTTCCCTCTTCACGACTTCGTTGGGGTGTTCCATAAAGTACCTTAGCAACCTGGCTTCCGTAGGCCGCATCACGAAAGTGCCATGAGGACACTCTAACCGCAAGGACGCGGTGTAGAGTGTGAATGGCCCGGCTTTGATCTTCTGGTCCGAGTAGGCCGCTATTGATTTCACCAGCTTGTCCCGCGTGATGGGTCTGGAAATGTATTCCACGCCCGGGAGGTCGGGGCTCGGGGCGGCACCGGACGGCAACAGGACGATTACCGGCAACGCAGGCTGGTTCTTCCGAATCGATTTCACCACTACCGGCACGTTGACCCTCGGAGAATCACCGTCCACGACTGCGGAGCACAGGGTTTTCTCTTTGCTGATTCGTGTGGCTCCTTTGTTGCTCGGAACGCGAAACACACTCCACCCGGATTTCTCCAGGGCTTCCATGACAGACTGGATGTAGCTGGTCTTGCGGCCTACGAAAAGAATATCCTGTGGCATTCCTTTGACCTCTGCAGGGCGATAAGAGCCGACGCAAGTACACGACACATGATTAAAGGTTTCTTTTGTTGAATTGCGACAATAGTATACCAAATTGGGAGACAAATTGCAAGAAATGACTCACCGGTTTACACATCTTAAACTACAGCAGGTAATCCTCAAGCCCCCTTCGCTTCAGCTCGTTGACGATCGTCTTTACTTCTTGGGATCGAGAGCGAGGGACGACGAGGACAGCGTCGCCGGAGTCGACTATGACCATATCCCGTATCCCGACCGCCGCGACGAGCTGCTTGTCGCTGTACACCAGGGAGTTCCCGACGTCATGCAGGATGACGTTCCCCTGCACTACGTTCCCGGATTCGTCGTGCGGCAGTACCTCCCATAGCGCATTCCAGCTTCCCACGTCACTCCAGCCGATCTCCACCGGTATGACCACCACGTCTTTGGCATGTTCCATCACGCCAAAGTCGATGGTTTCGTTCGGGAGGGTGGGCCAGACGGAATGGAGCACTTTCCCCTGCTCATCTGTTCCCCACGCTTCCACGATTTGCTTCAGGCCGTCGAAAAGCTCGGACATCTGTCGCTCTATCTCTGCCAGTATCGCATCCACGCGCCAGATGAACATCCCGCTGTTCCAGGAATAGTTTCCGCTTGCCACGAACTGTTCTGCCATTTCCAGGTTCGGTTTCTCCGTGAACCTGACGACCCGATAAACCGGAAATCGCTGGTCGTAGAGCTTTTCTCCTCGTTCGATGTAACCGTAGCCGGTGTCCGGTCTGGAAGGTTTTATGCCGAGCGTCACCAGATGCCCTTTTCCTGCTACCCAGGCGGCTTCCAGCAGCACCTCCCTGAACCTCTCTTTGTATGTGATGATATGGTCGGCAGTCAGGACTGCCATGATTGCGTTTGGGTTCTTCCGCTGCAGGAGCATCGCCGCAAGCCCGATCGCGGGAGCCGTGCCACGCCCTACAGGCTCGCCGACGACGTTTTCTGCGGGCAGGACGGGTAGCTGCTCCCTGACGGTTTCCACGTATCGTTCCCCCGTGAGAATCCACACCCTTTCTGGGGGGATTATCGGCGAGACTCTGGAGAAGGCCTCCTGCAACATGGTACCGGTCCCGGTAAAGTCCAGGAACTGCTTTGGCGAGCTTTTCCTGCTCCTCGGCCAGAGCCTGGTTCCGCTTCCGCCAGCGAGTATGGTCGCATAAAGATCGCTCATTGCGTCACCTCCTTCCCGAGAACACGGCTCACGAACCTGCTGATTGCCTCTGCCACGGCCTCTTCCTGCTCTACCATCACCATATGCCCGGCGTTCGGGACGAGCTCAAGTTCCGACCCTGGGATTTGGGAATGCAGGTATTCGCAGTACTTTGGCGGCGTGAGCCTGTCTTCCTTCCCGCACACCATCAGCGTGGGGACCGAGATTTTGGCAACCTGTCCCATTATGTCGAATCGGTCGCATGCCATGAAGTCATCGTAAGTGGATTCTGCTGGAACCTGCAAGGCCCCACGAACGTACAATTCGAGCAGGTGGGGATCGGGGGAGGAGGAGTACGCCCATTCGGCGATCAGCCTCGCCGCCGATTCGTAATCGTTCTTGATGCCGTCGAGTATGGCCGGAGCCACGCGCAGCTTAGCGCCCGTCCCGACCAGGATCAGACCCTGCAGTCTCTCCGGGTGTTCCAGCGCCAACGTTTGAGCTATCGCCCCACCCATGGAATGTCCCGCGAGGAAGAATTCCTCGAGCCCTACAGCTTCCGCAAACTGCCGAACGACTTCGGCATAGGCGGGAATCGTGTCCTTCGCCTTGCCACCGGATTTCCCGTGCCCCGGCAGGTCTATCGCATAGACGTCGACTCCGGGCAGTCGGCGCAGACGTGGCGGCCAATGGAGATGAGTCCCGCCAGCGCCGTGTACCAGCAGGAGCGCCGGAGCATTTTCCGGCCCTTTGCTGTGGAAGTAGAAAATCTTTTCACCGCTTACCTCGACGTAAGGCATGGCATTCTCCTTCGAATGGCAATTCGGATCTGCAGGATGCACGGGACGTCACACACGTTCTTCGGCGTTTGGTTCATTGCTTTCACAATTATAAGAAATGCGCACGGATAATGGAAATCCGTGCGCATTCGTTCGTTTTCCGCATGGAGACGGGAGTTACTTCCAGTTCTTCACCGGCTCCGGTATGGAGAGCGCCTCGAGGATCTTTTCGATGAACATGTTTTCTGGCGCTGCGCCTTCCAGGTAAGCGCGGTCGTTGATGACCGTCCTGGGCACTGCCATCACGTTGTACTGGTTCGCCAGAGCCGGGAATTCCATCGATTCGATCATGTCGCCCCGGATGAAATCGCTGACGTAAGCGAACTTGTGTGCCATCCTGACCGCCCTGGGGCAGTAGGGGCACGTGGGTGTGATGAACACCTTCATGTGGACCGGCTGCTTGATGGACTTCAGGACGTCGAGTGTCGACTGCTGCAGGTCGACCTCGCCGGTACCCACCATGATGATGTCCTCGAGCAGGGACATGAATTCGTATCCAGATGGGATGCCGAAGTACCGGATCCCGTAGTCCTTGTCCTCGGACATGATGATTGTGGCCGGGACTTTGTCCACGCCGAATTTCTCCGCCAGGTCCCTTTCGGAGTCGAAGTTGTGGACTTCGACGGAGACTTTGTCGGAAAGCTCGGCGAGCTCTTCGGCGATCTGCCTGGTTTCCTTGCAGTAATCGCAGCCGGTATCGGAGTAGAAGACGACCAGCTTGACCGGTGTCTTCAATGCTTCGAACTCTTTCTTGATGAACTCTCTATCTTTCTCCTGAATCAGCGGCACTTCCTATCCCTCCAAATTGTTCATATTGTATTGATTTTATTCACGAATTGAACCCCATTGTAATCACCAGGAAACCTGTTGTCAAAATCCGGAGCGAAAGTTGGCTGCGACGCGCAGCCTGCTCCGGGTTTGGGATCATTTCTGCTCCTGCAGGTACTCCCGGATGGCGATGGCAGCCTTTGCTCCATCCCCGACGGCGACTGCTACCTGTGCCAGGTTGCCAGAACGCACGTCGCCCGCGGCAAAGACGCCTTTCAACGACGTTTCCATGTGATCGTTGGTGACGATGTATCCCCACTTGTCCAGCTCGACGACGCCTTTGACGAAGTCGGTGTACGGCTGATAGCCGACGTAGATGAAAACACCTTCCACGTTGATTTCGAATTCCTCGCCGGTCTCCCGGTTCTTCACCACGATCGATTTCACAGAGTTGTCGCCTTTGATTTCCGTGACCATGTGGTTGAAGTAGCACGTGCTCTTCGGGTCGTTTGTGACTCTATCCCGCAAGATTTTCTCCGCCTTGGATGTCGGCAGGAACTCGATGAAAGTGATGCTATTCACGTATTGCAGAAGCGTCAGGGCTTCCTGCAACCCGGAGTTGCCGCACCCGATGACCGCTACGTCCTTCCCTTTGAACAGGGGCCCGTCGCAGGTGGCGCAATAGGAGACGCCGCGCCCGTAGAATTCCTCTTCCCCGGGGATGCCCAGGTGCTTCGGAGCGCTGCCGGTGGCCAGCAGGACAGCTTTGCCCTTGTAGGTGTTGCCAGCATCGGTTTTCAGCTCGAACACCCCATCGTCCTGCTTGGCGAGGCTCTGCACTTCCTCGAACTCCACCACGTTGGCGCCAAACCTTTCGGCCTGTTCTTTGAACAGGTTCATCAGCTTTTCGCCGCTCACCCCCTCCGGGAAACCCGGGTAGTTTTCGATCAGATGGGTTGTTCCGGCAAGCCCACCGGCAATCTGTTTTTCCAGGATGAGAGTATTCATGCCGTCCCTTGCCGTGTAGATGGCGGTGGTCATCCCCGCCGGTCCGGCTCCGACTACTATCACGTCGTAAGTTACGTTTTCGTCTCCTTTGGTGGCCAGGCCACCAACGCTGAGATCGAACATTCCGCCCATTTCATTACCTCCTGTCTGCTGTGATGTATTTCTCGGTCAGCAGCGCGTGCCAGCTTCCGTTCACGCGCCGCTCGAGTATTTTCAGGCCGAATTCCCCAAGTCGGGGAACCAGCACCTTCGCCGATTGATCGATGATTCCGGAAAGTATCAGCTTCCCTCCGGACTTCAGGTAATCGCTGAGCCTTTCCTGCTCCAGCAATTTCAAGATCACTTCCGCAAGTATGTTGACCACGATTGTGTCAGGTGGATCGGCATCGGTTGGGATGGAGCCGTGTTGCACCACCACTTTGTGGCCGACTTCGTTCCGATCCACGTTCTCTGTCGCCACTTCGACGGCCGTCCTGTCCACGTCCGTGGCGAACACCCTGGCAGCTCCGAACTTCGCTGCGGCGATGGCAAGTATCCCACTGCCCGTTCCGATGTCCCAGACCACCTCGCCGGGGCGCAGGTGCTCCTCCAGCATCTCCAGCGCCAGCTTCGTGGTCGGGTGGAGCCCAGTGCCGAACGCCAGCCCCGGATCGAGCACGATTTCCACGTCGCCGGGGGATGACGCCACCTCCATCCATGCGGCGTGCACAAGCACACGCCTGCCGAGCCTCACCGGATGGTAGTGCTCCCGCCAGGCTGTAGCCCAATCCTGTTCCAGCAGCGCTCGGGCTTCGGCTTCCGGGAAGTCGTAGAACCGGCGCAGGCACCGGAGCGCCCAATCCAGTTTGTCCAGGACTTCCTTTTCCGAGCCGTCCATCGGCACATAGGTTGCCACCAGGCTCGTTTCCTCTCTCCTGATTCCGACTTCGTCGAACCCGAGTTGCTTCACGACGGCTCCGCCGTTCGCCCGATTATAGGTGTTGAAGACCTCTACGATCGAATCGACGAGCTCGTCCGGCACCTTCACCGAAAACTCCAGGAAGTCGAGCCCGGGCTTCTTTCCCTTACTTTCCAAAAGCGTCTCCTATGGAATGGACGATTTTGTCGAAAAGGCTTTTGTCCTTTCCAAGGTTCTCCCTGCCGAGGGTTGCGCCGAGTTCCTGGAGAAGCTCTCGTTGCTTCTTGGATAGTTTCGTAGGCACCACGACTTTCACCGTAACGATTTCGTCCCCTTTACCCGAGCCACGCACGTTGGGAGCGCCCTTGCCCTTCAGTACGAACTGCTTGCCGGACTGAGTTCCGGCCGGGATTTTCAGTTCCTCCGAGCCGTACAGAGTTGGAACTGGCACCACGTCTCCCAGCGCCGCCTGTGCGATGTTTATTGGAAGCTCCAGGTAGATGTCGTCGCCTTTGCGTTTGAAGAACGGGTGCGGCTTCACATGGACTTCCACGTACAGGTTGCCGCTCGGTCCGCCGTTCTTTCCGGCGTGTCCTTCTCCGGAAAGCCTGAGCTGCATCCCGTCCTCTATCCCGGCTGGGATCTTGACCTTGATTTTCCTTGTGGCGACGATCGTCTTCCTGCCGTGACATACGGAGCACGGCGTGGTGATGATCTCGCCGGTGCCTCCGCACCTCGGGCAGGTGGTCACCTGGACGAAAGACCCCAGGATCGATTGCCTGACCCGCCTTACCTGCCCGGTTCCACCGCACACGGGGCATCTGGTCGGGCTGGTGCCTGGCTCAGCGCCTGTGCCGTGGCAATGGGGGCACGTTTCCTCCCGCCGGATTTCGATTTCCCGCTCTGTCCCGAAAATGGATTCTTCGAAGCTTATCGTGACGGAGGTGTAGATGTCCTCCCCCCGCCTCGGGCCTCCTGTCCGCCTTCTCCTGGAGCCGAAGCCGAACAACTCATCGAATATGTCGCCAAAGTCTCCGAAGCCACCGAATCCTTCGAAATCGAATCCGCCGGCCCCGGCGTTCTCGTCGACACCGGCGTGCCCGTACCGGTCGTACATTGCCCGCTTTTCTGGGTCGCTGAGCACCTGATATGCTTCGTTGATTTCCTTAAACATAGCTTCGGCGTCAGGGCTCTTGTTAACGTCTGGGTGGTACTGGCGGGCCAGGCGGCGGTATGCCCGCTTGATCTCCTCTATGCTGGCACTTCGGCTTATTCCTAGAACCTCGTAATAATCCCTTTTCACGCTCATACCCCTTCGCCGCTTTTCCAGCCTCTGGCATAACAAACACAGATGAACTGGTCCGTCCATCTGTGTTCCGGCATCCAGGTAGGTTGAGAAATTCAGCAATTATGATAAGAGTAATTAGAGAAATTGTCAAACCTAGTTCTGCTATTCAGGCAAACAGGGTAGGTGCGGTGGAAAGCGGGTGGTGCCGTGTACTGGTTTGTTCTCGAGCAGGTTTGGTGATTAGCCTTGTCCTCGTGCGAAATAGCGGTTTTTTACTTTACCTCGATCGTCGCCAGCGTGTATTGATCGCCCGCTGGTTTTCCGCCGACGATGACCTCCAGCCAGTCCCACTTTCCAGGGGAATGCAAGCCCGTTTCCAGCAGGTATTTGCCTGGGGACAACCCTTTCGGCACGGGTATCCTGTGCAGCGACGGGATCAGGCTATCGGACGGCCAGCAATCGGTGGTGTCCCTTCCGGCGGAGGGGGAACCGCTCCTCGCCCAGACGACTTTGCCGTTCTCCGATTTCAGCCAGACCGTCGCCCACAGATCGGGCAGGCGCTCGCCATCTTTCAGTTTCGGCGATCTCCAGACGAGCCTCAAATCGAACGTTTCCCCTCTTTCGACGGCTTTCCTGTCCACTTCGAACTCTTGCAGGCCGATGTTGCCGAACCACGCTTTGGGAGGCGTTGCGGGCGCCGGGGAGTACTTCGGCCGGGCGTACGTGGCCCTGATCACGCCCCACGGCGTCCACAAAGCCACCAGCGTAAGCCCGAGCAACAAGAGGGAGGGGGCGAACGTCCTCCATCGTCTGTGGAGCCGCCATACCCCTCCGCCGAGGAAAAGAGCGAAGAACGCAAGCGCGGGGAATAGAAGCCTTGCCTGCCCTGTCCCGAGCACCATCGCAGTCCATCGGATCAAGGCCGCGGCCACTTCCAGGAAATAGAGCGCGAGCACGAGGCCCACGGTCTTGCCGTGTTTCGTCCAGAATTTTGTGGCCGGAAATGCCCAGCCGATCAAAGCCACCAGCGGAATGAGTCCGAGGACGCCGTAGAGCCACGTCGGTTGGTGCAGTCCCACGTAATCGAGCCACCACGATTTGTAGACGCCCTTGGCGAGCCACCAGAGGAGCCCTGCGGTGAAGGGACCTTTCCGCAGCGCGTTGGTCTTCATCACCAGCGGCCATGCCATCGGGTCGCCGTAGAGCGAAACGTTCCTGACGAACCACCACCCTGCCACGACAACGAACGCTGCAATCCCCTCGGCGATCCAGACGGCAAGCGCCTTGCGGTCCCTTTTCCGGAGATACGCCCAGCCGACGAACATCGCCCACGGGAGCCCAAGCCCCAACAGGCTTACCTTGCTCATCACCCCGAGCCCCCACAAAGTGCCCAGAAGCAGCCCCTTTTTCCATGCCGGCGATTCGGCGAATTCGACCCCTTGCCAGAGGAACAGCGCGGCGATTGCCATCGCCAGGTCGTCGTTGTTGACCGCTCCGGTTAAGAAGAGAAACCCAGGTGAGAACGCCACAAGGCCGATCCCGATCAGTGCGGGCTGCCATTCGGTGAACACGTGGCGGAGCAACCGCCAGAGGAAGAAAAGCGTCGCCAACCCCAGTAGGGTGGAGAAAAGGCGCAAAAGGTGCCATGCTTTCCCCCAGGAAGCGTATGGAAAGCATTCCGCCCTTCCGTGCAGCAGGAGGTTTTTCGTGGCTTTGGGATCGCGCAGGTCGAAATTGGAGTTCGCGATGACCCGGTAGCCGGACAGGTCGAACGGAGCCGTGATGGCTGCCCCCAGCAGGTAGTAGAGCGGTGGCTGGAAAGCCTCGTGTTCTTCCGCCCCGGGGAGCCGGTGGTGGATGGAAATGTAGCGGATCACGGTGAAATGGGGTGCTTCGTCTGGAGCCTCGCCCAGAGGCTCCACGAAGCCATATATCACCGAAAAGGCGATGTACGTCAGAAGAACCGCCCAGAGCCACCTCTTCACTTTTTCACCTGATGCTCGATTTGTCTATTCGGAAGGAAGTGCCCAACTCCCTCCCATCCTTGCCGAAGGCCGGAAGCCGCTCGAGGCCACGTGGCGTGCGTCGGTACACTCCGATCTCCAATTGCTTCACCCTTTCCGGGTGGTCGAGGGTGTACGTCTCGACCACCACCTCGCCCGGAACCCATCCCGTCGTGGGACGGCCGTCGGCCTGAAGCGGCTTGTCTTCCTGCGAGATCATCCTCCCGGAAGCGTCCAAGCCGTGGACGAATCCGATCCATTCCGACTCCATCCCTTTCAGCGCCTTCCACTGAAGCCGAACTTTCAGTTTACCATCCACTGGTTCCCATTCTCCGCTGACCAACTCGAGAACGTCCCCAAACCGGATTCGCATGTCTTCTTGCATTGGGATTGCGGCGAAATTGCGATGCGCTTTTCGTACTTTCAGCCTGAACAGCTCCACTTCCGCTCCTGCGGGTTTGCCGTTTTCGTCCACTAGAGAAAGCCGAACCGCCTGCTCGCCTCCTTTCGCGTCCGCCGGAACGTGGTAGAGGATTTTGGTCAACACCACGTCCCCGGCCTGCCACCTGCTGGCCGGGTAACCCTTGGGCATTTGGAAGATGGCTTCTTCCGAACCCATGGCAATCCTGATCCGGTAGTCCTTAGCAGTGGCAGATACTGCTTTCCAGTAGAGCTCGATCCCCAGCGGCTCGCCCTGATACGCTTCTTTCGGCACCTTTGCCTCGAACCCCAACAACTCGATGCCGGGAGCGACCATCTTTTCCACCGGGTTGGTTGGATGGATTTCACCTCCGACCACATCGTGTACGACTATCGGGAAGCATGCGTAATCGCTTGCGGGCGCTCCGGCTTTGTCGAGCACCGGCAGAGTTCCACCTCCAGGCACATAAGCCCGGAGGCAAAAGTTGTAGTCGCCGGGAGGCGTGCCCGGCTCGGCCGGGATGTGGAATTTCCCGAAGACGACCTTGCCCACAGGCCATCGAAACGCCGGGAAGTCGTATGCAGCCGGGCGCCTGTCGCTTCCTTTTCCCCAATTCACCCCGTCTTCATCCTCGATCCAGTGCGATACCCGAAAGTCCTTCTGACGGGAATCGGCGCGCCAGAAGAGGGTCACGGTCTTGTCTTCCTGGCTGTAGCCGAGCAGAGATAGCCCCCCCTTGAACCTCAAGTTGAGTGCGTGCTGTATCGGGGGGCGCTGGCTGAAATGCACGTCGGGATCGAGCTTGAAATGACGCACTTTCACATGCCAGAAGTCCGCATCCTTTCCGTCGGATTTCCCGTACCTCTGCATGAAATCGAGCAGGTAGCCGTTTGGGTCGAC
>JALWAP010000139.1 GCA_027016315.1 Anaerolineae bacterium | reverse complement strand
ACCCCGCGCTGCGGTCGGCAGGCCGCGTGTTCCGGTGGCCGGGCTGGAGTGGGTTGGCTCTGGTTTTTGGCTGTGGGGCCGTTTTTGGCCGTGGCTGCGGGCGGTCGGGCTGCGCCCAACCGTGCGTGCAGCGGACACGGCTTCGCCGCGCGCGAACGTCGGCGGAATTTCGACCAAAAATCGTTCGCCAGCCAGGGCCTGGAACGGCGACGCCGCGCCGCTGACGCAATCGTTAGCAGGAAGAGGAAATGGACGCAGAGATGCAGAAACGAGTTGCTGGATTTGTGGAACTACACGGGCTAGATACCGGTGTTGTTTACCGTGTGCTTGATTTAGTTTCCGAAATCGGCGAATTATCCAAAGAAATCCTGAATGCCACCGACTACGGCAATAGTGGATTTCAGCCCGGTGAGAATTGGGAGGAAGAACTTGGGGACGTTCTGTTCTCATTGATTTGTGTGGCGAACTCTACAGGAATAGATTTGGAGCAAGCCTTATCCGAAGTTTTGGAGAAGTATCGAAAGCGGATAGAATCCAAGCGGGATGCAGGATCAGGAAGGTAATAATCCTGCTGGCGATGCGCTGCACTGGATTGCTATTCCGTTGGCGCTCCTTAGCGGCAGGTGAACTTATTCATCAGATAGTAGCCAAGCAGGTATACCTCCAACAACGCAAGACGAGGCAGCGAGTTCATGCTAGACGCTGAATCTATAACACAATCTTTCAGGGAATTTCTCGGAGGTGTGCAGACGGGGTTGCCGGTAGCGGTTGGCTATGTGCCGATTGCCATTGCTTTCGGCACGGTAGCAACCAAGGTGCATCTTTCGACGCTGGAAGCTGTGCTCATGTCGGCACTTGTCTTTGCCGGGGCCAGCCAGTTCATGGCGGCAGGTATGATGCTGACGGGGGCTGGCGGACTTCAGATTGTGATTGCGACATTGTTCATCAACCTCCGCCACTTGGTTATGAGTATGGCTGTTCATCATACTGTGCGGAAAGCCAACCGGACATGGCGGGCGCTCCTTTCCTTTGGAATTACCGATGAGACCTTTGCTCTTCTCACTTTGCAAGGGCCCCGAACTCAAGCGCACCACACCCACCTTTTCGCCATCGGGCTGACTGGCATTGCTTACACTGGCTGGGTAGTTGGGACAGCCATCGGCAGACTGGGTGCCCAGATCATCCCACCGTCGGTCAGTGCTTCGATGACTGTCGGACTATACGCAATGTTTATCGGCCTGCTGATGCCCCACGTGCAGCGTTCGGTGCGCGTGGCTCTCATCGCGGTGGTGAGTATGGCGCTCAACACTGTCCTAATCACTGTCATGAGCATGGGATGGGCCATCGTTATCTCGACCATACTGGGGGCCTCCTTCGGCCTCCTACTGGGGGAATCGACTTCATGAACACAACTACTCTGGACATCATCATAGGTATGATGGTAGTCACCTATATCCCTCGGATGCTGCCGGCGTTGTTGTTCGATCGCTATAGGCTGCCTGACTGGTTCGGAAAATGGCTGCGTAATATACCGTATGCGGCATTGGGGGCACTCATTTTCCCCGGGATCATCCGGGAGGAAACTCCACTCATCGGGATCATAGGCGGTTTAACGGCTGGGGTGTTGAGCCTGTTAGACCTACATTTAGTGTTAGTGATGGCTATCACCATCTTCGTGGCGTTTATCGCGGTATACCTCCCCTGAGATTTGGTGGAGCACGAAGCAAGATCCGCTCAACCCTGCGAGCAACGATTGAGCCTTTTCTGTGGGGAGGCCATTGGGTGAAGTAGCGTACGGGCGGGCAACGCTCCGTTTGGCTGCTGGAAAGGAGAGAGAACTATGGCGACTCAACCAACTGTAATCAAGTTCTTCGCACCTGTAATTGATGTGACCATTAATGCGTTGATGGAAGCTATCGACCGAAAGATGAAACAAGGCCAACGGAACTTCATCCTCCTGATTTCCACTCCTGGAGGTTCTGTCTTCCACGGCTTGAGCGCTTACAACTACCTTAAGGGAATACCGGCCGAAATCACAACCCACAATTTCGGAAGTGTCGATTCTATAGGGATTGTGCTATATTGTGGCGGGAGAAGACGATTGTCTGTGCCGCAGGCGAGATTTCTCCTTCATGGGGTCAGTGCGAGCTTTCCTCAGGGTGCAAGCCTGGAGGAGAAGCAACTCGAGGAAAGATTGAAGGGTTTGAAAATAGATATTGAGAATATCGCCAAAGTAATAGCCGCAAACACGGGGAAATCGGCCAAAGAGGTGATGCACGCCATGCTTGAAAGAACCACTCTTAACCCGGAAGAGGCAAAATCGTGGGGGCTTGTCCACGAAATTAAAACTGATTTGTATCCAGCGGGCGCTGAGGTGATCTCTATTCAGTATCAGGAAACCAAGCGGTAGGAGCAGCCGGTACTCTTACGCCAACGTTCCAGCATGAAATTGAAGCCTAACCGTTAGTCGGTTGAAAGTGTTAAGTATCTTCAAAAGTGGCATCTAAAGGTGAATAAAAAATGGACAAGCGGGAACGGATTACAACATTCGCCGGACTGTTCATTGCGCTGGGATTACCTTTTATCCTGGACTTGTTGCTTCGCAGGCGTCCAGAGGACTTAGCGATTCCTTCCAGAGCAGGTCTCTTTGCTGTTGAGGAGTGGATCCTTGCATTCAGTTTGTTAGGGCTTGTCCTTTTCGGGGAAAAGAAACCTCTCAGCTCAATTGGAATTAAGAAGCTGTCATGGAATGATGTGCTATGGGGAGCAGTGGGGTTCATTGTTGGTGCATTGTCGTTTGTTCTCACCACTCCTATTGTTACTTCACTGGGCTTGAGCACCACTTCGGGGGGCATTGCGCGATTAGCGCAGATGTCGCTTGCTCTGCGGACGGGTATTGTTATCACGGCAGGCATCACGGAGGAAATATTGTTTCGCGGCTATCCCATCGAGCGGCTAAACGATTTGACAGGGTCTCTCGGCCTAGCTGCGTTGGCAGCGTATGTAGCATTTGTACTGCTTCACATTCCATTTTGGGGGCTTGGCGGTGCAATCCAGATCGGGGTCTGGACCATAATTGTCACCGTCCTGTATGTCAAGCGACGAAATCTACCTGCCTGTATGCTGATGCATATCTTGAACGACGCTTATGCTTTTATCCTCTTGCCGATGTTATTTGCTCGCTGATTTGCCTGGGATTGATGAACCATTGCAGCCCAACTCAGCGTGCACTTGATGCGACTTTCTCGTGACGGGATGAACATGGCTACGTTAAGCCAGCTAAAAGCCCCTGAAGAGAAAAACCGCCGTTTTGAAGCACATGTACGCCAAGCTTGAATCATTGAGCTTTGAGAGATGGCGGTAGAAGCTCAAGAATCATGGATTGAGCGAGCACCTGGCATACCTTTTGGTTGACATCGGCAGGAGGAGTTATCATTACCAACCGAGGGAAGAAGCAGAAGACCAGAAATTGCGACGAAGCTGCAAGAGCTGGCGGTGAGGCATACCCGGTTCGGACAGTGGAGAGCGAAACGCATGCAAACACATCTGCACTTCTTGTCGAGAGCTGAACGACTTCGACCAAAGATCATGTACCAGCGGCTATGGTAGAACAACATCACCATGCTGGCGACACCGCCGTTAGCCATCTGGAGCGGATATGAGTGTCAACATAAAGATTATCGATACATTTCCCGAATTTCTGACGTGGTGGGAGAGTGCACAAAGGCAGTCCGTGGATGAGCAAGTCAAGTCTTGGGCCGCGGAGTACATGTCGTCATGGCCGGAACTTCTTTCCTTGCAAATAGCCGACTATGAAGCCCAGGGGGTGGATTGGCATCAAATAGCACGGGAACGGATATTCCCCCATTTGGGGGCACGACTTACAGAAATGGACAAGGCGCGGCAGGGATTACTGGAATGGATAGAACCTGTCTACGAACGAGCCCAACAAGCATTGCATTTTGGGAGCGAGGCAGTTTTTATCATCTATGTGGGCATTGGTTGCGGCGCAGGGTGGACAACGAAATATGGAGGCTTACCGGCCATCCTCTTTGGATTAGAAAACATCGCCGAGTGTGGCTGGAGTGAATCCCCGGCCGTACGAGGATTGATTGCCCACGAAATAGGGCATTTGGCCCACTTCTATTGGAGAGAACGGACTGGGCGATCTATTGGAACAGGGCCTTGGTGGCAGATGTACGAAGAAGGCTTCGCCCAAGTATGCGAAAGCCTGATTCTGGGAATGCCCAGCTGGCATCAAACGCATGGTGATAAAGAATGGCTGGAGTGGTGTCAGAGTCATATATCCTGGCTTGCTACTACCTTCCTGGAAACAGTAGATAACAATGCACCAGTTTCACGGTTCTTTGGCTCGTGGTATACGCTCCATGGCAAGAGCCAGACAGGCTATTTCCTCGGTTATAGAGCAGTGAAGGTGTTGCTGGAGCAGATTGGCTTGAGGAAACTTGCATTGATAGAGAATGTTGAAACTTACTTGCGGCCAGTACTGGAACAAATAGCCGACCGTGCCTGACCCGCGCCATCGTCGTCAGCGGCCGCAGCCCGGTTTAAGGTCAAGGGCCAGCGGTGGCAGTAGGACGGCGCCGCCGCGCCGCCGACGCCATCATCAACTTGGAGCAAAAAGGGGAGGAGCGGTTTTGGCGGAAATCCATTTTGTCCCCCAGGTTGCGCCTACGGATTTCGAGCGTTTGTACCGGCTGCAAGGGGATCCCTTTTTCACAACGCTGGCCGACTATGAAGCCTGGCACCGCGGGATGTCCCTTTTGCGCATCTTCTGGGCTTCTGGCGGTGAGCGGCTTCGCCTGGTCGGCGTCAAAGAAGGCGGGCGTTTGGTGGCCGCTGCACGCCTGTTGCGCGTGCCCTTCTACGAGCGAAAAGCCTGGGGGAGCAAGGAAGAGGCCCGCGGTGAAATCCAGGACCTGGCCCTGCTTCGCCCCGACCAACGGGTGCTGGCCCTTATGATGCGCGGCGCGGAGGAGGCCTTTCAAGAATTTGGGCTTGCCGCGTTCGGCGTTTCCGCGTGGAATCCAAAACATTGGCCCGTTCTGGAAGAAATCGGGCTGAAGCCGTACAAGCGTTCCATCGTGTTGGGCTGGGAGGTGGCGCGGCGGTTGCCGAAAGAGGGAAACCCGGCCGTGGTTGTCCGCACGGCTTCCCGAGATCAACGCGCTTTGCTTCGCCGCATCCAGCAGTCCAGTTGGGGGTTCTTCATCCCGCCGGATTTCGACCACCACAAAGTACTCGTCGCCTGGTTGGACGACGAACCCGTGGGGAGCGCGTATCTCAACCGAAACACGGGCAATCTGGACTTCGGCGTGCACGTGGTGCGGGAACGATGGCGACAGCGCATTGGAACCGCGATTCTGGAGGCGGCGCGGCAGTGGTGCCTATCCTGGGGGATGCCGCGCATGACCGTGGTCCGGGTGTGGCGAGCGTTGACCCGAATCAACCCTCACGACCGACAGGCATGGTGTTTTTACAGGGCGTGTGGAGGGCACTTGCTCAGAGAAGTGCGCGGCTTCCGGCGCAAGATGAGGCCACGGGCGGTGGTCGTGCCGGATCTCCCGGATTGTAGAGGATTGGGCTCATGATGCGAAAGCAAGAGGCCGTTGAACTGGGCACCGTCGTTCGCGCGCACTTGGAACAGGGGCTGGAGGACGAAGCCTTTGGGCTTCTGGCGCCGGTCCTGAGTCGACGAATCCGCTTTCCGTACCTGGAACACATCGGGAGAGCCATGGCCCTGTACGACCTGGAGGAGATGGCGCCTTTTCTGGACCGCATCGCAGCCAGCCAATCGGAAGGGGGGTGGGTGATCATCGCGGCGGCGTTGCAGCGATACTTGCCCGAAAGGCTGGAGACCGTTTTCCGGCGTACACGGGCGTACATCGTTCAGGCCGATGTGTGGTATGCATGCGATATCTTTGGCGTGCGGGTGCCGGGCATCGCGCTTCTCCAGGCGTTTGAACGTTCCCTCGCCTTGCTTGCGCCCTGGCGTGACGATGCCAACCCGTGGGTGCGTCGCACCGTGGGAGTGGCAGTTCATACCTGGGCAAAGCGTACCAAAGGAGCGCCCGACACTCTTCCCCAGGCGCGAATCCTGTTGCAGTTCCTGGAGCCCCTTCTGGAGGAAAGGGACACCCGGGCGCTCAAAGGCATCGGCTGGGGGCTGAAGACCCTGGGGCGGTACTACCCAGAACTCACGGCCCGCTGGCTGGAGGCCCAGTTGCACCAGGAAAAACGACCTCGGGCCTTGATGGTCCGAAAGGCCGTGACCTATCTGCCCTCCCCTTTGCGGGCGCGTTTCGACGCATGAGGTCAAGCGAGCGTGGAACTGGTTTTTGAGGAGTACCGGACACGACGCATCGTGAACGTCCACAGGCGGGTGAACCCCTGGTTTTGGGACAAGTACAGCGCCACCCCTTATGTGGGCTGCCGCAGCGGGTGTGAGTTCTGCTACCTGCGCGGCCAGAGGTATCTTCCCTCTCTCGACCCAGACCGGTTCGCCACCCATATTCGCCTCAAAATCAACGCGGCCGAGCGTTTGCGTCGGGAACTGGCCCGGCTGGAAAAGGACATCCTGTATTGCGGCGACTGGCAACAACCCGCCGAAACGCGCTATCGCCTTTCCCGCCAGATGCTGAAAGTGGTGCTGGAATACGGCTTTCCCCTGCTGGTCATTGAACGCTCGCCCCTGCTGGCCCGCGATGTCGACCTGCTGGTGGAGGTCGGCAAGAAGTCCTGGGTTTTCGTCTTCGTCAGCATCAGCAGCCTGGATCCCCAGGTCAAGCGCGCCTTTGAACCCAGGAGCCCCGGCCTGCGTCGTCGGCTGGCGTTGATGGACACGCTGGCTTCGCGCGGAATTCCCGTGGGGCTGGCCTTGATGCCCGTGTTCCCCTTCATTTCAGACGGGGAAGAAGCCCTGCGCGAGGTGATTCGGGCGGCCAAAGACCACGGGGCCTCGGTGGTGTTGGCGGGCACGCTGAGCATGGACGGCGTTCAGGCCGAACGCACCTTGCGCGTGGTTCAGAAGCACTGGCCCCACCTGGAGCCCGCCTGGCGCGATCTGTATCGCTGGCATGAAGAAAAGCCGGCCCATGAGCCACCACGAGCGTATACCGCCCGTTTGGGGCGGACCGTCCGGGAAATCTGCGAGGCAGAGGGCTTGCGGGACCGGTTGCCTCGCTATGTAGTCCCTGGGCCGCGGGCGTGGAACAAGCGATTGGCCGAGCACTTTCACCTCCGGGCCTATGATCTGGAGTTGATGGAAGCGCCCCTGCACCGGGTATGGGCCTACCGCAAGGCGGCGTGGTCTGTGGAGGACTATGCCGGCGATGTGCTGGCCCTCTACCGGCAGCGCGGGGCCGAGGGGCTGCGTTCGCTCCCCCATATCGGGGCCAAACTGGCCCAGGAGGCCGCGGTGTGGCTGGCGGCCCAGTCTGATTGAGGCCCACCCTGCGATTGGCGGACGCGATTGTGTGCAGGGAACGTTGTGGTATTGAGACAAAGTAACGCTGCCAGCAAAGCCCATGCACAGAGCTACCGCGCCGATAGCGTTGTCGCTATCCACGGTCTTGGCACAGGTCGGGAACAGGAGATCCATGCCGACCCCGACCGTATCAATCCGTTGATAGCTTCTCCAGAGTGATCTCCGTCAAATGCTTCACCGCCACATCGGCGCCCCGCTCTTTCAAGCCCTTCTGTATCTGCAAAATGCAGCCGGGATTGCCGGTGACCACCACCTGAGCGCCGGTGTCCAGGATGTTGTCCACTTTCTCCTTCAACAACTCTCTGGACATCTCGATGTGCGTGATGTTGTAGATCCCCGCGCTGCCGCAGCACTTCGTCTCGTCCTTCAGCGGAACCAGTTTAACTTCGGGCAGCGCCCTCACCACCGATTTCGGCTCCTCCAAGACACCCTGGGCGTTCCCGAGGTGACAGGGCGAGTGGTAAGTAGCCAGGGTACAGTGGGCGCAGGCGTCGGACTGCGGCAGGTTCGCCTCGCCCGGAAAAACCCTGGCAAGCCACTGGCTCACGTCCAACACTTTGGCGCTGAACGCTTTCGCCCTGTCAGAGAACTCCTCGTCCTCCGACAGGAGTTCCCGATACTCCTTGAGCATCCCGCTGCACGCTGCACAATCGCTGACGATTACGTCCAGCCCCTCGAACTGCTCGAAAACTTCGATATTGGTGCGGGCGAGTTCACGGGCCTTAGGCTTGTTCCCCTGGTCTTCGTGCGGTGCTCCACAACACACTTGTCCCTTCGGTACCACAACCTCGCACCCCAGCCTGCGGAGCAATTCGATTGAGCTCTTGCTCACATCCGCCAGCACCTGGCTCATCATGCATCCCAGGAAGAAGCCTACCCGATATTTCCGCTCGCCATAAGCAGGCAAGACCTCGGGCAGCGTCTTGTGGAGTGGCTTCGAGGGCAACTTCTCCGGGAGCAGCATTTCCATCTCGTAGAGCACTCGGAACGCGGAAAGCTTCTTCCCAAGGAATCGAAGCACAGGCCGCACAACCTTGTGAAGCTTGAGCTTTCGATAGATTCTGGCCGGAGCCATCACCCATTCCAGACTCCGGGCTGATGTCAGGAACGTGTCCACGGATAACCGCTGCCACAACGGACGTCCGTAGCGGGCAGAGTACGCTGCCCGGCCTTTCAGAATGAGCTCGCCTATCGGCAGGCTAAGCGGGCAAACCGTGTTGCACGCCCGGCAATCGAGGCAGTTGTAAAGGTGCTCCAGCACGCCTTCGCTCAGCGGCAGTTTTCCATCCTCGACCGCCCGAAGCAACGAAAGCCGCCCGCGAGGGGAATCGGTCTCCAGCAAGGTTTCCTGGTAGGTGGGACAAACCGTCAGGCATCTACCGCATCTGAGACAGTTCTGCAGTACGTCGTAATCCGGCAGTTCGGGGCCAAAGACCTTCTGCCCCGGTATCACCTTTCCGAGCAACGATGTCAATTCAAGCCCCCGCGGCAAGACGATGTTCGCGGCCATTATACATCGGCGCGAAACACCCAAACAAACCGCACGCAGGCCTTTCGAAGCTCATGCCCTATCTGCCACTTGTCGGAACCGCCAGAGCAGGTCGAGGAGTTGGTGGAGGAACTCTTTCACGTCGCCCTCGCCCCATTCCAGGCGAACCGAGACCCCTCCCCTCTCACAACAAAGCGGATCTGGTGAGATCATGCCGTTTTCCCTGAACTTTTGGAGGAGTTCCGGCTCGTCAAAATTGTCTATGGCTATACGAAGGCCAATTCCGCCCCCCTTAACAAATATCGTGAGGATTTTGCCTGTCAGTTTTATCACGGCAGAATGTGGCTCTGCCAGGTCAACGAGAAAACCATCGCTCCCTTTGCGCACGCCGACCTCCGTCCCTGCCACGAAAACTGCCCTGCGCTTGGATGTGTCGGCAGCCAGGATTAGCTGAGCAATGGCCAACGTCACAAGGATGGCAATCATCAAAGCCATGACAAACATGGCAATCACGCCCAGCGCGATGGCATCGGGGAAATACCCCCTGATGATTGCAAACGATCCAAAGAGGGTACCGACGAAGACCAACGCCAGGAAGCCAAGGGTTATGGCCTTCGGTCTGGCTGGAACGTCCACAAAAACTGCATCGTCTACATCATCCATCCTGACATCTCCTCTGACGGGAGGAAAACATGGCCTCCCACGCCTCCACCTCTTCCTTGGAAAGCCGAGGATTCTCGCGAAAATTCTCCTCTGGGGAAGGAAGCGGCCGTTTCAACTCGGAGACAAACTCGAGCGAAGGCATCACCCGCGCCCCCAGTCGCCTGGCCCTGCTCGCCAGATCTCTATCCGAAGTGACTACGGTTATGCCAGCAGGATTGCCTTTTCTGACCATGCTGATGATCACGTCGTCGGCGCTCATGCCCACCGGGGCGAACCTGACCGTCAC
>JALWAP010000138.1 GCA_027016315.1 Anaerolineae bacterium | reverse complement strand
TGCTCCGATACTGAACCGGAGGTGATCCCCAAAGCATCATGATGCAGTTCGAACGTTTCACCGAAAGGGCAAAGGAAGCCGCCATAAGGGCTTATGAGATCTTGCAGAAGTACCGGCATAGCCAGGTAGACGTGGAACACATGCTCCTGGCTATGCTGGAGCAGCCGGACGGAGTCGTGCCCGCCCTGTTGAAAGATACAGGAGTAGACGTGTCTTCACTTCGGGAGCAGGTTCGCTTACTGCTCGATCGGAGACAAAAAGCAGCGTTTCCCACGGCAATTTCCAGTTCCACCGGGCAGGTGTTCATCACCCAGCGGTTGAAGCGTATCATCGACCTCGCGGAATCGGAAGCCCAGCGGTTGCAGGATGAATACATCTCCACCGAACACCTCCTCCTGGCGATATCCGACGAACGCCACACGCCTCTCTCAGAAGTGCTGCTGCAGAACAACGTCGACAAAGCCGCGATCTACACCGCCATCAGGCAGATGCGGAAAGGGCGTCGGGTCACAGATCCGGGGGTGGAATCCAGGTACCGCGCGCTGGAGCGGTTCGGCAGAGACCTGACGAAGCTGGCTTACGAGGGGAAGCTCGACCCGGTCATCGGCAGGGATAACGAGATCAAGCGGGTCATCCAGGTGCTGAGCAGGCGCGTCAAGAACAACCCCGTGTTGATCGGAGAAGCCGGGGTCGGGAAGACAGCAATCGTGGAAGGGCTCGCCCAGCGGATCGCACAAGGGGATGTGCCGGAGACCCTGGAACGCAAGCGGATAGTTTCCCTGGACCTGGCGGCCATGCTCGCCGGAACGAGGTTCAGGGGGGAGTTCGAGGAAAGGCTGAAGAGCGTCATCGAAGAAGTGCAGCAGTCGAACGGCGAGGTAATCCTGTTCATCGACGAAATCCACACGGTGGTCGGAGCAGGCGCCGCCGCTGGTGCGCTCGACGCTGCCAACATCCTGAAGCCGCCGCTCGCCAGAGGCGAGCTCCGCTGCATCGGATCCACCACTCCGGACGAGTACCGGGAGAGGATCGAGAAGGACAGCGCCCTGGAAAGGCGGTTCGCGCCCATCTGGGTTACCGAGCCATCGGTGGAGGAGACGATAAACATCTTACGCGGGATCAAGGATCGGTATGAAGCTCACCACGGCGTGAAATTCACGGACGACGCCCTCGTGGCCGCTGCCAAGCTCTCCCACCGCTACCTCAGCGAGCGGAGGTTGCCGGACAAAGCCATCGATCTGATCGACGAAACCGCCGCAAGGCGGCACGTGGAATTGCGCACGTTGCCCGGTTCGCTGCGCCGCAAGCGAGATAGGCTCAAGAAGCTAAAAGACATGGAGGAAAAGGCGTGGAGCGAAGGGCGATATGAGCTCTACGCCCGGTACAAGATGGAGAAAATCTCCCTGGAGGAAGAATACGAAAGGGAATATGCCGGGTGGCGTACAGGCCAGGAGAATTCCAGGACGATCGGCGAGAACGACATCGCCGAGGTGCTGGCAAGCTGGACTGGCATACCGGTGAGTTCCCTGCTGGAGAGCGAGGCGGAGCGGCTGCTCCACATCGAGGAAGTGCTTTCCAGGCGCGTCGTCGGGCAGGAGGAGGCCATTTCCGCGCTGGCCGACGCTCTCAGGCGTTCCAGGTCTGGCCTCCGCGACCCGAAGAAGCCGATCGGTTCGTTCCTCTTCCTCGGCACCTCGGGCGTGGGAAAGACAGAGCTTGCCAAGGCCCTGGCCGAATACCTGTTCGACGACGAAGAAGCGCTGGTCAGGGTAGACATGAGCGAATACCAGGAGCGACATACGATCTCCAGGCTCTTTGGTGCTCCTCCAGGCTACATCGGCTACGACGAAGGGGGCCAGCTCAGCGAGGCAGTCCGGCGCAGGCCGTACCGCGTCATCCTTCTGGATGAAATCGAAAAAGCACACCCGGACATCTGGAACGTGCTCTTGCAGGTGCTCGACGAAGGGAGGCTCACAGATGGTCAGGGTCACACCGTGGATTTCAGGAACACTGTGATCATCATGACCTCGAACCTCGGCACCAAGCATTTCACCTCCAAGAAAAACTTTGGCTTTTCCAAAGGCGAGGGCGAAAAAGCAGCCGATTTCGAGGAAGCGAAGAAATCGGTTCTCCAGGAACTGAAAAGAACTTTCCGACCGGAGTTCCTGAACCGGATCGACGAAGTGCTGGTATTCCGGCCGCTCGATCGGGAAACGATGCTCAAGATCGTGGATCTGCAGCTATCCAGGCTTTCCGAACGGCTCAAGGAACAGGGAATCTCCCTCGAATGGACCGCGAAAGCCCGGGATTGGCTTGCTCAAAAAGGATATGTTCCGGAACTCGGGGCAAGGCCGCTGCAGCGGGTCATCCAAAAAGAGATCGAGAGCAGGCTTTCCAAGATGCTTCTTCGTTACGAGCTGCAACCGGGAGATGTGGCGGCTCTGGACGCAGACAAAGATGGGCTGACGATCTCCCGCAAGGCCGGGAAGCCGGTTATGGTCTCACTGCCGGAGGTTTCCAAGAAGTAGAAGCAAGGCACAAAGCACAACAACGTTAGGACACTCCCGACGTGGATTCGGATGTCGGGGGGATTCGTTACGCTTACCCAATCGACGTAGTCTAACAATACTCCGCTGGAGTCCCTTGCCACACTATGCTTCCTGTACTATACTTCGCCTGCACGTCATCCACGATCCGGAGGAAAGAATGAAAATCGAGCGAGTGGTGCTGCATCACGTCAAGATGCCTCTGGTACATCCTTTCGAAACCAGCTTTTCCAGGGAATACGATGTCGAATCGATAATCGTCCAGGTCTTCGCAGATGGGCTCGTCGGGTGGGGAGAATCGGCGACCGAAGCCAACCCGTACTACACTTACGAAACCGTGGATACGGCGTGGTCGATCATCACCAAGTTCATAGTGCCATTGATTCGTGGTAAGGATTTGTCAAGCCCCATGGATTTCTGGCCGTTGGTGCGTCGCATCAGAGGGCACAACATGGCGAAAGCAGGCGTGGAAGCCGCTTTGTGGGACATATGGTCGCAGGAACAGGGGGTTCCCCTTTGGAA
>JALWAP010000137.1 GCA_027016315.1 Anaerolineae bacterium | reverse complement strand
CCTCCGGCGGTAGTATGCGGTATGGGGGAGCAGGACGACTTCTCTGGTAGTGCAGGGCACGTCGAGCCCGAGCTTACGTGCCACCACGTCGGCAGTCGCTTCTGCCATGGCTCTGGCGGTGGTGGCCTTGCCTCCGGCTATGGTGACGAACCCTTCGATGCCGTCCCTATCCTTGTGGTCGAAGCACTTGAACGTCCTGCTGAGTTCCCGGCCGGTATCGTCCCCGTCTGATTCCCCGATCAGCGGCCTCGCGGCAGCCCAGGCAGCCCGCATTTTGGCATGTTTGATTCCCGGGATCAGCATCGAGCCGTATTCGTACATCAGGTCGATGTGCTCCGGCTTCATCTCGAGCCTGTCCGGGTCGTCCACAAGCCACGAACTGGTGCCAATGATGGAAAGCGCCCTCTGCGGCAGGACGATGTCTCCGTCGCCCGCCATGGTCATCCTGTTGATGACCATGTTGCTCCACCTGCCCCACACGGCCACGAGCACCCCAGGAGACGGTTTTATCGGAATGTGCACGCCCGCCATCGCGGCTATTTTGTCCGCCCATGCCCCGGCAGCGTTCACCACGATATCCGCACCGATTTCGTACTCCTTGCCGGTGACGTGATCCCTGACCCTGACGCCGGAGACCGTCTTCCCGTCCATGAGGAGATCGATCACTTCGGTGTAGGTCTTCACGATGGCGCCGTTCTTCTGCGCCGTGGCGAAGAACCGGAGCGGCAGCCTCATGGCGTCCATGGTTCCATCGGGAACCTCGACCGCCGCTTTCAGTTCGGGATTGAGGTTCGGTTCCCGTTCCAGCGCTTCCCGCGGCGAGATCTCTTTGTGCGGGATCCCACATTCCTCCAGCCCTTCCAGGAACTTGGGGCGGTATTCCATGTCCTCGTCCGTAATCGCCACGAAGAGCCCGTTGTTCAACTCGAATTCGTCGGGGGCGATCTTCCGGAGGATCATGTTCTCCTGGATGCACTCGCGGGCGGATTCCGGGTCTTTGACCGCGTACCGGGCACCGCTGTGGAGCAGCCCGTGGTGTCTGCCGGTTGTGCCGGAGGTCACTTCGCCCCGTTCGACCACGGTCACCTGGACGCCCCGCAGAGCCAGATCGTGCGCTACGGCTGCGCCCGTAGCCCCTCCTCCTATCACGACCACATGCGGCTGTGAGTTCATCGTTCCTCCAGCCACCCGAAAGTCCGCTGTACGGCTTTCTTCCACCCGGCGAAGAGCCGCTCCTTCGTCTCCGTCTCCATGTGCGGCTCCCACGCTTTGTCCGCCTGCCAGTTGGATTTCAGGTCGTCGAGCCCGCTCCAGAACCCAACCGCAAGCCCCGCGGCGTATGCAGCGCCCAGCGACGTGGTCTCGGAAACCTTTGGCCGCACCACCGAAACCCCGAGGATGTCAGCCTGAAACTGCATCAGCAGTTCGTCCCTGACCATGCCCCCGTCCACTTTGAGGGATTTCAAACGGAGCCCGGAATCCTTCTCCATGGCTTCCAGAACCTCCCGGGTCTGGTAAGCCGTTGCTTCCAGTGCTGCCCTGGCGATGTGACCTTTGTTGACGTACCTGGTCAGCCCGATTATCAGACCCCTGGCGTCGGAGCGCCAGTAGGGTGCGAACAGGCCGGAGAACGCCGGGACGAAGTAGATGCCGCCGTTGTCCTCCACGCTCCTGGCGAGTTCCTCCACCTGGGCGGAGCTGGAGATGATACCCAGGTTGTCGCGCAGCCACTGGACCAGCGCTCCGGCGATGGCTACGGAGCCTTCCAGGGCGTAATGTGCAGGCTGGTCCCCGAGCTTGTAGGCCAGGGTCGTCAGCAGGCCGCTTTTGCTGAGGATCGGGCGCTGGCCTGTGTTCATCAGGAGGAAGCAGCCGGTGCCGTAGGTGTTCTTCGCCTCGCCGACTTCGTAGCACGCCTGCCCCATGAGCGCCGCCTGCTGGTCTCCCAGGTCTCCGGCCACCGGAACTTCCGCCCCGAAAGGCCCATCCGGCCTCGTCAGGCCATAGAAATCCGGGTCGCTGGAGGGCCTGATTTGCGGGAGCATCTGCTTAGGGATACCCATAACCTGCAACATTTCGTCGTCCCAATCGAGGGTCTGTAGGTTCATCAGCATGGTTCGGCTGGCGTTGGTCACGTCGGTGACGTGCGCACCGACGTCCGGCCCGCCGGTCAGGTTCCAGATGAGCCACGTGTCCATGTTCCCGAAGATCGCATCGCCTTCTTCGGCCGCTTCCCTGAGTCCCGGAACGTTGTCCAGGAGCCATTTGATCTTCGGGCCGGAGAAATATGTCGCCAGCGGCAGCCCAACTTTCTCCCTGAACCTGTCCTGCCCGCCTTCTGCCGCGAGGTCAGAGCATATCTTGTCCGTGCGCGTGTCCTGCCATACGATGGCGTTGTGGTAAGGTTGACCTGTCCTCCTGTTCCACACGACGGTGGTCTCCCGTTGATTGGTGATCCCAATCGCTGCCAGTTCGTCGGGGGAGACGCCGGACTTCTCCAGGGCGCCTTTGACGACAATCTGTGTCTTTTCCCATATCTCCAGAGGGTCGTGTTCCACCCATCCGGGCTTGGGGTATATCTGTCGATGCTCGAGCTGGTGCATTCCGACGACGTTGCCAGCCCGGTCGAAGATCATGAACCTCGTGCTCGTGGTGCCCTGGTCGATGGCACCAACGAATCGCCTATCGCCCATGAGTTCTACCTCCTCGTGATGATGACAACGCACAAGAAATCCTGTTCCTCTTTATACCTCAAACCGGCCAGAAAAGCGAGCCTCCCGCCCCGAATGACGGAAGCTTTGCGGAAGTATTTCAGGATCTTGTTTGCGCGATTCCCAGCCCAAAGACCACTACCGGGGGACAATCTCCTGGGATCAGCTTCCAGGACAATGGCGTCTTTTTGCGCTGGAGAGCGCCTCCATGATATATTGTGGTTGGTCAATGACGCCACAATTTCGAGGGCGCCGTTTTTTTCGTTCCCATCAACCGAAGCCCTGGTCAGAAGGACACAAGGTGAGATGCGCATAGGGATAGATGCTCGTTTGATTCACTACAGTCAGGCCGGGATAGCGCAGTACACTACCCATTTGGTAAAATCTCTGGCTAAGATAGATTCGACCAACCAATATTACCTGCTTCAAAGTAGAAAAGAGACTAAACCGATCGTAGAAGCCCGCAATTTCATCAGAAGAGGGGTTTGGACTCCCAGCCACCATTCGTTCGAGCATTACATCCTCGGGCTGGAAGTAGCTAACATGGGGCTGGACGTCCTCCACAGCCCCGATTTCATCCCACCGAAGAGGAACCCACTGGCACGGTTCAAGACGGTCATTACGGTGCACGACCTGGCATTCCTGATATATCCCCACTTCTTGACGAAAAAAGCCGCCAGATACTACGGCCAAATCGACAGGGCGGTGAGGCGTGCGGATCACATCATAGCCGTTTCGAAAAGCACCAAGGAGGACATCGGGCGGTTCCTCGGCGTGCGGGATTCCAAGGTCACCGTCATCTACGAAGCCGCCAACCCGGTCTACAAGCCCATGCCAAAGGAAGAAGCCTGGAAGAAAGCGCACAAGCTCTACCCGAACCTCTCCCGGGATTTCCTGTTATTCGTTGGCACGCTGGAACCGCGGAAGAACATCCCAACGCTGCTGGAAGCGTACAAGATCCTGCAGGATCGCTACAAGCTCAACGAGATCAAACTCGTCCTCGCAGGGAGCCCTGGATGGCTATTCGACGAAATCTTCCAAAAAGTGCAGGACTTGAACCTGGAAAAAGACGTGCTGTTCCTTGGGAGGGTGCCGACGAGCGCCCTCGTTGCTCTCTACAACGCTGCGCTGGCGCTGGTGCATCCGGCGCACTACGAGGGATTCGGTCTCCCGACGCTGGAAGCGATGGCGTGCGGAACGCCGGTGGTGACGACGAACGTCTCCAGCCTGCCGGAGGTCGTGGGAGACGCGGCGATACTGGTCTCGCCCGACGATGCGGAGGAGATGGCTGTGGCCATGTGGCGTGTCATCTCGGACGAAGGTCTGCGGGATACGCTCTCCAAGAAAGGCCTCAACCGGGCCAAGGCGTTTTCCTGGGAAAAAGCCGCTAAGGAGACTTTGGAAGTCTACCGGAAAGTAGCCGGCGCGTGAACGGACCATGCCCCCGCCCGAAAGAACCACAAAAGAAAAGCTCAGACACTTGCTGCTGAAAGCTTTCGCACAGAAATACGGCTTACGGAAGCGACGGCCGGATTCCCCCCCGCGCAAAGTACTGCTTATTCGCCCAGATCACGTCGGCGACCTGCTCCTCGCCACACCTTCGATCCGGCGGCTCCGGAGAGAACTGGGAGGCGATAGCAACGGCGTCCGGCTCGTCGGCATAGTAGGCCCGTGGGGGAAAGCCGTCTGGCGAAACAACGAATTCCTCGACGATGTGATAACCTGCCGTTTCCCGGGATTCGAGCGAACGCCAAAGCGCAACCCAATCGCGCCTTACGTCCTTCTCTTCCGGTGCGCCTCCTCGCTGAGGAAAAGGGATTTCGACACAGCTGTGGTGATGCGGTTCGACCACTGGTGGGGTGCGTGGCTCGCAGCGGAGTCCGGAATCCCGCACAGGATTGGGTTCGACGTGCCAGACGTAGCGCCGTTTCTGACCGACCCTGTTCCTTACACTCCAGGCCTCCACGAAGCAGAGCAGAATTGGAGGCTCCTCCAGGAACTGTTGCCCGCAGATCGGAAGGACGGAAGCAGGCTTGCAGATCGACTCCACTTCAGCCCAGAGCCGGGTTCCGCAGCCCGGGCCGAAAAGCTCCTGCAGGAAAGCGGCATCGAGCCATCCCGAGACAGGTTCATCGTAATCCACCCCGGCAGCGGCGCTCAAGTGAAAAGATGGGAGCCGCGGAAATGGGCTGCAGTCGCACGCGTGGCCTATCAGCGCGGGTACAAAGTGGTGCTCACCGGAGGACCGGGGGAGGAAAGCCTGACCGCCGAGATAGCCGCCGATTGCGACTTTCCCGTGGCCGACCTGGCCGGAAGGACCTCACTGGACGTACTCGCGGAGGTACTCAAAAGGGCGAGCCTCGTCATGGGTCCCGATTCCGGCATCCTCCATCTCGCCTCGTCCCAGGGAACCCCGACGCTGGGGCTGTACGGGCCTGCCGACCCAAAGCTCTTCGGCCCCTGGCCTCCGGGCAGCGGCAAAGTCGTGATGAGCCATTGGGATTGCGCTCCTTGCGGAAGGCTGGATTTCCCGGAATCGGAGCTGGAGAACCACCGCTGCGTGCGGGACATACCGCTCGAGGAAGTCATAGCGGAGATGAAGACGCTCCTCGAATAACCATCCAGCCTCAGGCTGGCTACGTGCATCGATTGTTCTTTCTTTCTCAATTTGTTGAAGCCCGTTCGGATAATATATAATCGTCGTGCTGAAATTCGTGAAGAGAGACGAAAAATGGGCTTTTTGGACAAATTGTTTGGGAAGAAAGAACCCTGGAAGGAGCCAAAGAAAACCGGGCTCGAGCCCCAGGAAGATGGCCTTCCAGGTGTCACCACGGCTCCTCCGGGGCGCGAAGCGACCTTGCGCATTGCCGTCGACAGGCAGGCCTGCGTCGGCTCCGGGGATTGCATGGAGATCGCCCCGGGCGTTTTCGAATTCGACGAAGAAGGGCTTGCAGTAGTGGTCGATGCATCCGCCGCCGACAGGGAAACCCTCTTGCTCGCGGCGGAAAGGTGTCCTTCCCAGGCAATCAAGCTCTGGGAACTCGACGGAACCAGGGTGTACCCTCAAGATGCCTCGCCCGGTTGATGCGCTGGAAGGGGAAAATGGATCGATCCGAAGGTGAATTGAACGGACAGGTGGCCGTAGTAACGGGAGCGAGCAGAGGAATCGGGAAGGCCACGGCCATCGAACTGGCGCGAAGAGGCGCCGACGTGGCTATAGTCGCCCGCTCGGTGGAGGCGCTGGAAGCTACGGCGCAGGAAATCGAAGCGGTCGGCAGGAAAGCGCTCCCAATCAAGGCCGACGTCTCGGACGTCGATCAGGCGTTCGCCATGGCCGAGAAAGTCAGAGAAACCTTTGGACACGTGGAGATCCTCGTGAACAACGCAGGCATCCTCGGGCCAGTGGAATACGTCTACAAAGTCGATCCAGCCCAGTGGGCGCACACACTCCAGGTCAACCTCGTCGGCGTCTTCAACGTGACCCACAGCATCCTGCCTTCCATGGTGTTCCAGCAATACGGCAGGATCGTCAACATTTCGTCAGGCGCAGCCGTCAAGCCGCGCAAAGGCTGGTCGGCCTATGCCACGAGCAAAGCAGGCGTCAACCAGTTCTCCCGTGTGCTGGCCATGGAAGTCGCCGATTTCAACATTCGGGTCAACGTGATCTACCCGGGGGTCGTCGCAACGAGGATGCAGGAGGAACTGCGGAACACACCTCCGGAGCATTGGGATGCGGAGCAGGCAGAACTGTTCCAGCGACTCTACAAAGAAGGCAAACTGCTGCCGCCGGAGGAGCCCGCCAAGCTCATCGCGTGGCTGGTTGGGCCGGAAGGATCGGACGTGAACGGCGCGATCCTCGACATAAGAAATCCATCCGTTCGAGCACAAGTCGGTTTACCTCCGCTCTAACGGTGGAAATAATGAAAAGAAACGATTTTTGGAGGGGGAAACATGGCTTATAAACACATCAAAGTGCCCACAGAGGGCGAAAAAGTTACCATTCAGGACGGCAAGCTGGTCGTTCCTGACAACCCGATCATTCCATTCATCGAAGGCGACGGCATTGGCCCCGACATCATGCGCGCCAGCCTGAGGATCTGGAATGCCGCCATCGAGAAATCTTACCACGGCAAGCGGAAGATCGTCTGGATGGAAATCTACGCCGGTGAAAAAGCAAACAGCATCTACGGCACCTACATGCCGTCCGAGACTTTCGACGCCATGCGGGAGTTCATCATCGGGATCAAAGGCCCGCTGACGACGCCCGTGGGCGGTGGCTTTCGCAGCCTCAACGTCACGTTGAGGAAAGAGCTCGACCTCTACGCCTGCGTCCGCCCCGTTCGCTGGTACGAGGGCGTTCCCAGCGTGCTCAAGCATCCCGAGCTCGTGGACATCGTGATCTTCCGCGAAAACACCGAAGACGTGTACGCTGGCATCGAATACAAAGTCGGCACGCCTGAGAACAAGAAGCTGTACGATTTTCTGACCAAAGAGCTCGGCGAGAAAATCCGACCCGACTCCGGGCTCGGCATCAAGCCGATCAGCGAGTTCGGGACGAAGCGCCTTGTCCGCAAGGCAATCCAGTACGCCATCGACCGGAAACTCCGAAGCGTCACCTTGATGCACAAAGGCAACATCATGAAGTACACCGAAGGTGCTTTCCGGAACTGGGGCTACGAAGTCGCCAGGGAGGAGTTCGGCGATGTCACCATCACCGAGCAGGAACTCTGGGAGAAATACGACGGCAAGCAGCCGGAAGGCAAGATCGTCATGAAAGACCGCATCGCTGACATCACCTTCCAGCAGATGCTCCTGCGCCCGGCTGAGTACGATGTCATCGCCACGCCCAACCTGAACGGCGATTACCTCTCCGACGCTGTGGCAGCCCAGGTTGGCGGCGTCGGGATCGCACCGGGCGCCAACATCGGCGATTTCATCGCCCTCTTCGAGGCGACCCACGGCACCGCTCCCAAGTACGCGAACCAGGACAAGGTCAACCCCGGCTCGCTCCTATTCTCCGGCGTGATGATGCTGGAGTACATGGAGTGGTGGGAAGCTGCCAAGCTGATCCAGGACGCTTACACCGAGACCGTGAAGCAGAAGATCGTCACCTACGACTTCGCCCGCCAGATGGAAGGAGCGAAGCAGGTCAAGACTTCCGAGTTCGCCACGGCGATCATCGAGAACATGGACAAGTTCGTCAAATAACGAACGGCTTTCCTGAAAGTCCACGGAACCGGGGTGCGGCGTCGTCTGTACCCCGGTTTTCTCGATGGAGACCGGGCCCCGGACGGGAGGAGGCAAACCATGAAGAAGGTTGGACTGATCGTCAATCCCATGGCAGGAATAGGCGGAAGCGTCGGGCTGAAGGGAAGCGACGGCGAGGAGATACAGAGAAAAGCGCTGGAACTGGGTGCGGTTCCCCACGCAGTGGACAGGGCTGCGCAGGCGCTGGAACACCTGAAAACGGTACGTGACCTGGAAATCGTCACGTATCCGATGGAGATGGGAGAAGATGCCGCCAGGAAAGCCGGGTTTTCGCCCACGGTGATCGGCTCCATCAAGCATAGGCACACCACAGCGGACGATACCCGCCGGGCAGCCCGTGAGATGAAAGACCTGGGCGTCGATTTACTCCTCTTCGCCGGGGGAGACGGCACCGCAAGGGACATCTACGAAGCGATTGGCACAGAGCTGCCTGCATTGGGGATCCCCGCCGGGGTCAAGATCCATTCCGCGGTCTACGCCACCAGCCCCGCAAGCGCTGGCGAGCTCGCAGCGCTCTTCCTGCAGGGCAAAGTGACGAGCCTCAAAGAAGAAGAGGTCATGGACATAGACGAAGAGGCCATCCGTCGCGGGGTGGTATCCGCCAGGCTTTACGGGTATCTCAAAGTGCCGTACCGCAGCGGGCTCGTGCAGAGTTCGAAAGTGGAAAGCATCGGGGAAGAGGCGGCGAAAGCAGCAATCGCACAGGACATCGTCGAGAGGATGGAAGACGGGTGCATGTACATAATCGGTCCGGGGACCACCACCCGCGCCATCACCGACGCTCTGGGGTTGCCGAAAACCCTCATCGGGGTCGACGTGGTAAAGGATGGGGAACTGGTCGCCGCCGACGCCAACGAAGCGCAGTTGCTCGAGTTGCTCGACAGGCACGGCGATGGATGCGTCAAGATCATCGTGACTCCCATAGGCGGTCAGGGGTACATTTTCGGTCGCGGGAACCAGCAGATAAGCCCGACAGTCATCAAGCGCGTCGGCAGGGAGAACATCATCGTGGTCAGCACTCCAGGCAAACTCCACTCCCTGGGACGCCGCCCGCTGCTGGTGGATACAGGGGATCCGGAAGTCGACAAGATGCTCGCCGGGTACATGACCGTGGTGACCGGATACAACGAAAGGGCTGTGCGGAAAGTCGCGTTTTAACACACGACCTTAACGCATCATTTAGCCGAGGAGCGAATTTTTGTGGCCGCACATGATAGAAATTGACTCCGACCGTTAGTCCGTGGTAGGATAACGCTGAGCTGCCAGTGAGGAGAAGGAGGTGAAGGAGATACAGGCTACGCGTAGAAAAATACTTGAGATATTAAAAGTGCAGGGACGCGCTACAGTAAACGAACTCGCTGAGCAAGTCGGTATCGCTCCAGTTTCGGTTCGTCATCATCTCGGCGTCTTGCTGCGTCAAGGGCTCATCTCTACAGACGGGGTCGAGAGCCGTGAGAAGGTTGGCAGGCCGCAAGTTCTGTACACCGCTACCCCGGAGGTCGACAAAATCTTCTCGGCGGACTATGAAACAATAATTCACTACTTACTGGAGGAACTCCGTAAGCGCGTTCCAGCCGAAACTATCCAAGAAATATTCGAAAACGTGGCCAAGAGGATACTAGAAGACGCCGAGTTGCAAGATGACGGCGACATAGTCGAAAGACTACAAGGGATAACCGATTTCCTTTCTAAGCATGGGTACATGGCGCGATGGGAAAAAGCTGAAAACGGAAACGGGTACTACCTACTCATCCACAACTGTCCGTACAGCCAGATTCCTCATGACGGGAGCTTTTGCTATATGGATAGGTGGCTCGTCACGGCATTCCTTGGCCGCAAAATCGAACCGCTACGAGGGAAGAAAGTCAAAACGCTTTCCTGTGGCTATTTCATACCTGCCTGAAATCCGTACTGCAACGGGATCATTCATTGGAGGACACATTGCTGAGAGATCAGTTTGGGAGGAACCTTCATTACCTCAGGATCTCTTTGACCGACGCATGCAATTTCCGGTGCGTCTACTGTATGCCTGAGCACATCCGGTTCAAAGACCGGAAAGACCTCATGCAAAACGACGAATTGTTGTTTCTTGCCAGGGCATTTGTCGATCTTGGGGTAGACAAGATCAGGCTTACAGGAGGCGAGCCAATGCTTCGGGAAGGCCTGACAGAGATCATCTCTGCCATAAAAGGGATGGGTGTCAACGACCTTTCCATGACCACCAACGGTTCGCTGCTGGCCGATAAGGCTGAAGAGCTAGCAGTTGCTGGACTGGACAGGGTCAACATCAGCCTCGACTCCCTTGATCCGACCAAGTTTCGCAGGATAACGAGGTGGGGTTCGTTTGCCGATGTGTGGGCAGGCATCATCGCAGCGGAAAAGGCCGGGCTCACTCCAATCAAGCTCAACGTGGTTGTGGTCAGAGGCTACAACGATGATGATGTGGTGGATCTAGCTGGGTTGACCTTGGAGCACCCATGGGACATCCGATTCATCGAGCTTATGCCTGTGGGCAGTGAAGGTGGGTTCGCCCTGGATGCGCTGGTCCCTTCAGCGGAGACGAAGGCGAAGATAGAATCGGCCTTTGGGGAACTGGAAGCCGTCCCAGGGTACAATGGGGAAGACCCTTCGAGGCCGTATCGGATTCCGGGAGCACCCGGTAGGCTTGGTTTCATCAGCTCCGTGACGGCTCCTTTCTGCGCAGGGTGCACGCGCCTGCGCTTGACGGCGGACGGGAAGCTCCGGCTTTGCCTTCTGCACGAAGACGAGGTGGACTTGCTCACGCCGCTTCGTCAAGGAACGAGTTACGACGAAATGAAGCGTCTGATCGCAAAGGCTGCTTGGCGCAAGCCGTGGGGGCACAAGCTTCAGGAGTCTCAATTCCCGCTGAACCGGGAGATGTACCAAATAGGTGGTTGATGCACTCTGAAATCTAAAACCTATAGGATGCATCGATTCACCAACGAGCTCACCCCGACAAAACTAAAAACTTGCTATTTTGCGTACCTCCAGATAAAACCTATTTACTTGGAAACCTGCCATGCGCGGGTTTCCGATCTGTCCGGCAGGCTGAGGGAGGTAGAAAGATGGAGAAAAGCGCATTACGCAAACTGGCACCGTACCTGTACGAAATTCCGAAGGAGTACCGAAGGGATATGCGTGTTCCCGCCAGATTCTACGGAAACGACGAGGTAGCGGAGCACGCGCTTCAGGATCGGTCGCTGGATCAGTTGGTCAACACGGCTACTCTCCCGGGAATCGTCGGGTATGCGCTTGCAATGCCGGACATCCACCAGGGATATGGCTTCCCAATCGGAGGAGTGGTTGCGACCCGGTATCCGGAAGGCGTGATATCGCCGGGCGGAGTCGGGTTCGACATCAATTGCGGCGTGCGGTTGCTGGCGTCCTCGATTCACAAAGACGAAATCAAACCTTACCTCGCCGATCTGGCTTCTGCGCTGTACCATTACGTGCCCAGCGGCGTTGGCGTGAAGGGATTCTTGAGGCTCTCGAAGAAGGAGCTGGACCACGTTCTGAACGAAGGCTCCACGTGGGCGTACAAGCATGGCTACGCCACCGAGGAGGATCTGGAACACACGGAGGAACGCGGGCACATGGAGATAGCCGACGCCGGAAAGGTGAGCAAGCGTGCGAAAGAACGAGGCATGCCGCAGCTTGGAACTCTGGGCGCGGGCAACCACTTTGCCGAAATTGACTTCGTGGAGGAAACGTTCTACGAAGAAGCCGCCGACGCGTTCGGCCTGTTCCCGGGCCAGGTGGTACTGATGATCCACTGCGGCTCGCGTGGGCTGGGACACCAGATTGGCAGTGACTACGTGGACCTGTTCCAGGGAGTGGTGAAGAAATACGGGATCGAGCTTCCTGACAGGCAGCTCGTCTGCGCCCCGCTCGACTCTCCAGAGGGGCAGGATTATCTGAAAGCGATGGCTGCCGCCGCCAACTACGCGTGGGCGAACAGGCAACTGCTGACCCATCAGGCAAGGCAGGCTTTCGAGGAGGTGCTGGCCGGAAAGGTCAAAGACTGGCACCTGAGGCTGGTGTACGACGTGGCGCACAACATGGCGAAAATCGAAGAGCACGAAGTGGACGGCCAGAAGATGAAACTCTGCGTGCACCGAAAGGGCGCAACGAGGGCGTTCGATTCCAGCCGCCCCGAGGTACCTGCGGACTACCGCCACGTGGGGCAGCCGGTGTTGGTGCCGGGCTCCATGGGCACCGCTTCCTACGTGCTTGTCGGGAGCAAAGGGGCGATGGAGCAGACTTTTGGCTCTTCGTGTCATGGTGCTGGGAGGATGTTGAGTCGGAAAGCCGCCAAGAAACGCGTGCAGGGTGGAGAGCTGCGGGACAGGCTGGAATCCCAGGGGATCGAGGTCCGCGCAGGCTCCCTCCGGGGGCTGGCCGAGGAAGCGCCCGTGGCCTACAAGGATGTGGAAGTGGTGGTCAGAATCGTGGAGCAGGCCGGGATCGCACGGAAAGTTGCCCGGCTCAGGCCGATGGCGGTGGTGAAGGGGTGATTTTAGGGGCCGAAACGCGCAGGCCTGCGAGCAGGTGCAGCGGATTCGGTTACATCGTCCGATGAGTTTGCCACGGCAGGGGCCCAGGTTTCATTGCCTGCCCCCTGCCGTGCTTGGCTATCGGCGCTTACGTTTTCCTGACTTTTCCTTGAAAAGCAGTCGAATCGGCGTCCCTTCGTAGGGGTAGAACTCTCGGATCTTGTTTTCGATGTACCTCTGGTAGGAGAAGTGAACGTCCTCCGGCCTGTTTACGAAGATCACAAACGTTGGAGGCTCCACGCCCACTTGCGTGGCGTAAAAGAACTTCAGCGGTTTCCCTCGCCTGATCGCCGGAGGATGGGTGAGCACGGCGTTCTGCACGATCCGGTTCAGGTCCGATGTGGGGATTCTGTAATTGGCCGCTTCCCAAACCCTGTAGGCCGTCGGAATCACCTGGTGAATCCTTTGCTTCGTCTTGGCCGAGATGAAGAGCACCGGCGCCCACGACGCAAAATCGAATTTCTGCCTGACCTTGTCCATGAACTCGCTCATGGTGTAGGCGTCCTTCTCTATAGCATCCCATTTGTTGACCACCAGCACCAGCCCTCGGCCTTCCTCGACGACATATCCGGCGATGTGGGTGTCCTGGGCAGTGATACCGGTCGTGGCGTCGATCAGCACGAGCGCCACGTCGGCGCGCTGGACGGCGCGCATAGATCTGATCACGCTGTACTTCTCGAGCCCGGGCTTGATTGCCCCTCTCTTCCTTATCCCGGCGGTGTCTACCAGCACGATCTTCTTCCCTTCCCACGTGATCTGCGTATCGATAGCGTCCCTGGTCGTCCCGGGTATGTCGCTGACGATGGCGCGTTCTTTGCCGACCAGGGCGTTCAGCAGCGACGACTTGCCCACGTTTGGTCTGCCGACGATCGCCAGGTGCAAGAGTTCGGCTTCTTCTTCATCCTCCTCGAAATGAGGGAGCTTTGCGGCAACCTCGTCCAGCAGATCCGGAATGCCGAGGCCGTGGATTGCGGAGATCGGGATCGGCTCGCCGAGCCCCAGCTGGTAGAATTCCACCACATCCTCCTGGCGGGCAGGGTTGTCGGCTTTGTTTACGGCCAGGATCACCGGTTTTCGAGACTTCCGCAGCATGTCGGCGATCTCGGCGTCGATGGCCGTGGCCCCACCCTTCACTTCCGTCAGCATGATTATGACGTCGGCTTCGTCGATGGCGAGCTCGGCCTGCTCACGCATTTCCTCCACCAGTTCGGCAGAGCCTTCCGCCAATGGCTCGACTTTTCTCCGCTTTCCCCGCACTTTTTCCCGGCCGACTTCCAGTCCGCCGGTGTCCACGAGGGTAAACTCCGTATCTATCCAGGAAGCGTCGGCGTAGAGGCGATCCCTTGTCGTCCCTGGGATGCTTTCCACGATGGCCAACCGTTCGCCTACCACCCTGTTGAACAGGGTGGATTTCCCGACGTTCGGCCTTCCGACGATGGCTACAATCGGTTTCCTTTTCTTCCGCTTGCCCATAGCCAGTTTTCCCTCACTTGGTCTTCGTCGTTGTCGCCGTAGCCGTTGGAGCGATGGTAGCTGTGGGCGATATTTCTTTCGTGACCTCCACCTCGATCACGTTTGGCAGCACGCTATCCACGTTTATCCCCGCGGGTGGTATGACCCTTGGTTCGACCTTGTACCTGCCGACCCCTTTCCCCGTCAGGTTCAGCTCGACTCTCACATCGTCCGGCTTGAGCGAGTTTATCTGCGGCAGAGGGCCGGACAGGAGCACGGTGACTTTGTCGGGCGAAGGCTTCGCCTTCAGCCCGGGCTCGAGCCCGATGACTGTCGGAGGGAGCTGAAGGCTAAGGCTGCTTTCGATCGGCGAGATGTCGACGACTACCGTGACGTTCAGCGGTCCCCAGACGGTGATGTCTTTCGGCAGGCTCAACGGCACCGTTCTGCGGATGGTCGACGTGGCTTTGGAGACGTCTATGGGCGGAGTTTCCACGTATCCCGGCAGTTTGTTTATCTCCTGAGGGCTGCCGAGCACCTTCACTTCCTGAGGAGATACAGAGACGCCGCTAACCCTGTACCCCGGCGCCGGGCGACCTGTGATTCTGGTGACCACCGGAAGTTCCCTTACCCCGGCAAGCTGCTTCACGGTCACCGTAACGGTGGCCTGGGGCGGCTGTACCTCCAGCCCGGAGATCGGCTTTCCATCACTATCGACCGGCTTCAAGGCGGCCTTTCTGGTTACCGACTCTTTGATCGTGCCGAAAACGATGGTGGTCTCGGCGCTCCTGGCCTTTTCCACCAGAGATTGCGGCCCTTTGACCAGAGCCTCCTGCGGCGAGAATTCGGTCTTGCTAAGCTCGTACCCGAACGGGACGTCGGCAGAGATGTGCACTTTCACCTGTACTTTCTTCTCCACCAGCTTCTCGATGCGGACGGTAACAGTCCTCGGCGAGACATCCAGCACTTTGACGTTGGGATCGGAACATTCTACCTTGACCGGAACGTCACTCAGGCCGACTTTCAAGTTGCTGATGTCCACGGTAGCCCTGAATTTGGTGACGTCCAGGCTTTCCCAACTGCTTTTTGGGGCGCGCAGCTTGAGGGAGGTTATCCTCTGCTTCAGCTTTCCGACGACCACGGTTCCCGGTGGTTGCTGGGTGTACTCGATGGGAACCGGCAAGGAAATGGTGTCGGTGATGATGGGATCTTGTCCCTCGGTCGCCACGATCCACACCACCATCGCGAGCGTGAACGAGATCAGGAAGGAAAACAGGTTGTTCAGGAACTTCTTGCTGTTCATCTTCCACCCGCCTCCTGCCCTCGTTCCCTGTTTCTCAGCTCTCCCGCCCTGAAAATGGCATGTGGATGGAAGAAATTGTGCAGAATCTCCCTCAGCTTGTGTCCGTCGATCTTTCTGATCATGCGCCCGTTCCTGGCGACCGAGATGTATCCAGTTTCCTCGGAGACGACGATGGAAAGAGCGTCGCTAACCTCCGTTATCCCAATGGCGGCCCGATGCCTCGTCCCCAGTTGCACGTCGAGCGGGCGGTCGGTCAGGGGCAGGACGCATCCCGCGGCAACGATCCTATCTCCCCGGACGATCACCGCTCCATCGTGCAGCGGCGAATTCGGGTAGAAGATGGAAAGCAGCAGGGGTGCGGACACCTTCGCGTCCATTTGCACGCCAGCGTTGATGTAAACCTGGAGTCCTACTTCGCCTTCCAGGACGATGAGCGCCCCGTGTCTGTTCTCGGAGAGCTCTTCTGCTGCCTGCACCAGTGCTTCCACCACGCGCGCTTCGGTGGTGCGGACGGTCTGCCTGCCGAGCAGAGGCGTTGTCCTGCCGAGCCGCTCGAGCGCCTGCCTGAGCTCCGGCTGGAATATGACCGGGATGGAGATCAGGATCGCCGGGATCGATTGGTTGAGTATCCACTTGAGCGCGGTCAGCTCCGTGAAGCTGGTCAGGATGGCGGCGGTGAGGAGAACCAGGAGCAAGCCTCGCAGCAGGGCGATGGCGCGCGTGCCTTCCAGCAACCTGATGATGCTGTAGAAGATCAAGGTTACTATGAGCACGTCGATCGCACTCACCCATGTGAAACGGCTAAATGCTGCGAGTATGTCTGACATTCCCTCTTCTTTCACCTCGCGTCATGTCCCGGCGATTCCGGTGGAAACAAGCCTCCTGCGCAGGTGCTTGACCTGCCCAAGAGGCGAAATGTCGCACAGTCCCTTTTCGGTCAGATTGCTTCCAGAGACCAGGCAAGGATGCCCTTTTGGGCGTGCATTCGGTTCTCTGCTTGCGTGAACAGCACAGAATGCGGCCCGTCTGCCACCTCGTCGGTTATCTCCTGCCCGCGGTGAGCGGGGAGGCAGTGCATGACGATGACGTCTTCCTTTGCCGCCTCTACCAGCTTCTGGTTCACCTGGTAAGGTGGGAACACCCTGAGTCGTTTCTCGGTCTCTTCTTCTTGCCCCATGCTCGTCCACACGTCGGTGTAGATCACGTCGGCGCCGTCGACAGCCTCGTACGGGTCGTGGGTCTCCACGATCTTGCTGCCGGATTCCCTGGCGAATTCCTGGGCGAGCCTCACCACAGCCGGGTCGAGCTCGTATCCTTCCGGCGTCGCTATCGCGAAATCGGTGCCGAGTTTCGTGGCCGTGAACAGGAGGGAGGTCGCCACGTTGTTCCCATCGCCGACGAATGCCAGCTTCAGCCCCTTGAGAGCGCCTTTGTTCTCCTGGATGGTGAAGAAATCGGCTATAGCCTGACACGGGTGGTTGAAATCGGAAAGCCCGTTGATCACCGGCGCGCTGGAGAACTTCGCCAGTTCCAGGATGTGCCTGTGTGCGAAAACCCTCGCCATGATCACGTCGACGTAGCCGGAAAGCACCCTGGCCACGTCCGCGACGCTCTCCCGTTGCCCCAGCTTTACCTCGTTCGGCGAGAGGTAGAACGCGTACCCACCCAGTTGTACCATTGCCAGCTCGAAGGAAACCCGGGTCCTCAAAGAAGGCTTTTGGAACAGCATTCCCAGCGTCTTGCCTTTGAGGATCGGCTCGTTTTCCCCTTTTTCCTTGAATTCCTTCTTCCATTCCAGGGATCGGTCGAGGATGTTCTGAATTTCCTCCGGCGTGAGGTCGGCGACAGAAATGAAATGTCTCATTTTCTTCCTCCAGAAGCTCCTTTTTGAGTTTGGTTTCCAAAATCAGTATAACCTTCGGAGCCTTCTTTTGGCAAAAGGGAGGTTGGATTTGAGTGAGGTTTGGCGGGAGGAGATGGATGCGAGACTGGGAAAACTCGCCTGAGGGATCTGGGAGAAGCGATGCTTTTTTGGGGGAGGTGTGTGCCAGCCGATCCGTCCACGACGATGCAACCGGTGTGGTATAATTTCCTCAAACACGCTGACCAACGAGCGGGAGCAACTCTATGGGAGACCTTTTCGAATACAGCGGGGCGCGGAGGAGGGCAATGGAAGCTCCGCTGGCTGCCAGGATGCGCCCACGTACCCTCGACGAATTCGTCGGGCAGGAGCATATCCTCGGGGAAGGGAAGTTGCTTCGGCGGGCGATCGAGTCAGGGCGGTTGTTCTCCAGCTTGATCTTCTGGGGGCCTCCGGGCACTGGCAAGACGACCCTGGCAATGTTGATCGCCAGGCACACCTGCAGCCATTTCGAGACCCTGAGCGCAGTCCTGTCCGGGGTGGCCGACCTGCGCCGGATAATCAAAGAAGCCACGGAACGCTACAACCTGCACGGTGAACGCACGATATTGCTGGTGGACGAAATCCATCGGTGGAACAAGGCGCAGCAGGACGCATTGTTGCCCCACGTGGAGGACGGCACCATCGTCCTGATCGGCGTTACCACCGAAAACCCGTATTTCGAGGTGATCCGCCCCCTGTTGAGCCGCGCCAGGGTGTTCCAATTCCGGCCATTGGGCAAAGAGGAGATTCTTTCCTTACTCGAGCGCGCTCTGGAGGACGAAAGGGGGTACAAAGGACGCGGGGTGACCGTGGATCGGGATGCCCTGGAGCACATTGCCGAATCGGCCGAGGGTGACGCCAGGTTTGCCCTGAACGCCCTGGAGCTTGCCGTGGAGTCCACTCCTCCGGCCGACGAAGGCGTTGTGCACATCACCCTGGAGATCGCACAGGAAGCGGTACAGCGCCGGGTGGTTGCTTACGACAAGTCGGGCGACGAACATTACGACACCATCAGCGCTTTCATCAAGTCGGTCCGTGGCTCCGACCCCGACGCAGCGTTGTACTGGCTTGCGAAGATGCTACTCGCCGGGGAGGATCCGAGGTTCATCATGCGCAGGCTTTTCATCCTGGCAGCGGAGGACATTGGCCTGGCCGATCCGCAGGCGGTAGAGGTCGTAGCGGCTTGCGCCCAGGCGCTCGAATGGGTCGGGCTGCCGGAAGCGGAGTACCATTTGGCCGAAGCCACTCTCTACCTCGCAACGGCTCCCAAGTCCAACAGCACGAAAGCGATCTTCGAAGCAAAGGACTTCATCGAAAAACAGGGCGTCGGCGAGGTGCCTTTGCATTTGAAGGATGGAAGCCGGGATAGGGAGGCTCTTGGGCACGGAAAGGGATACCTCTACCCACATTCGTTCCCGGGACACTGGGTGGAGCAACGATACCTGCCGGAAGGTGTCGCAGGAGGCTGGTACAAACCTTCAGACCAGGGCTTCGAGAGGAAGATCAAAGAGTGGCTTGAGAAACTCCGGGAGAAATGAGGCTTCCATCGGGCGAAGCTGCGAAGTCTGGCCTAAAAGGGACCCCCGCCGTGCCGTGCGTACGCTTGGCTAGAACCCGCTCTCGCAGGTGGGGACCTTACCAGAGGTTCCTGCCTTGCCTCATGGCTAACGCATTCCCCTCTGCATAGCCGGTCCCCTGTTTTTGTGTGTTGGCCCAAGCCGGTGCGTACATCACCAACACAGCAGGGGCACATTTCCCCTACCTTCAATTGAATGGTAGCACAACCCAATTGATCACGCAAAAACAAACATTTGCTGAGCCTGTGAGCCGAGCTGCCTTGGTGTCGGTCTAAAGGGATGTGCGAGGCAGACCAGGGGAATCGTCCCGGTCGGATTTCTGCCGGCTGGTCTGTCGGGGAGAGGAAGATCGGTTGCGTTCGAGAAAATGCGGCTACCTCAGCGCATCGGCGAGGTAGGGCATGACCTGCTTTTTGCGAGACATGACCCCGGGCATGTAGGCTGAATTTCCGTCGAACGAGGTTCTGAAAGCCTTTTCCGCGAGCCTCACCTGGCCGACAGCGAGCATTTCCGTTCCCTCCTGAACCACGTCGGTCACCATCAGTAGGAACAGGTCGTAGCCTCTTTCCTCGGAAAGCCGCTTCATTTCTTCCAGTATTTCCTCTTTTCTGCTGAGCACCACGTTCTTGTCGGCCACCTCTATCTGTGCGACGGCCACCGTACCCCTCGGGAACCTGGACTCTTTCAGGTCCATGGTCAGTATCTCCCTGGCGGAGAGGTGCTTGATGTTCGTCTTCTCGGTGTACATCTGGATGCCGAACTGCATGTAGTCCATGCCGAGGAAGTCGGCGATCTCCTCCACTGCCCGGCGGTCGTATTTGGTGGTAGTGGGAGATTTGAGGAGCATGGTATCGGAAAGTATTGCCGAAAGCATGGCTCCAGCGACCGGTCTCGATGGCTCCACGTCGTTGGATTTGTAGAGATCCCAGATTATCGTGTTGGTGCACCCCACAGGGCGCACGTAAGCGGTGATGGGCTGACCGGTCTCCAGCCCGCCCAGCCTGTGGTGGTCTACGATCTCCAGGATTTCGGCTTCTTCTATCCCCGCGACGGCTTGTGCTTTTTCTGAATGATCCACCAGGATCACTTTCCGCTTCGGAGGGTTGATGAGGTCGTGTCTCGTGATCACGCCTTCCACCCTGCGATCTTCATCCACCACGACGGCTATACCATTGTGATCCTGCATCAACTCATCCATGAAATCCCTGAGAACCGTGTCCTTCGAAACCGTGAGCGGTTTTTCCTCCATCACCCTTACAGCAGGCGCGCTCAATCGGAGCAACCGGCCTGCGACGTAAGTGTTGTACGGCGTCACCAGGATCGCCACGCCGCGCTCCCGTGCCATTTGCAAGATCCTTTCCGAAGGTGGAGTGCCTCCGGTGACGATGATGCAGCTAACGCCTATCTCGATCCCTGCTTCCTGAGCCTCCTCCCGGTCGCCGGTGATCAGGACATCCCCTTTGTTGAGGTACTTTTTCATCTTTTCCGGGGACATTGCGCCGATCATCGGCCTTCCGCTGAGGAAATCTTCCATTTTGCCTACCAGCAACGTTGCGTCCATGGTTCTGACCACGTCGGAGATCTTTGGAGGGTGGTGCTCCAGCGTGAACTCCCTGAACTCTTCCAAGTAGCTTCTGGCGATCTTCCGTTCCGTAACGAGCCCTGCCAGCCTGCCGCCATCATCGAGCAAAGGGATGTCCCGCAGCTTGTGGGAGATCATAAGCGCCCCCACTTCGTACAGCGTCGACTTGGTGCTTGCTGTGACCACGTCCTTGATCATCGCGTCGGCAACCCTGCGGTAGACGTGGTGGATCAACGGAGGCAGCGGAAGCCCGAAGTAGCCCAGCACGAACCTGGTTTCCGGATTGGGTTCTCCGAGCCGGACCGCCTGGTACGAAAGTCCTCCGTCGGTCGCGTTCTTGAAATACGCGTACGAAATCGCGGATGCTATGCTATCGGTATCCGGGTTTTGGTGGCCTACGACGTAAATGGCGTTTTCTTGCAACGGTTCCTCTGTGAGTTCTTTGGACATCACAAACCTCCGAAAATCATGTTCATCTTACCCAGATTTTCGTACTAATTTCAATAGATTGCAAAACTGAGGGCCAAAGGCACCACGCGCCTCTGCCACCCAGAGCAACAAAGGACCGTCACGGGACAGAATCTCACACGCTTGCTTGATGGATTTTGGTCTTGATTGAGCAGAAATAACATACGCAAATCGTCAGTTGCTACGAAAACTGTTATAATGTGAACCGAAAAGTCAGGGCCGGGCTACATCATTCCAAAGGAGGTGCTACGATGGACGGAGGGCTCGATCCATTTGCCAGGATGTTCATCTGGATTGGAGCATTTTTCATTTTGATCGGGGCGTTCATCTGGCTGCTCGGGCGCGTGAGCGGGTTCGGCCACCTGCCGGGAGACATCGTGTGGAGAAAAGGCAACCTGACCGTGTACGTTCCCCTGGCGAGCATGATTTTGCTCAGTTTGCTCTTGACACTCATCCTCAACCTGATCTCCAGGTTCTGGAAGTAATGCTCCTGGCAGGAGCTACTCACGAGGTGAAATTCGATGATCGTCGCCGTTTTCGACCTTGATGGAACGCTTTTCGATGGGCGCGTCTGGAAAGGGATATGGGAACATCATAGGGCTTTCCGCAAGAATCTGCCCCAGCTCTATTTTTACGTGGGGTTTCACACGCTTCCGTACCCGCTCTTCAAACTGGGGATCTTGAGCAGGGAGAAATTCTACCTCTGGTGGGGGAAGCACCTCGGCTGGACGGTGGCTGGCATGGATCACCAGGAGCTGAAAGAAATGAGCCAATGGCTGACCGAATCCTACATCGCCCTACGGGTTCGCCCTGAGGTCATGCAAAGGCTGGAGTGGCACAAGAAATCCGGCCACATCACCATCCTTCTGTCTGGCTCCTTCAATACCCTGGCGAAAACCGTCGCACACAAGTTCGGGTTCGACGGATCCGTCGGGACATGGCTGGAACGGAAAAAGGGGCGATACACCGGCAAGGCAGTACCTCCGGTATGCCAGGGGGAGGGCAAAGTGAAATGCCTCGAGCTTTATCTGCTCTCCCAGGGATGGGATGTGGATTTCGACTCCAGCTATGCCTACGGCGACAGCGAAACGGACAGATTCCTGTTGGAGAAATTTGGCCATCCCGTCGCCGTGTACCCGACGCCTGAGCTGAAGGAAATTGCCATCCAAAAAGGATGGGAAGTGGTCCCGGCTTGACTTCGTGTCCGATCTAACACACTTCTAACGTTGTGTTAGCATATTTCTAACATAATTCGCCCACAATGAAATTGGTTGCGGGCAAGGTTTCCGAAAGGAGGAATCTTCATGATGGACGAAAAGGAACGCGAAGAGATCATCGCAAAGATCGAGAACGCATGGGAAGAGTCCGATCCGCTCCGACACGGAAGCTATGGCCTGAAAGCGGAATGGGAAGGCGATCACCTGGTGATCAGCGGCTACACTCGTTCCAACACGCTTAAGGCCATGGCAATGGCGCTCGCGAGGCATGCCGTGGGCGATTCGGTACCCATGGAATGCAAGATCGTGAGCGACGAGGAGCTCGAGATTCTGGCTGCGGAGGCACTTGCCTGCTCTCCAGAAACCAAAGATCTTCAAACACATCTGAGGATCGACGCTTTCCTGGGGGAGGTTTTCCTTCACGCCACTGCACTCGACGAAGAGGACATTCAACACGCCGTTTCTGTGGTAAAAGAGCTACCAGAACCGAGGGACGTCAAACCGGTCGTGCACGCCGCACAACCCGTGCCTGCATGACCGCCGAAGGAATCACCTCTCCTGAAACCTGAATCTTTTAGGAAAAGGAGGTGATCATATGGCTGATCTGACTCGATGGGAACCGTTGCGCGATCTCGTCTCGCTCAGGGAGGCGATGGACCGCTTGTTCGAAGAAAGCTTCGTGCGCGTGCCCGGGATTCGCAAGGGTGAGGAAATCTTCTCGCCGGAAGTGGACATGTACGAAACCGACAAAGAGGTGGTGGTGAAAGCCACAGTACCCGGCATCAAGCCTGAAGACATGGAAATCACCGTCACAGGCGACAGGCTGGTGATTAAGGGGAAGCTCGAAGAGGAAAGAACGGAAGAAGGCAAGACCTACGTGATCAAAGAGCGCAGGTTCGGCGAATTCGAAAGGACTTTGCCGCTTCCGCCGACGGCGGACGTGGACAAAGCTAACGCCGAATTCAAGGATGGCGTCCTCACTATCACAATTCCGAAGAAACCCGAAGCACCGAGCAAAAAGATACAGATCAAAGGAGGCGGAAAATGACCAGGAAACCCGCTAACTGGACGCCGATGGACGACTTCTTGAGCCTGCGCGATGCGATGAACAAGCTGTTCGAAGAGAGCTTCGTCTGGCCGAGCACCTGGAGAGGCGGCGAGAAAGGCCCTGGCAGGCTGGCAATCGACGCCTATACTACGCCGAACGAGATAGTGATTCAGGCGCCCGTCCCTGGCGCCACACCCGAGGACGTGGACATCACGCTCGAGGGTGACACGCTGACCATCAAGGCGACGATCAAGCCGCCTTTGGAAAACGTCGATTACGTGATCCGTGAAAGGGCTTACGGGACTTTCACCCGGACCCTGACACTGAACGTGCCGGTGGACGGAGACAAAATCGAAGCCACCGTGCAGAACGGTTTGCTAACCATCGTGATACCGAAGGCGGAAGCCGCCAAACCCAAGACCATAAAGATAGGCACCGGCAAATAACCCGTCGAATCCTATGGGCGCCGATTGGTCGCCCACAGGAGCGCGGTAGTTACCCGAACAGGAGGGGAATATGGGTGAGCTTGTTTTGAGACCGTTGGGAGACAAAATCGTCGTGAAACCGATCGAAGAAGAGGAAAAGACTCCGAGCGGGATCTTCCTGCCGGAGACGGCAAAAGAGAAACCTCAACAGGGTGAAGTGATCGCCGTTGGCCCCGGCAGGTGGAACAACGAGAAAGGAGAAAGGATCCCGCTGGATGTGAAGGTTGGCGATAGGGTAATCTTCGCGAAATATTCGGGAACCGAAGTGAAGCTCGACGGCGAGAAATACCTGATCATGAGCGAAAGCGACGTGCTCGCCATCGTGGAAAAGAAGTAACTTTCACGATGTTGGGAGGAGGTCGATATGGCGAAACAACTGGTTTTCTCTGAGGAAGCTCGAAGAAACCTGAAAATCGGTATCGACACCCTGGCAGATGCTGTGAAAACCACGCTGGGCCCCAAAGGCCGGAACGTCGCTCTGGACAAGAAATGGGGTGCGCCCACGATCACCCACGACGGCGTGACCGTGGCAAAGGAAATCGAGCTGGAGGAACCGTTCCAGAACATGGGGGCTCAGCTCCTCAAGGAAGCGGCGACCAAGACCAACGACGTGGCTGGCGACGGGACGACCACGGCGACAGTTCTCGCCCAGATGATCGTGGACGAGGGGCTCAAGAACGTTGCCGCCGGTTCCAACCCTATGCTGCTCAAGCATGGGCTGGAAAAAGCCATATCCGTCCTTTCTAAAGCCATCAAGGATCAATCGATCGAACTGACTACCAAAGAAGATATCGCTCATGTTGCTGCCATCTCCGCCCAGGACAAGGAAATCGGCGAACTGATCGCCGAGGTAATGGACAAGGTCGGCAAGGATGGCGTCGTGACGGTCGAGGAGTCCAAGGGTCTCGAGTTCGAGACTGAGTACGTCGAAGGTATGCAGTTCGATCGCGGCTACATCAGCCCTTACTTCATCACCAATCCCGACCGCATGGAGGCCGTGATCGAGAACCCGTACATCCTGATCCACGACAAGAAGATCTCCGCAGCCCAGGACATCGTTCCGATCCTGGAGCGGTTGATCCAGTCTGGCAAGCGGGATCTGGTCATCATCGCCGAGGATGTGGACGGCGAAGCGCTGGCCACGCTGGTGCTCAACAAACTGCGGGGCGTGATGAACGTCCTTGCGGTCAAAGCCCCTGGCTTCGGTGACCGCCGCAAGAGGATGCTTGAGGACATCGCTATCCTGACTGGCGGCCAGGTCATCACCGAGGAACTGGGGCGCAAGCTGGATAGCGTCCAGATTTCCGATCTCGGCCGAGCCGACAAAGTGGTCTCCACCAAGGAAGACACGACTATCGTCGGCGGGAAAGGGGACGAGAAGCAGATCAAGGCAAGGATCGAGCAGATAAAGGCTGAGATCGAGAAATCCACCAGCGATTACGATCGTGAGAAGCTGCAGGAGAGGCTCGCCAAGCTGGCTGGCGGCGTGGCGATCATCCGCGTCGGTGCTGCCACCGAGACCGAGCTGAAAGAGAAAAAGCATCGGGTCGAGGACGCCCTCAGCGCCACCAGGGCGGCGGTGGAAGAAGGCATCGTCCCCGGAGGCGGCGTGGCCTTGCTGAACGCCATCCCGGCTCTGGACGAGGTGAAGCCGGAGAACAGGGACGAGGAAGTGGCGCTGGACATCCTGCGCAGGGCGCTCGAGGAACCGATGAGGATGATCGCGGAGAACGCAGGCAAAGATGGCGCTGTGATCGTGGAGGCGGTGCGAGCCAAGCAGAAGGAGGAGGACAACAAGCACATCGGCTATGACGTGCTGGCAGAGGAGCTCGTGGACATGGTCAAACGCGGCATCATCGATCCTGCCAAGGTGACCAGGAGTGCCGTGGAGAATGCTATCAGCATCGCCGGGATGATCCTGACCACTGAAGCGCTGATAACCGACATCCCGGAGAAAGAGAAGACACCTCCAGTCCCGCCTGAATACTGATGTCATACGGGAAGCCCGGGCGAGATGCCCGGGCTTAATTCGTTTTGAGCAAGTCCACAGCGCATGGCGCTGCTCAAGCGGGAAGAAAACCTGTCGGGAGAGACTGAAAGGAACGCTAAGGCGATAAAATGCGTAAGGCGCAAAGAATTTCGAGATGTCTTTGCGTCTCGCTCGTCTTTGGGCCTCTGCGTTTACATAGCACCCTCCCCACGAGTGTTTTCTTATTGAGAAGGGCAAAAATCGGTTAACGATGGGAAAGTAGTACTGTTGATATCGCCTGAACGCCCTCACTTATCCCCCGCCGCCTCGCTCGTGCTCGGCGGCCGCCCCCTTCTCTCTACCGTCCTGGGAGAGAGAAGGGGGCGCGGTGCTGAAGCTTTGCCGAAGCACCCGCGGGGGAAGAGGGAGGACGCTACCATTGCGAGAGTGTTAACCACGTCATGAGGGATTCAATAGTAGCGATGAGCGTTGGACGCTCATCGCGCCTACCCTCACCAGGTGAACGTCCATAGCTGGCTCGCACTCTTCGGCACCGGAGCACCCGGAACAGGCGTACCCCCCAGTTTTCGGTCCGAATGCACGATTTCGACCTGCCACTTCCACGCTTCGGTGCCTCCATTCCTGAGCGTAGCCGGAAGCCGCCATGCAGTCGCTTTTGTCAGAACGTCGACCGCCGGGGCAGGCTCCCCCTCCTTCCACACGCGCAGATGATACCACTCACCTTCCCGGAGCCAACCGTCGAAAGTCCAGCTCAGGAACACAGGCCCGGGATCGAGGACGGCACCATCACGGGGGGTCAACAACCTTGGTGCCGTTTCCGAAACCCTGGGTGTGGCCGGCGCAGGGCCGGTGAAAGGCGTCGGCGTCAAGGACGAGAGATCACTTGCTTCCGGTATCAGGATGACGTCTCCAGGGTGGATCTCGGTGGTCGTCAATTGGTTCACGGCCATCAAGGTCGGGACGGGCACGTGGAAGCTCAGGGAAATGAACCCCAGGGTATCACCCTCCTGGACGATGTAGTTCAGCGCCAGCGCTTTCGTGGACGGTGGCGTCGGGGTCGGTGGGATGTAACCCTTCGGTATCAACAGCTTCTCGCCGACGCGAATGTACTGGGCAGACGGCAAGTTGTTCGCTTTCACGATCTCTTTGACGGTCACACCGTACTCGGCCGCAATGATGGAGAGATTCTCTCCGGGATGCACGGTGTGGTACACCAGTTTGGGCGTAGGTGTGGCGGTGGGCGTCGGCGTCGAGGTCGGCGTGGCAGTTGGGGTCGACGTAGGCGTAAACGTAGGCGTCGGTGGAAGTGTAGCCGTGCGCGGCGGCGCCCCGAACCCTGGCTGGCGCTTCCACCAGAGAGCCCCGAGCAGCAGCACCAAAACAAACGCTATTTCAGCCGCGGGGAACCGTCGTTTACGTTCGCCCCACAGGGGAACGCCGCAAAGAGGACATCTCTCGGCTTCCTCGGCGACCTGCGTCCCGCAGTTGGGACACAAGCGCCTTCCTTCCCGATCGCGAATCGCCAAGTCTTTTCTCTTCATGTCGCCACCGGGGAGAAATTATACATGAGAGCCAAGAACGAGGCAATGAATCCAATGCACGCCCAGGTCGGTCACGCCCCGTCTTCCTTCCCGATCAGCACCTTTCGGCCTTTGATCCCCTCGTCGGGGCCGACGATGCCTGCCTCCTCGAGTTGGTCTATCAACCGTGCGGCCCTGGTATAGCCAATCCGGAGTTTCCGCTGGAGCAGCGAGATCGATGCCCTACCGCTTTCCCGTACGACCCTGACGGCGTCGTCGAACAGCACATCGCGCTTCGGCTCCTCCTCGATGCTCTCCCAAAGAGGGGGTGTGGCGGGTGCCTGATCCTCGGCGTTCGAAGGCTTGCGCTCAGAAGCTTCTCCGCGGATGCCTTTCCAGTACCTGACGGTACGGCGGATCTCCGCGTCGGAGACGAAAGCTCCCTGCAACCGGACCGGCTTGCTGGAATCGGGGGCCATGAAGAGCATGTCGCCGCGCCCGAGCAACTGCTCGGCACCCGGCATGTCCAAAATCACCCTCGAATCGACCTGGGACGTGACGGCGAACGCCACCCTGGCCGGGAAGTTCGCCTTGATCAGCCCGGTGACCACGTCAACGCTCGGGCGCTGGGTCGCGATGATCAGATGGATTCCGGTGGCTCGGGCCATCTGGGCAAGCCTCGTTATCTGGTTTTCGACCTCATCCGGCGAAGCGAGCATCAGGTCGGCCAGTTCGTCGATCACCAGGAGAATGTACGGCAACGGCTTCTTGCCGGTTGCCGCGATCTTTTTGTTGTACCGCTCTATGTCCCGCACGCCTACTTCCGCGAACAGGCGATAGCGCCTGTCCATTTCCCCCACCATCCACCGAAGCGACTTCACCACCTGCTTAGGCTCGACCTCCACCGGCGCTATCAGGTGCGGTATCCCGTTGTAACCGGTTAGCTCCACCCGCTTTGGGTCCACCAGGAACAACCGCAGGGTTTCCGGCGTGTTGGTCAGCAGGAGAGAAACGAGTATGGAATTGATGCACACGGATTTGCCCGAACCGGTCGCCCCGGCGACCAGCAGGTGCGGCATCTTGGTCAGGTCTGCGACGACGGGGATGCCGGAGACATTCCTGCCAAGCGGCAGGCGCAGCTTCGATTTCATTCTGGTGTACTGCTCCGATTCCATTATGCCGCGCAGGGAGACCAAGGAAACCTGGAGATTGGGCACCTCGATACCAACGATCGATTTCCCTGGCACCGGGGCTTCTATCCGGAGCGGCGCTGCGGCGAGCGCCAGGGAGAGGTCGTTTGCGAGCGCCTGGATCTTCGAGACTTTGACCTTCACCCGCTCGACTTTTCCGGACCTCGTCCTCTTCTCGATATACCCCGGCCGAACCCCAAATTGCGTGACCGTGGGACCTCTGTTCACCTCCACGACCTGCACCGGGACTCCAAACGAAAGCAGCGTTTCCTCGATTATCCTAGCCCTTTCCCGGAGCATCTCCTCGTTTATCTGCGATTCGGTGGCCTCTTCGAGAATCTCTTCGATCTTGGGCAGTCGCCAGGTCTGGCCTGAATCGGTCACCTGCACCGGCGGAGACGGCGGAGCGATGGGGCGCGCCTTAGCAGGCTCCGATTTCGGCGCTTTTTTCTCCTTCGCCGCTCCGCCACCGATGATCTTCGGCACGAGTTTTCCTTCCTGCCCTGGCTTTTCCTCCGACTTCTCCTCGTGCTTCTGCTCGTACAACTTTCCCACGATCTTCTTCAGCAACGGCTCAGAAGGCTCTTCTTTTTGAGCCGGGGGGAACAGCAAATCGGGCTCCTCCTGGGACCTGCGCAGCTTTTCACGTGCGACAGCAGGAATCCCAGCGAGAAAAGCGAAGACCTTCCCCGGAGGAACGTTCAGGAGCAGGATCACGCCGAGGGCTGCAGTGAAAATCAGAATAGACGCCGTGCCCGCTGGTCCGATGTACTCCGCGAGCATCTCCCAGATGCCTGACCCGAAATACCCACCCGCGCTGGCAGAAACGGCGGCAAGCAACGATTCCAGCGCAACGAAAACAGCGACGAAACCGACGAATGGCTTCCACTGCAAAGAGGAATCCTCTTGCAACTCCTCGACGATGAGCATAACCCCGGCCCAACCGATCAACACCGGGACAAGATAGCTCCCGATCCCGAAAGCGAGCGTAAGCTGCTGCACCATCCACTCGGTGACATCCCCTCTCTTTGGCACGATCATGCTCACCAGGAGGACGAACGAGAGGATCACCAACAGCACCCCCACATGCCATCCCCGCACGCTCGGGAAGCTCGGTGTGCTCTTTCGGCTCCTGGATTTCTTTTTACCGGAGGTCTTGCGTTTTGCAGCCACTATGGGTATCTCTCCAGACGGAAATATGTTGCCGGGGAAAGCGCCCGGTCCTCAATCGATACTATACGCGTATTCGCGCGGTTGCGCAAGTTAGATCAATTGACCTGAACATCTCCGCATAGCGCATGTCTCGCCTGATTCTTCGAAGCGAGGACTTGCTCCAAGCGGCTCACCCACCTGCCATCATGTGGATGACCTTTACCTTAGCCCCGTCAGGGACCTGGAATTCATCCCACCGATCCCTCAGTACCACTTCTCCGTTGACGCTTATGACCAGCATCGGGAACGTGTATTTCATCTCTTCCAGGATGTCCCGGATGGTCATCCCCTCTCTCCATTCAACTTTTTCACCGTTGACGGTTATCAACCTGCACCTCCGTCGGGCTTGCTTCCTAAACAAGTGATAGGTCCCAGGAAATATCCTGTCGCTTCCATTGTAATGTATGCATCATATGAGAGCAAAGGATCGTTCTTATGGTTCTGTTGGAACGCAAGCAGGGAAGAGTCTTCCTTCCACCAGGAGGCACAAACCATGCTGTCCAAAGGCCATCACCTTGACACCGCATTTTCTCGGTGGTACTGTTATACACGTGTCTCTTTAGGATACCTTAGCAACTCTCTAATCTCACCATGGAGGATCGATGTTCGAATCGTTGAGACGCTGGTTGATAGGGCCACCGCTGCCCACGGAGCGACTGAAGCACGAACGGCTCGGCAGGACGCAGGCGCTTGCCGTGCTTTCGTCGGACGCCCTATCTTCGGTGGCGTACGCCACGGAGGAAATCCTGCTCGTGCTCGCTGCAGCGGGGACAGGCGCATTCCACTTATCGTGGCCGATCGCCATCTCCATCAGCGCGCTTTTGATAATCGTGGCAAGCTCGTACTATCAAACCGTGCACGCGTATCCACAGGGAGGCGGAGCCTACCTGGTTACGAAAGACAACCTGGGCACTGTACCGAGCCTGGTGGCTGGCGCGGCGCTGCTGATAGACTACGTTCTGACGGTTGCAGTCAGCACGTCCGCAGGGATAGCGGCAATCACTTCGGCTTTCCCGGCGCTGTACCCCTGGCGGGTGCTCCTGGCGATCCTGGTGGTCGGTTTCATCACCACCGTGAACCTCAGAGGAGTCAAAGAGTCCGGGAGAATTTTCGCCGTCCCGACATACTTTTTCATCGCCACCATGTTTCTGCTCATCGGCATGGGGCTGGCGAAATGGTTCTTCTTCGGCTCTCCTTCCGCCGGTATGATGACCACCTGGGGCGAGCAGGCGAAGAACGTTGGGATATTCCTGATCCTACGGGCGTTTGCCTCTGGATGTACCGCGCTCACCGGCGTGGAAGCGATCAGCGACGGCGTGCCCATCTTCAAGCCACCCGAGGCGGACAACGCAGGCAAGACCCTCCTGACAATGGTTGCTATCCTCGTCTCCATGTTCCTCGGGATCACCTGGCTTGCGAACCACTACCACGTGGTGCCAGGCGGCGAGCGCACCGTGTTGGCGCAGCTGGCGCTTCAGATATTCGGGAACAACGCGTTGTTCTTCCTCGTGCAGGTTGGCACAGCTTTGATACTGTTCCTGGCGGCCAACACCAGCTTCTCCGACTTCCCTCGCCTTTCGATGTGGATGGCCATAGACCGCTTCATGCCCAGGCAGATGGCAAATCTGGGCGACAGGCTGGTCTACTCGAACGGCATCATCACGCTGGGCACGCTGGCCTCCCTGCTGATCATCGCATTCGGGGCAAGCACCCACGCCCTGATCCCGCTGTACGCCGTCGGTGTGTTCATTTCATTCACCCTTCGCAGAGCAGCATGGTTCTGCGATGGTATCGACGCAGGCACAAGGT
>JALWAP010000136.1 GCA_027016315.1 Anaerolineae bacterium | reverse complement strand
CCCAGGACGAAGTAGAACGCCAGTTCCAGCGGCGTGGTCATGGTGTAGCCTGGGATGGTGAATAGGTGGCTGTTGGGGAACACGGTTCGGCTCACCGCCCCGGCCAGGACGGACGAGACCACCACCATGCCGAAATAGGTGCCGCTCAGGTCTTGCAGCAGCACTTCCAGGGCGAAGAAGACCCCGGCGATGGGCGCGTTGAAGCTGGCGGAGATTCCCGCGGCAGCACCGCAGGCCACCAGGGTGCGCACCCGCTCGTCGGACATCTTCATCCAGCGGCCCAGGACGGAGCCCAGCGCAGCGCCGAAATGGGCCGTCGGGCCTTCACGCCCGGCCGACCCGCCAAAGCCCAGGGTGGTCGCTGTGGCGATGGGCCGCCAGATGACCACCCGCAGCGGCATCCGGCCCTGCTCCAGCGCCAGGGAGCGCAACGCGTGGGGGATGCCGCTGCCGGCCGCCTCCGGAGCCAGGTAGCGCATGATGAGCCCGACGATCACGCCGCCCAGCGCCGTGATCGCCACTATGTGCAGCACCGGGTCGCCGATGTGCGTCTGGAGAAGCGTGGATACGTGGTGAACCCATGCCATGAAGATGTGGAAAGCGACGATGGCCGCGCCCGCGCCGAACCCCACCACCGTGGCCGCCATGAGCAGCAGAAGCTGATCCGGAGCCCAGTACCGCTCGATAATTCCAACGGCCAGCGCGACCAATCGCTCAACATGCTCTTTCACCGTACCCGCTCCACCTGCCCACCGTCGCCCAGCTGACAGCCTCCTTGCCCTCCTTCCCGGCAACGTTACGGTAGACCCTCAACGGCTTTCCCTCCCGTGAGCCCTGATCTCAGTCAGGAGAACACAGTACGCCGGATTGTTCCGCCCCTTCCCCGATCAACTGCGCAGCCCCCAAAGGCCGCGCCTTGGACGCCATGGCATCCCTGGTATTCGTGTGTCATCGTCGGGAAAAGGTCGGCCAACGCAAAGAAGAGCGCCAGGGGCATGATACCTATGGGCACCAATACCCAACGCCTGTCATCCAAACTTCGTTCGTCTCCCCGATCCGCTGTGCGAGTCCGGCCGGATAGGTAGGCTCAGGTAAGGTAAACAGCAAACGCGACCGTACCCAGAAGATACGTCACAATATCCGCTCCGACCAGACGAATGCTACGATGCAAGTATACAACCCATCCGTCTGAGATGTCAAGAGGCTCGGTCTGACCGTTAGGCATAAGCTCCAGCACCAAGGCGGTAGGAAGCCAGCGCGCCGAAGCCCGTGCCGAGGCGAAGAATCTCAGAGCGCGTCGTGCGATCTGATCCTGTTCGGCATCACACTCTTCAAAATGACAAACGCAGTGTAGCATTCGCGAGAAACACAAAGCTCACCAAAAACTCTGCGTCTTCATGGTCTCGGCGTCCCCGCGTTTGGCAAAAGGGATACACGAGCAGACAAGATTCTTCAGCACTGGCGATTCTCAGGGCCGTGAAAAACGTACGGGGACCACCGCAGTCACTTGACGCAAGGAGCGTCTCTTTCAATAGCTTTCGCGCGAGAAGCTAAACTCTAATGGACTCTGTACTCATGTCTTAACCTCGGCTCTGCCCCCACCGGGGCAAGGCCTAGAGGGTGTTGTATCATTTGCGTCCACTTGAAGTGGGCTCAGGGAGTTGGCGTTTTGGTGGAGTGAGATGTTCCTATGGGCACGATTTCTATCCGGGTGACGAACCATACTCCAGTTTCGTCTTGCCGAGCTAATTTCTTTAGAGTCACGATGTACTTTTTGCCTCCGCTTTCTATCTCTACGACGGCTACTCTGTCCTTTATCTGCTTGAGGATTCGCGGGGGCTTCTCTACTTTTCCAAAATCGGAAAAGTGATTAGATAGATAGTTCATAGCCGTGTAGGCTGGATCTGAAATACTTAAAGCGAAATGCCCTTGGTCGACCTCTTGCTGGCGTTGTTGTATCTCACGCTCGTCGTAAGTTACTGTTACGACGACCGTAGGGGTGTCTATAGCGGCTATAGTCGGCGTAGTTGCCGTAGGTGTCGATGGAAGCTTGGATTGACAGGCCGACAAGAGAATAAGTATAGCTAATATACTTAGTAACATAGTCGTTTTCGAGTGACCATAATGCATTTTTCTACTTCCTCCATATTTAGCGATAATTAGGGGATGGCCATCGTCTGAATTGCCATCCCCTGGCCCTTTGCTCTCTATGGCAGATCAGAGTAGTACACGGTCAGCCAACCGTTTTCCAGGTACCCTAAGCCAAGGTCAGCAGCCACCTTTGGAGTCAAATCTACTGAAGTTGGCACTGTTACAGTTCGCCCTTTATAGTCCTTGCCACCATTGTATCCATAGTAGTATGCGTATTCGGCTTCAGACCAGCAAAGGGGAATGTCACTAAACATGCGCCGCGGGTTCGCGCCAGTAGCCGCATCCCAATAATTGTCGTCGATGTTCCAAGGTCCGACTTCTCGTACCAGGACGTTCCAGACCCAGTGGTTGCTGCGATAAATGTTGACGGTGTAAGGAGGGTTGTTATAGCGGCTGTTGTACGGCGGTGGGATATACCAGCCTAAGTTTGCAAATTTGACGTACTTGTCAGGAAGAGCTACTTCGTAGTTTGTGTAGCCATAGTACTGTGTCGCGAACATGTAGCACGAGTACGCGCTTGACTCCACCGTAGGGGAACTAGCCGGGTGGGGTTTCTTGAGACGGGAGAGAGTATCCCGTTCTCTATTCCACCAGTTCCTTATCCACGCTCGAAAAGTACGGTATCGGAAGCCCAACAACTGGCGGACGGCCCGGTCGGTCTTGGCCATAGCCTCAGAGACGCCTTGATTGTGCGCGAGAACCGCTCGTTCCTTATCTGCGGACGAAGAGGCCTTGTCTAAAAGCGTATTCTGCGAAGCCTGGTAGAGTTCTTTTACCGTCAGCTGTTCCCGTTCGGCAATTTCCTGCAAAGCTTTTACCTCCTTCACAGAAAGATGAAGCTCCTTGTAAAGATCCTGCCTCTCAGCCGAGAGACGGGGATCTTTAGTGAGCAACAAATACGGCAATATGGGCTTCTGTAGCCACGGGTCCTCGCCCGAGCGCGTTACCCTTGGTTGAGCTTGCACGGGGTTGATTTTCGTCGTACCAACAAGCATAAGCAAGCCAATGAGCATAAGGAAAATCATTCGTTTGAACATGGTCTCACCTCCTCGAGGAAAATCTCCTCAGTATCTCAGTTTGATGCTTCTCAAGATAGACTGTCCGGTTTCAGTGAGAGCTCCTCCTTCATCACAAAGTGACCGCGTAAAGGTGAACTGGTAAACGATATCATACCGCTCGGCCAAAGGAGCGAAGAGTTCCGCACAGACTTCACCTTCTGGTACGAAAAGCACTACACTTTCCTGTCCCCCAACAACAGCGCGCTCGGCATGCACGTTCATGACCCCGTAATGGCGCTGATACACCCGTACGATGGATCGGCTGAAATCTTCTATGTTCTGAGGAATGGGCTCTTTCCAATCCTCAAAAGGAAGGGTAGGCCCAAGAATAAGGACAGGAGGCGCGGCCTTAGGCCCTGGCAACACGAAGTACGCCCCTGGATGGTTGACAACTTTCCATTGCTCAGGGATGGCAAGCTGGATCGTAGGCACAGGCACATTTGCCGGTACAATCTGCTCGCTGCCTTTAGGCGGGGGCAGCGCGATTTCCCGCCATTTTGATGCCGGGATCAAAGGAGCCACCGTGGGCGTGGGCGGAAATGTAGGCTCCACGTATCCAGGTGGCGGCCCCGGCTTACTTGTCGCAGGAGTCGGTGCGGGCGTAAGCGTTGGCGGAGAAAGGGTGAGGGACGACACAGCAGCTTGCGTGGACCTTACGGCCGGCAACGATGTAGGGGTGTGGAGAGGAACATCTTGTTGCTTGGGAGTGCCCTTTAGGTCGGTGGACGTACACCCTGCCAGCAAAAGAGCTAGCCCCGCCACTATAACATATAGCCAAGACCACCAAATCTTGCTCATGGTTTTCCCTACCAGCTCATCCACTGATATTTACTAATGTACCAATAATCTCCTCCTCCGTTCCTAAAATAATGTACTTTGATAGGCTGTGCGCTATGTCCACCATAGATACCTCCGGCCCAAGAGGCAAGGTTCGCATCTTTGTACAGCCCCTGATGCAAATGGACGGTAGGCCAGTAGTTGTCCCCATAATATCCACTTGCCCCAGCCCAACCGATGACCGTGCTGATACCTACGAATTGGCCCGCGGTCACATTTATTCCACGCAAGTGGGCTGCCATTGCCCAATATCCATTACCCAAATCCACAATAACGACTCTACCCAGGCCAGCCCAACCACCCCCAGCCCATCCTGCATAAAGCACCGTACCGGACGCGGGCGGATAGACTATATCCCATTTTTTCAAAGGATGATCTAAAGCAAAGTAATCATTTAGCTTCGTGGGCCGATCGCACCCCACATGTAAGCCTTCACCAAAGTAACTTGGACCTGCTTTAGACCATCCTTTCGGATATGAGGTGCCTGTCCCATTCGCATTCCATGCCCATTGTGTTTGTAGGAATTTCCATGTAGGAAAGTCTACACAACCAGGCGGAGTATACGCCTGTGGTTGAGTTCGAGGTCCCTGCCGAGAGGATCCCCCAGTCAGAGATCCCTTACCAGATTTTCTTGCGTCTATTCGCCAATCCCAAGGCGGCGAGTCGTAGAGGGCATTCTCTGCCTTCCGGAGGCCAAGGGTTAGCAAATCACCTTTTGGGGGGATAAATGTTATTCGTTGTACAACACTTAAGCCCAGATCGCTTTCGGTATTGTAGAAGATTCGATACAAGCGCCCATTTGCCGTAACCAGGACCACAGCCGTCTCGACTTGGCCCGGAATAGGCGAAAGCAATGTCGCTTCGCGCCCGTCAATAGCAATGCAAGAACGACGCACTGGAATGGTGGGAAAACTCCCCATCAACTTTGACGCGATGTCGCTTGCTTCGGTTGGGGACGTACCGCGCAACCACTCCACTCGCGCCAGCAAACGCCCTTCAGCATCAACCACGGTGAAACCATAGGCAGAGCTCAGGTATTGGTCTCGGACAACCTCTGTGCTCCGGGGCAAGTAAGAGAAGCCCACTCCAAGGATCGTATCCTGAAAAACGGGAAGGGTCGCCCCTGCTTGCACGGGAGCAAAAGGGCGAATAGTAAAAATAAAGATCGTGAACAACAGGCCTACAATAAGAAAATGTGCTTTTCTTCTGAGCATGGCTGCACCTCCTCTGATTGACGACACTTGCCCGATTTTCGCATTCAGCCACGTGGTCACCCCAATTATAGAACACAGCGCATAAAATCTCCGTTAAGATTTGGGCAATGTGAGGTTAAAGACTTGAGGTGACTGGAACACGAACTATTCTTTCAAAGGGAGTCGCACAGTAAATGTACTGCTAATGTCTAAGGTGCTTTCAACTTGAATTTCTCCCCCGTGCAGATGCACGATATGGTCAACAAGTGCCAGCCCCAAACCTGTCCCGTTCCGATGAAGGGAACGAGCCTCACGGCCTCGGTAGAAGCGGTCAAAAATGCTGGCAATGTCTTCTTGGGGGATACCGATGCCGGTATCAGCAATGGTGGTGATGGCCCACTTGCTTTCCGAAGCTATGTGAATCTTGACAGACCCGCCAGGACGATTGTACAAAATCGCGTTGTCTATCAAATTTCGAAAAGCTGAGGATAGCAGGGAACTGTCCCCCCTCACCAGGATGTCGGTATTCCCATCTAACTGGAGACGGACGTCCTTCAGCTGGGCTAATGGTTTCATATCTGAGAGCACATCTTCAACGAGTGGCCAAAGGAACACTTCCTCAAAAGTCACTTGCTGTTCGGCACGGGCAAGAAGGAGCAGGTTTTCTGTCAGCCTTTCCAGGCGAGATAGTGTTTTCTCCAACTTTTGGCTCATTTCCCGATAATCAGTCAGCGTGGCGTTGGGATTTGTATGAACGACCTCGATACTCGTGCGTAACGTTGCCAGGGGGGTGCGCAATTCGTGGGCTGCGTCCGACACGAAGCGTTTTTGTTGCTGTAAGGATTCCTCCAGGCGATCCAAAAGTGAATTAAAAGCATCTGCCAGTTGTTTGATTTCGTCATTCGGGCCATTCACAGCAAACCGAGTTTCCAGAGTCTGGGCATCTATGTGGGTTACCCACTGTGCCAACTCGCGCACCGGCCGGAGGCCATACCCGGATAACCAATAGATCCCAAGGCTTCCTACAACCAGGATCAGCAAGATGCCTCCAGTTGAGATTAGCAGAATTTGCCGCAGCGTGGCTTGTTGAACCTGTTGAATTGCCAGCCCTTTGACTATCGGTTGAGGCGAGAATTGGGGGGCTTCAAATGGAACCGGGGTGATATGTTCAGGAAGAGCAGTGGGACGAACGACCGGCGGTGGTGTAGCTATGAGAGGGGCAACAATCACGCGAGGAAGAGATGCCCGGGCAACGAAATTTATGAAAAGCGTCAGCAGTATGCTGGTGCCGAACAAAAGTATCGCTGACCAGAGCGCAAGTCGCGCACGGAGCGCCAGGCGAGAGAAAAACCTCCCTCTGAGTTTAGATAAAAGCGCTCGTATCATGGTCTAGGTTGGCTCCTGGGAGGTGAAAGGGAATAGCCCACTCCAACAACGGTTTTGATATATCTTGGGTTCTCGGCATCGTCGCCCAACTTCTTTCGCAGCGACCGGATGTGAACCCGGACCGTGTTGGTGAAAGGATTCGCGTTCATATCCCACACATGCTCTAACAATTCCTCCTGACTAACGACCTTGCCCGGGTGTCTCATGAAATATTCCAGGATGGCGAACTCCTTACGCGTGAGGTCCAGTCGCCGTTTCCCTTGCCACACTGTGTGGGTGACCGGGTCGAGTTTCAGGTCCCGCCACTCCAAGACGGGCTTATGCCTTTCTTGTCCGCTGCGTCGTAGCAACGCGCGCACACGCGCCAACAGCTCCTGAAAGTGAAAGGGCTTTACAAGGTAATCATCGGCCCCCGAGTCGAGCCCGATTATCTTGTCCTCGATTTGGTCCCGGGCGGTGAGAATCAGAATGAGCAGGTCTGGATTTTTATTGTGTAAATCGCGGCAGATATCTAATCCGTCAATATCGGGCAAATTGAGGTCTAAGATAAGGAGATCGTAGTCATTCACTTCAGCCAGGAACAAGCCTTGTTCACCGTTTGCTGCAATATCGACGGCGTAACCCTGCTGTCGCAGTCCTCGAGCCAGGGCGTTGGCAAGGTCGATTTCGTCTTCAATAATCAACAGTCGCATTTCGTTCCCATTTGATGCGCTGTAGAGGCGATTTGTTTCCCTCTCAAGCTATCTCTCTGGCGGTGGACGATGGCGTCAACATCGAAGAAAACGTTGTTTGGACACATCCATATCTTACATCTCTTTCTCGCCTGCGTCTACTTTTGCGTTATCCCAATTCTCGGCCGCTGTCGAGTATATTTCGAGGCAAAGAATCTCAGAGCGCGTCGTGCGATCTTATCCTGTTCGGCGTCACACTCTTCAAAATGATAAGTGCAGTGCAGCATTTGCGAGAAACACAACGCCAGGGCGCAAAGAAGCAAGAGGCGCAAAGCTCACCAAAAACTCTGCGTCTTCGTGGTCTCAGCGTCACCGCGTTTAACGAAGGGAACACGCGAACAGGAAAATACTTCGTAGCTGGCGTGTGAAAACATCAATAGCAGAGATTCGGACAATCAAGCGGGTTAACTCGTTTCGGTTCCACGCAGCACATCTAAAACGTCCGCCTCGTCGACTTCACGCACCAGCGGGTCGCCAAGTTGGCGTAACAGGACAAACCGTAGCCGCCCGCCTTTCTTCTTCTTGTCACTCTGCATAGCCTGGTAGGCCTCTTCCGGAGGGCAATCCGGAATCTGCGATGGCAGCCCCAGCCGCTCCAGCGCCTCCTCTATCCTCTCGGACAGCCCCTCTTCGGCAATACCAAGCCGCTCCGAAAGCCTCGCAGCAGCCACAAGCCCCATGGCAACTGCTTCTCCATGCTGAAGGGAATATTCGGAAAGGCGCTCCCACGCGTGGGCGAAAGTATGCCCAAGGTTCAACCACGCCCGTTTCCCTTTCTCGAACGGATCCTCCTGGACGATCCTGACCTTCACCCTGATGGCGTTGGCGAGCATCTGCTCCAGGCTGGCAGGTCCCGGACCGGCAAGCATCTCGAACAAGATAGGGTTGCCGATGAGCCCGTGCTTCAGCACCTCGGCCAGGCCGGCGCGGAAATACTCGCCCGGAAGCGTCTCCAGCACAGCCGGATCGATCAGAACCGCCTCCGGTTGCTTGAACGCCCCCACCAGATTCTTGCCTTGCGGCAGATCAACGCCGGTCTTCCCACCCACGCTCGCATCCACCATCGACAACAGAGTGGTCGGCACCTGGACGAAGGGCACACCACGCATGTAAGTCGCCGCGGCGAATCCGGCGATGTCCCCCGTGACGCCACCACCCAGGGCGAGCACGACGCTGTGCCGGTCCATGCCTGCTTCCAGGAAACGGTCGTAGAGCGTCTGGACAGTACGGAGGTTCTTGTGCTCCTCCCCATCGGGGATCTCCACCAGCACCGGCGTGTAGCCAGCGGATTCGAGGCTCGCCATCACTTTCTCGGCGTAAAGCGGCGCAACCGTAGTGTTGCTCACCACTGCAACGATCGGACCATCCAGCCCAGCGGCGCGCAGGCGGACCCCCACGTCGTCCAGCAATCCCTTACGCACCCTGATTTCGTAAACGCCTCCGGGGTGCCGGACGGGGATCACGTGTTCCCACGGCTCTCCCCGCACGTAAGCTTCGATCTCGGCGACCGTTTCCTCCTCCGGCCGGTCCGTGTCCACCATGAACCTGAACTGGGCATAAGAACGCGCGCGCCTGGCGAGGAGCCCTATCGCATCCTTCCTCCGCTTTTCACGCTCGCCCTGAAGCAGCGGCCTGGATTGCCCGATCCATTCCAGGATGGTGTCGATAGGAGCGAACAGCACGACACCGACCCCGGATCCGAGAAGCAGTTGCCAGTTCTCCTCCGGAACCGTCATCCCGCCGCCTGTGGCGATCACCAGGTCTTCTTTGGCGGCAAGCTCCTTCACCAAGTCGGCTTCCATCTCCCTGAAGAACCGCTCGCCCCGCCTCCGGAAGATTTCCGGGATGCTCATCCCTGCTCTTTTCTCGATCACCTTGTCGGTGTCGACGAACTGCAACCCGAGCCTTTCGGCAAGCGCCCTACCCACCGAACTCTTACCGCTCCCCATGAACCCGGCAATGACGATATTCCTCATCTGAACCGCCACCTCTTGTTATCCATCGGCAAGTCTTCTAGCCGGGCGCGACGCAGCGATTCGAACCTTGGCAGGATTTCGTCCATGCTGTCGCCGCCCAGCTTCTCCAGAAGGGCATCGGCCAGCACCAGCGCCAGCATCGCTTCGGTGACGACCGCCGCCCTCGGCACGGGACAGAAATCGGATCGCTCGTAGACCGTCAGCGCCGGTTCGCCGGATGCCAGGTCTACGGATCGGAGCTGCTTGAGCACCGTGGCGATTGGTTTCATGGCGGAACGAACCACGATCGGCATGCCGTTGCTGACACCTCCTTCGATCCCCCCCGCCCGGTTCGTCTTCCGCATGAGCAGCCCGCCTTCGGCAAGGAATATCTCGTCATGCGCCAGGGAGCCGGGCAGTTCCGCATTGGCGAAACCGTCGCCGATCTCGACGCCCTTGATCGCCGGAATGCTCATCATGGCGGCGCTGATGCGTGCGTCGAGCCTCCGATCCCAGTGAACGTAGCTGCCGAGCCCAACCGGCACGCCCAGCGCCACTGTCTCGATGACCCCGCCCAGGGTGTCCTTTTGTGACATGATGCTCCTGATTCGCGCTTCCATCGCCCTGGAAGCTTCCTCGTCCGGGCACCTGACAGGCGAAGCCTCCGCACGCAAGAACCGCTCGCTGTAAGGGAGTTCGTCCGGAATGTGCGCCTTGATTCCACCGATGGCGACCACATAAGCGCCGACCAGTACATCCAGGGCGGACAGGAAGTGCCTTGCGAT